>DASRJP010000180.1:0-20972 GCA_035649415.1 Pirellulaceae bacterium | reverse complement strand
ATTGTCGCCGCGGAGCGCCATGATTGGATCGAAGAACAGATTGCGGCCGAGGTCGGCGAGCGCTAGGTTCACCGGCCGGCCAAGGCGCCCTTCAAGCTGCTCCTCGATGCGGCCGGTAAAGCCGTGCTCCGCCAGAAGTGCAGCCAGCTCGGAGTCGAGCGAGCCGCCGCGATTCTTGTTCTCTCCCCAGGCCGGAGTAGAACCGAAGGCGACGACAATGAAGAACCAGACCGCCTTGCGCAGCGACGCGTCCATGGCCACCTCGACATTCCGCCAATGGAAGACTGCATTTGGGCCGGCAACCGCCGGCTTTTACGGGCGGAAACATTTTGCCCTGTGGCCCGCGTGTTGCAAGCACGGAATGGAAAAAAAAGCCTGCGGCCAGCCGAAGAAGGCAGGGCGCACTGCGCGGCCGCCAGCCACGTTCCTCGGCGGCCGGCTCGATGCCTGCAACCAAAGAAATGCCTACTTCGTGCCCAGGCAATAGAGATATTTGTCCGAGCGCACCAGAAGCTGTCCGTTGTGGATGGCGGGCGTGGCGTTGAAGATGCCCGCGTCATCGTCCAGTTTGTTCTTGGCCAGAATCTCGAACTTCGGCTCGGCGGCCAGAACGACTGCCTCGCTTTGCCGCATGAATGCGAAGATTTTGCCGTCGGCGGCAACGACGGAAGCATACGGCTGACTGCCGAAACCGCCGCCGCCCCGTCCACCGCCAAACCCGCCGCCGAATCCACCGTCAGGGCGCCCACCTGGTTGCGGACGGCCACCCGGTTGCGGGCGAGCGCTCCCTCCACCGCCACCGCCGCCCGCCAGGCGCTCCTGATAGACGACTTCTCCGTCGGCCAGCTTCAGGCAGATAGCAACGTTCTGGTTGTTGATCCAGTAGAGATGATCGCCGACGATCACAGGGCTGGTGACATAAGACCCGACGCGTTCGTTCCGCCAAACCACGTGCGTCTTGTTGACGTCTCCTTTGCCGCCCGCCTTAACGGCGACGGCCGCCGCCTGCGTACCCCCGCCGCCGCCACCGATGGCGTAGACGATGCCGTCTTTCGTTACGACCGTGGGACAAACCGTTCCTCCCTGAATGCCGTCGCAGTACCAGCGGACTTTCCCGGTATCCGGATTGAGACCCCAGATTTCATAGGGCGCGTTGAGAACCAGGTCCTGCTTGCCGTCGCCAATGTCCACCAGGATCGGCGTCGCCCAGCAGCCATTGAGCCCATCGGCGGGTGCTTTCCATACTTCGTCGCCAGTGGACCTGTTGAGTGCGATGATCGCTTCCGCCTCGGCACCCGCGTTGACGATGACCAGGTTCTTGTAGAGGACGGGGCTAGCTGCCGAACCCCAGCCCATCTGGGCCGAGCCACTGCCGACGCTCTTCTTCCACAGCTCATTGCCTTTGAGATCAAACGCCACTACCCCTGCTTTGCCAAACAGAACGTAAACGTATTCCCCGTCCGTGACCGGCGTGCTCGAGGCAAAGCCGTGCGACATGAGCTGTCCCCGCGCAGGATCCTCGTTGCGTGCTCCCGGAACGGACTTGCTCCACAGGATCTTTCCGCTGGCCCGATCGGCACATACCAAGATCCGCTCGACCTTGTCGCTGTTGACGCGATAACACGTCACGAGCACTTTGTCGCCAGTGACCACCGGGCTCGATGCACCAGGCCCGGGAAGCTCCGTCTTCCACACCACGTTCTCCGTCGCGCTCCATTTCGTCGGCAGCCCCTTGTCATTGCTGGCGCCGCCGGCAGAGAGACCGCGGAAGCCGACCCAGTCGCCGGCCAAGGCGGAGGAGGCCATCAGGGCGAAGCCGAACGACGCAGCCAGAGCGATCCGACGCATGGGAATTTTCCTAAGTAGAGTCATTCAGTAAACCAAAGCCGCCGGGAAAAATCCCGGCGGCCGTGTGAAGGATGCACGCGATGGTGGCCGCGCTAGTTACTCCGTCTTGGGGCGATTCTTCCCCTTGGCGCCGGGACGGCCGCCGCCGAACCCTTGGCGAAGCTGCGACACGTCGAATTCCTTCCCTTTGAGTGCCGTCAACTTGTCCTGCTGTTCCTTGGTGAGGACTTCCGTGACCTTCTTGGATTCCTCGTTCCGCAGATCGCGGCGTGCGTCCGCGCCAGCGTCACGACCGAGGGCGCGCATTTTTTGTCCATAGTCGTCGCGAATGTCGGCGATCTTTTTCGACTGCTCCTCGGTGATCGCCAGTTCCTTGGCCACGGTCTCGTCCGCCAGCGCGGCCGCCCCCGCCGCCTGCCAGCTAATTTGCTGGAGCCGCTTGTATTGATCGGCAGAAACGGCTTCTTTGAGCTGTGCCGACGACTTCTTGCTCAGCTCCTCGAACTTTTCGCGCCGTTTCTGGCGCTCTTCGTCGGAAAGATTCTGCCGGTCGCTGCCGCCGGCAAACAGGTCCTGCATCGCCTGGCGGCTCTCCT
This sequence comes from Pirellulaceae bacterium, assembly GCA_035649415.1. Taxonomy (GTDB): domain Bacteria; phylum Planctomycetota; class Planctomycetia; order Pirellulales; family Pirellulaceae; genus DATKDU01. The sequence goes on along the minus strand of DASRJP010000180.1, from coordinate 18,528 downwards.
CGCCAATCTTGCGAATCTTGCCCACGGTCGCCTCATCAGCCCCGATTTCCTTCTGTACAGCTTCGCTACTGGCCAGGATTACAAGGCTGCCGCCGCCACCGAAGAATCCAGGGCCGCCGGCCCCGCGGCCGCGCCCTTTTTGACCTTTTTCCTGGGCCAGCCCGACAGTGGCGACCAGCGCCAGTAGCATTATGCACCCGACAATACCCCACGAAAGCCTGCGTAACATGGTCCTACTCCCATCAAGAATTGTGAATCTGCCGGCCGGACAGGAGAGACGCTCCACGAAGACGTAACCCGACCTGCGCACCGACACTCGTTTCTCATTGAACCGCCCGGCGGGAGGAAGGTTTCGGGCAAAATGGGGTGTGGGGTATGCGGGTACGAGGGTATGCGGGTGTGCGGGTTATTGGGTGTCAGTATCCATCCACCCACGAACCCTCATACCCTCACACTCTCATACCAGTCTCCCCACTCCCGCCCCAGTTGGGCCTCGGTTAAACTCTAGCCCTGACTGACTTTCCGCGATTCGAAATTTACCAATGGCCAAAAGCAAGAAAAAAGCCGAAACCGTCCACCTGGTGTGCAGCGAGACTGGGGATATCAACTACACCCTTCGTCGCAAGCCCGGCGGCGAAAAGCTCAAGCTGATGAAGTATTCCCCCCGGCTTCGGAAGCACACGGAGCACACCGAGAAGCGAAAATAAGCAAGCCACGGAGGGATCAATGCGGAAGCAGTGGCGCTTCGCCCCGCATGACGCCGACCGCATCGCCCGTCTGGAGCGGGCCGCGGCAATCCCTCCCATCGTGGCTCAGCTCTTGCTCGGCCGCGGCGTCTACGAAGCCGATGCTGCCCGCACGTTCCTGGCCTGCAAGCTGACCGGCCTGCGCGATCCGGACGAACTCCCCGGTTGTGCCGCTGCCGCCGACCGCTTGTACGCCGCCGTCCGCGAAAAAAAGAAGATCGTCGTCTATGGCGACTACGATGCTGACGGCATGACGGCGACGGCGCTATTGCTCGGCTGCCTCAAGCTGCTGGGAGCGGACGCGAGCTATTACGTCCCAAATCGGCTCGAGGAAGGCTACGGCCTCAATCACGACGCGCTGCGGGGAATTGCCCAGCGGGGCGGCCAGACCGTCGTCTCCGTCGATTGCGGCATTGCCAGCGTCAGCGAAGCCGAAACGGCCAAAGAGCTGGGGCTCGAGTTGATCGTCACCGACCACCACGAGATGAAGGACAGCCTGCCTGATGCGGCAGCGATCGTCCATCCGCGTTTGCCAGGTTCGAACTATCCTTTTGGCGGACTGTGCGGGGCGGGAGTGGCGCTGAAGCTGGCTTGGGCCATCTGCCAGCGCGCCAGCCAGAGTAAGAAGGTAACCGATGCAATGCGGGAATTCTTGCTCTCGGCCGTCGGCCTGGCGGCAATCGGAACCGTGGCCGACGTGGTGCCGCTGCTGGACGAAAATCGCATCCTGGTGCGGCACGGACTCAACAGCCTCAAATACTCACCCGCGCTGGGGCTGTCCGCGCTGTTGGCCGTCACCAGGTTGTCCGAGAAGCCGGTGCTGTCGAGCGAGGACCTTGCATTTACGCTGGCTCCCCGGCTGAATGCCGCCGGTCGTTTTGGCCAGGCGCAGCTCGGCGTCGAATTGCTCACCACGGACAATGCGAAGCGCGCGCAGGAACTGGCCGAGTACATTCACGAGCTCAACGGCAGCCGGGACAGCCTGGAGCGGAGCATCCTGCTGGCCGCCGGCAAGCAGATCAAAGAGGAGCTGCATGCGGAGGACGAGCCGGCCCTCGTGCTGGCCGGCCGCGGTTGGCATGCGGGCGTAATTGGCCTCGTGGCGGGGAAGCTGGCGGAAAAGTTCCATCGGCCGGTCGTGATGATCGCCTTGGATCAACACGGCGTGAAGCCGGGCACCGGCTCGGCCAGATCGTGCAACGGCTTCAACTTGCATTCGGCATTGGCGGCGTGCGGCGAGCACCTGCTCGGCTTCGGCGGCCATGCGGCGGCCGCGGGACTGAAAATCGAGGAGAATCGCATCGATACATTCCGCCAGGCGTTTTGCGAGTTCGTCTCCTGCCAGACGGAAGGCGGACTGCCGCAGGCTGAACTGCGGATCGATGCCGAGGGTCCCTTCAGCCAGCTCACGCCGCAAACGGTGAAGCAGATCGAGACGCTATCGCCCTTTGGCTGCGGCAATCCGCGGCCCGTGCTTTGTGCGACGGGCGTGAAGCTGGCGGAGCCGCCCAAGCGAATCGGCAATGGGGAGCGGCACCTGTCGCTCAAGCTGTCGCAGTACCGGGTGAACATGCGGTGCGTCGGCTTCGGCTTCGGCGATCTGGCAGATGAGCTGTCCGCCGTCAGCGCGCCACTGGACGTCGCCTATCGGCCGGTAATCAACGAGTTCCAGGGGCGGAGCCGCGTTGAAGTGCAGCTTGTCGATTGGCGCATCTCTTCCTCAGCCGGGGGCTAGCGGCTTTTCTAGCCGGGGGCTAACAGCCCCCGGAGAAGGCGCCGCCTGCCGATTGGCCGCGACCTGACGTTACGTCGCCGGATTGCGTGCCACACGGCGTTTTCCGGAGACATTTGCCTCCGGCTAAGCCCCCTCTCTACCGAACCGGCCCTCCATTGGCCGCATCTTGCCATATACCGGCAGTGGTCCCTGCCGGTAAAATCCGAGTTTTCGCCCTTATTTCGCGACCCGATTGAATATGCCCCGCTATAACCCCGCCATCATCGAGCCCAAGTGGCAAAAGTACTGGGAGCAGCACCAGACCTTCCGCACGCCAGAGCTGCCGACCGCCGAGAAGCTCTACGTGCTGGACATGTTTCCCTATCCCAGCGGCTCGGGGCTGCACGTCGGTCATCCGGAAGGATACACGGCGACCGACATTGTCTGCCGCTTCGAGCGGATGCGCGGCAAGAGCGTCCTGCACCCGATGGGTTTTGACGCGTTCGGGCTGCCAGCGGAAGAGCACGCGATTGCAACAGGTATTCACCCGCGCACAAATACTGAACAGAACATCGCCACGTTCAAGCGGCAGCTAAAGATGCTGGGCTTCAGCTACGACTGGAGCCGCGAGCTGGCGACGACGGACGTCGAATACTTCCGCTGGACACAGTGGATCTTCCTGGTGCTGTTCGATACCTGGTACGACGCGCAGCAGAACAAGGGACGGCCGATTGCCGAGCTGCCGATTCCGGCGGAAGTGAAGTCGCAGGGCGACGCGGCCGTGCGGAAGTACCAGGATGATCATCGGCTGGCGTATCAGTCGGACGCCTTGGTCAACTGGTGCCAAGTTTTGGGAACCGTGCTGGCGAACGAAGAAGTGATCGACGGTAAGAGCGAGCGCGGCGGCCATCCGGTCGTGCGCATTCCGCTAAGGCAATGGATGCTGCGGATCACCGCTTATGCCGACCGACTGGAGAAGGACCTGGAGGGTCTGAACTGGTCGGAAGGAATCAAGAAGCTCCAGCGCGATTGGATTGGGAGGAGCACGGGGGCAGAAGTCGATTTCTACGTAGGACAGGTTTCCAACCTGTCCAAAAAGGAAGGACAGATTGAAAAACTGTCGTACGAGAACTGGAAAGTCTCTCGCGCGAAAACTGGCTTTCTCAAAAAACCCGACGACCGCGTCCTCCGCATCTACACGACGCGCCCCGACACCCTCTTCGGCGCGACCTACATGGTCATCGCGCCGGAACATCCCTTCGTTAGCCGGCTGACGACGCCCGAGCAGAAGGCGGCCGTTGACGCCTATCGCGAGGCCGCAGCCCGGATGAGCGACCGCGAACGGCAGGAGGTCGGCAAGAAAAAGACCGGCGTCTTCACCGGCTCGCATGCGATCAATCCGGTCACCGGCCAGCCGGTGCCGATCTGGATTGCCGACTACGTCCTGATCAGCTACGGAACTGGCGCGATTATGGCCGTGCCGGCGCACGACGAGCGGGATTTCGAATTCGCCAAGGTGTTTGGGCTTTCCATTGTTCCCGTAGTCGATCCCGGGGCGATGGTCATGCTGCCGACGCATGTATTGCATCCGTCGCAGGCCAAGACCGTTCCCTTCAAGGCAACCGACGCGCGTGCTGAAATCCTGGCAGGGCATGAATGCTACGAAGGGCTGGGCATGGCCATCAACTCGGGCCCTTACAATGGCCTGGCCACCGACAAGTTCAAAGCCAAAATCACCGCGGACTTGGCGGCCGCCGGCCTGGGCCGCGAGGCGGTCAATTACAAGCTCCGCGACTGGCTCTTTTCACGGCAGCGGTTCTGGGGGGAGCCGTTTCCAATCCTGCACGAGCTGGACGAAGCCGGCCAACCGACCGGCCTGATCCGCCCGGTCGAACCACAGGATTTGCCGGTCGATCTCCCGCACCTTGATGACTTCAAGCCGCACGGCCGCCCGGAGCCGCCGCTCGCCAAGGCCCCGGTCGACTGGCTCTACCCGACTATCGACGGCAAAAAGTATCGCCGCGAGACCAACACCATGCCGCAGTGGGCCGGCTCCTGCTGGTACTACCTGCGGTTTATTGACACCAAGAACTCTCAGGCCTTAATCGAGCGCGAGAAGGAAAGGGCCTGGATGCCGGTCGATTTGTACGTCGGCGGAGCGGAGCACGCGGTGCTGCATCTGTTGTATTCGCGGTTCTGGCACAAGGTGCTGTTTGACCGCGGCTACGTGAGCACTCCCGAACCGTTTGCCAGGCTGGTCAACCAGGGGATGATCCTGGGCGAAATGGAGTACACCGGGTATCGAGGAGAAAACGGCTGGATCAGCGCCAGCGAGGTGCAGGACGACGAAGAGGGGAACGCGGTCCTCAAGGCCACCGGCCAGAAAGTAGCCAGCGTTCATCTTTCACCGGATCAGATCCTCAAGAAAGGGGAAGGTTTCGTGCTCAAGGAGCGGCCTGAGATCCGCATCGAAAGCCGCGCTTACAAGATGAGCAAGTCCCGCGGCAATGTGATCAACCCCGACACGATCGTCCGCGATTACGGGGCGGACAGCCTGCGGCTATACGAGATGTTCATGGGGCCGCTGGAGCAGGTGAAGCCCTGGAGCATGGCCGGCGTCAGCGGCGTGCGCGGCTTTTTGGACCGTGCCTGGCGGCTAATCGTTGATGACAAGGCCGAGAAGCTGGTGCTGAGCGCTGCGGTGCAGGAGGTCGAGCCGAGCGAAGAAGCCGCACGCGTTTTGCATAAGACGATCAAGCAGGTAACAACCGACCTGACGCGGATGGAGTTCAACACGGCCATCGCGCGGATGATGGAGTTCACCAATTATTTCACCAAGCAGTCCGTGCGGCCTAAATCAGCCATGGAGACGTTCGTGCTCGTCCTGTCGCCGTTTGCTCCGCACATTGCCGAAGAGATGTGGCAACTCCTGGGGCATGCCAAGACGCTGGCCTACGAGCCCTGGCCGAGCTACGACGAAGCGCTGACCAAGGACGCGGAGATCGAAATCCCCATCCAGATCCTGGGCAAGCTGCGAAGCAAGGTCACCGTTCCCGCCGACAGCGATCAGGAGACGATCGTAACCGCCGCCAAAGCCGACGCGCGGATTGCCGAGCTGCTGGCCGGCAAAGAGATCGTTAAGACGATCGTCGTGCCGGGGAAGCTGGTGAATTTTGTGGTGAAGTGAGCGGCGGGCATCCACTTGAGGTAACGAAGTCTTGAACAGAAGCTAACAAAGGAAACGAAGGAGTAAGAGAGGAGCAAAAAGCATCACCGGCTGTGATTCGCGGCCGCCTCGTTCCCTTCGTTTGCCTCAGCTAGACTGCCTTTGCGCCGTCCGGCGTTACTTGTACATCATCCGCCCCACGAAGTAGCCGATGATCCCGGGAATGATCGCGATCCCGGCGCCGATTGCCAGGTGCGTGAAAACTTGGGCAAAGCTGACATTGGCCACGACGGTAAAGAAATACCAGTAGATCATGTATCCCATCAGAACAACGTTGAAGAATATCACGCCCACCATCAATTGCTGCTTGGTTTGTTCGTCCATGGTGCGTCACTTCGTAGGCAGGTTTGCAGGGCAATTGGCCCCGATGAGCTAAACGGGGATTGGAGTGTGAAGAATCGGCCAGGCGCCGCGCCAATGCAAGGGCTACTCCCCTTTCTTCCCGGCCTCTGAGTTGTCGGCGGCTTGTACGGTTTTCGCTGGTGATTCATTGTCCGGCGACTTAGGCCCCTCTTTTGCCGCCTCACCGAGAAACTTCCAACTGGCCGCCACCGCATAGGCCGTGTCCCGATGCGTCAGGATCGCCTTGGCAAAATCGTCATTGGAATCCCCGGCGGAATCAACCGTCAGCTCGATCAGGTACAAGCGGCCGCCGCGCGCGGTCGCCAGCGATTGCACGACCGCGTGTCCACTGCGCCCCCGCAGTTGCCGCACGTGCCGCGACCAGGCATGGTCCCCGAGAATGATCGGACGCTCTGGCTCCAGCAGCTTTCGCCCCTCCACCTCCTGCGAGCGGCTCTGCATCTGCCCAGTAAATTCGCCAACGTTTTCCTCCGTGACATCTTCCATCGCCGGCGATGCTGGCATTGCCGAGACCGTAATGCGGGGGAGCGAGTTGTCCTGCTGCCCCTTCACAAAACGCGCCAGGAATTTCCAGTCGCGGGAAAGGGTTCGCCAGTCTTTCGGAGCGGCAAAGTCCACGCGCCCGTCATCCAGCGGCGGCAGTCGCTCGCCGACTTCAGGCAGGTCCTCGGCGGTATATCTTTTCGGGCCCGCGGGCTGCTGAGCAGATGAAGCAGATGAGCCAGGCTGACGACCGCCAGTGGAGTGGTCACATCCCGCCAGCAACAGACTCGCTGCTAGTAGCGCCCCCCAGAAAGTTGGCCTCATGACTGTCTCACCTCCACCGGCAGTGCCAAAGCAGTGTGCATGATACCCGCTGGCCCGATAATTGCCACGCGTTCTGGCAGGACCCTGATACGACGCGACAGCGACAAGCAGCCGACTAGTCAGTGGCCAGAGCGCAAGATCGATTCGCTGGAGGCGAATAGTCAGTGGGCCAGTTTGCCCTGTACCACCGCGGCCGGGCGGTTAGAATGTGCCTTTCGCCCGCCCAACTCCCAACCCGCTGTGACCCATGACGAGCGCTCCCCCTTCCAGCGAACAGGCCTTGGAGATCGATCTGCGCGATCCGCCACTGGCGGCACTCCTGGCATGGCTTGTGCCGGGATTGGGGCACCTTTACCAGCGGCGGTACGCCAAAGGCGTGCTGTTCATGGTCTGCATTTTGGGGACGTACTTTTTCGGTCTGGCGCTGGGTGAAGGAAAGGTGGTCTACGCCAACTGGACTGCCGAGGAGCACCGCTGGCAATACGCCTTGCAGATTGGGGTGGGCCTGCCGGCAGCGCCGGCCCTGGTGCAATACGTTGCGGTGCGGAACTGGGGCAAGCCGATTGGCGGGTACTTTATGGCTCCGCCGAGGCCCACGCCCGCGTTTGGCCGCTTGCCTCCCGAAGAGGTGGTCGATTCCCTCCCGGGGTGGCACGAACGGCTCAACATCCGCTTCGAGCTGGGAACCCTGTACACAATGATTGCCGGCCTGCTCAACATCCTGGCCATTTACGACGCGTTTGCCGGGCCGGCATTGAGCGAACCGGTCCCTGACCCCAAGCAACCGCCGGATGAAGGGGACGAGAAGAAGACTTGATCGCGTTGTTGGGCAGGTTTGAGCGTATGAGGTTTTGAGAGTGTGGGTGTGAGCGATGGAGTGTGCAGGTCGTGAGAGAATTGAAGGCTCCATGCCTTCACACCCGCACAGCCTCGACTCGCACATCTAACGGACTAGCAACTGGTTACAGCGAATTACGCACATGATGCCTCTCCTTGCCGACGGACTGCTGGCCGCCCAAGTCTGGTACATGGTGCCGCTGCTGGTGGCGGTCAGTCTGGTCTACGGCGCGACGCGACACGAGATTCTCGTGCCGATCCTGCATCACGCCTGGCGCACTGCCGTGTGGATGCTGGTCTTCATGGGGGTGATTTTTCTGATTCTCCTGGCACTGGAATGGTGGGTCTAGCGACGTCGATCCATGGCTTGTGGCAATTCCTGGCATTTCTGATCCAGTTCCAACACTGGCATTCGAAAGCGATGGTTACCGCAATTCACTGGCGGATTGCGCCGCTTCTCTTCGCAGTTTGTCTGCTGGCGGGATGCAACAGCCAACATGCAACTCGCATGAGACTCACGCGCCAGATCGCTGACCTCACCAAGGAAACGGCCGATCTGCTTTCGACGATCAAGGACAAACCCAGTGCCGAGTCAGCCGCGCCCAAGCTCGACTCGCTTTGCGACCGCATGGCAACTCTCACGGAGCAGTTCGACGCGATCGACACCGAGGACGAAATCTACGTCGGTCAAGAGCAAGCAATCGTCGTGGAGGAGCACGCCCAATGGATCGCCGAACATTCGCGGCTCATGCTTCAGCAGCATCGCATTAGCCAGATTCCGGAGGCCAAAGCCGCTCTGGGCGGCGCGTGGACGAAGCTCACCGGGGGTATGTACGACGCCGGTGGACCGTTCGGTCCCGGTGGCGCCATGGATTTAGGCGAGGCGCTAAAGACCGGCGGCATTTCGCCAGAAGGAATTCCTTCTGCTAATGTGCCGCTCGACGAAAAACCCAACTCGGGAAAGTGAATCGTGACCGATCAGACGCCAGAAGGCGATCACAACGACCAGCCGCTGCGCAGCCGCGACGTTTACAACATCGTGACGGATGTAGGTGTCGGCCCTAATGTCCGGATGCGCGATAATCTCCTGCAGGGTCTGGTCATTGTCATCGCCGCGATTATTGGCATCTTAGTCGGCGCTTTCTTCATTCAAGATCGCCTGGCGGGCTGTGTCCTCGGCGGATTCGTTGGACTCCTGGTTGGACTATTCGGCAGCGGCATCTTCTTGATGATCTACCGGGCCGCGCGTCACCTCCGCGGCAAACATGATTGATCAACATTATCTGCCTGCCGAGCTTTGGGAGCTGACTGACCCCGACCCCTTCCTCCTGCGATACAATCGCAGGCATGAACGGCATTCAGGCTTTCCTGGAACTCCTCGCCGGCTGCGGCGTGAAATACCTCTTCGGCAATCCGGGTACGACCGAACTGCCGCTGAATGACGCGCTGGTGACCGATCAGCGTTTCCAATACATCTTGGGCCTGCAGGAAGTGCCGGTGATGGGGATGGCCGACGGCTATGCCATGGCGTCGGGACAGCTTGGCGTCGTCAATCTGCATATCAGTTGCGGGCTGGGGAACGCGATGGGCATGCTGTACAACGCCTATCGCGAAGGGACGCCGCTGCTAGTAACCGCCGGCCAGCAAGACCGGCGGCTAATGTTCGAGGAGCCGATCCTGTGGGGCGAGATGGTCAACGTCGTGCGGCCGTGGACCAAATGGGCCTATGAAGTCAGTCGCGTCGAGGATCTCCCGCAGGCGGTGCGCCGCGCGGTGCAGGCGGCACTGACGCCGCCGACGGGGCCCGTGTTTCTGTCGCTGCCGGTGGACGTGCAAATGCAGGCCTGCGGCAATCTCGATTTGTCGCCGATGAAGTTGCCCGACTCGCGAGTTCGTCCACCGATTGAGGCCATCCGCCACGCCGCCGAAATCCTGGTCGCGGCCAAGAATCCGGCGATCCTCGCCGGCAGCCGCGTCACCGAGCGCGATGCGATTGGCGAGCTCGTGCAAGTGGCGGAGAGGCTCGGCGCGCCGGTGATCACCGAAAGCGGCACAACGCACGGGCGGCTGGCCTTACCCAGCGACCATCCGCTGAACGCACAGGGATTGCCGCTCTGGTCACCCGAGGTTCGCGAGCGGCTGAAGGAGTACGACGTGCTGCTGGTTGTTGGGATGGACCTTTTGCGCCAATACGTCTACTACGAACCGAGCTGCGCGATTCCGGAAAATATCAAACTTGTCCACATCGACGAAGAATCGTGGCAGATCGGGAAAAACTATCCAGTCGAGGTTGGAGTTATCGGCGAGACAAAGGCATCGCTCTCGGAACTGTTGCTGGAGCTTGACGATCAGATCAGCGACAAGCAGCGCCTTGAGATTGGTCGCCGCCGCAACGCGCACGCGACGGGGCACACGGAAGCGCGAAAGCAGCTCCAGAAGCGGATTGACGAGGAACTCAGCATCCGCCCGCTCACGCCATTGGGCCTGATGGGCGCGCTGGCCAAAATCCTCCCCCCCGACGTGGCCGTGATTGAAGAAGCGGTCACGACCACCAACACCACGTTCGAGCGGCTCGGAGCGCTGAAGAACACGACGGGCTATTTCGGTCACCGCGGCTGGGCCCTCGGCTGGGGACTGGGCGTTTCCATCGGCGTCAAGCTCGCCTGGCCCGACCGCCCAGTGCTCGCTTTGCTGGGAGAAGGCGCCTCCCTCTACGGCATCCAGGGGCTCTGGTCGGCTGCGCGATACAAGATTCCGGTTGTGTTTGTGATCTGCAATAACGCTCAGTATCAAATTCTCAAGATCGGCGCACGCGGGCTGCAATTGCCGCAGGCCATAGCAGGGAAATATGAAGGGATGGACCTGGTCGAGCCGGAGGTGGATTTGGTGGCCATGGCCCGCGGACTTGGCGTCGAGGCGCGGCGGATCAGCGATTCGGAAGAGTTATGTGCCGCGGTCACTGCCGCCTGGAAAGCCAACGACAAACCGGTTCTGTTTGACGTCCCAATCAGCCGCGCACCACAATCGCGGCTGAACTATGGTTAGGAAGTCATTCCATGTGGAAACTTGCCCGTAGCATCCTCGGCGTCGTCGTGGGCATGCTTCTGGCGATGGCGTTGATCACCGGCATCGATGCGCTCAACCACACGCTTTATCCTCCGCCCGCCGCTGTGATTGAAGCGGGGACAAATATGCAGGCCGCTGCGAGTGCGATTAAGGAGTGGTTGCCGCATGCGCCGCTGGGAGCCCTCGTGCTGATCCCGACGGCGTGGATTGTGGCCACCTTTGCCGGCACTTTGGCTGCCGCACTGATCGCGGGCCGAGCGCCGCTGATTCACGCGCTGCTCGCTGGCCTGCTGCCGCTTGCCGGAACGGTTATGGTGCTGCGAATGATTCCTCATCCAATTTGGCTCGCGGTCGCCGGCTTGGCGGGAGTGCCGCTGGCTTCGCTGGCGGCCGGGATGCTCGTGCAGAAGGCCTGGTCAACGGGACCAAAGCCCTACGATATGCGCGAAAAGAATATGGCTTGCTAAGCGAGTTGTTAACGGCGCGCGATCAGCTTACGACCGCTGACGTACCGATTTCCAGCCAGAAAGAAGCGCAGCAGCCGCCGGTGCGCGCTGGTCACGCCGATCCGCGGTGACCTGGCGATCGACAGCGGCATGCCGATTGTCTCGGGATCTTCAGCAATCCACAGCTCCCGGCCGAGCGTCAGATCCAGGCCGTCGTGCCGGCGGTCGATGTTGAGCGCCTCGCAAAGGCGGGCCGGCCCCCGTGCCACATCGAGCAGCGCCTCGGTGCGGCGCCGCTGCTGCATAACGTCGATTCCCACAAGTGGCTCGATCGCACGAAGCAGCACAGCGCTGCCGCGGCCGGCCGGCTCGGTAACAAAGTTCAAGCAGTGCCGCGCATGGATGACGTAGACATAGGCATGCCCCGGCGGACCGAACATCGTGGCGTTCTTGCGATTCTTGCCCCGGCTGGCATGGCAGGCGCTGTCGCGCTCTGCCAAGTACGCCTCGGTCTCGACGATTCGGCCGCCGCACAGCCCCGCATTGCCGCAACATATCAGCCGCTTGCCCAGCAAATCGCGCGCGACGGCGACTGGATCGCGGTCATAGAATTCGCGCGGCAATGGAGCAAGCAGATTTCCCACGGTGTCCTCCCTCGTAGGCCGAGACTACCGGCCGGCGACAAGCAGAGACAGTCCCTGAGTTGCTAACTGTCTTCCTGGCGACAGCGGGGACCACCCAAAATGCCCAATCGCCGGAGCTTGGCAACGGAGAGCGACATTTTTTGAAGCAGCTCCGGCTGATCTCCCGAATTTCTCTCCAGCCCAACGGAATAGGATGGATTTTCGCAAGCCAATGGTAATAAGCAACTTACGCCTTAACAAATCTTGAAAATGAACCACAGCCCAAACTTCACCAAGCGACGCAAGTCCTTTCCCACAAATGGTTAAAGACTTTTTTGAGCAGCTAGTTGACTTGCATTTTGAGATCGCTAAACTCGTCCCCCACACTAAAGATTGTGGCAGCACTTGACGCACCTACAATATATGGTGTACCAGGGAGGGTGTTCAGCTTCTACTGGGCTGCCCGTCTTACCCACTTTTCATCCCGTCGTTCAGCGATTGCCTGCCCTGCTGCGCCATCGCGCCTGTGTGAATTTTTTGTTGATTTTGCAGGAAGCTGCCGGACCGGATTGGTCCGGCAAACGCCCACCAAGAAGGAGCTGATGCATGGCTAGCGTGACCGCCCCCCGGACAAAAGCACCGATGTCCAAGACCGCGAAGCTCGAAGGACTGCGTGACCTGTCCAAAGGACTGCGCATCGATCCGGTCTTTTGTCCGACCGACGTCGCCGACCCTTTCGACACGGTCGCCTGGGAGGTGCGCAGCGCCACGATCAAGGACGAGTCGGGCAAGGCCATGTTCGAGCAGAAGGACGCGGAAATTCCCGCCACGTGGACTCAGTTGGCTACTAACGTCATCGTCAGCAAGTACTTCTACGGCGAGAACGGCACTCCGGAGCGCGAACGCAGCGTGCGGCAGCTCATCCACCGCGTCACGCGGACGATTGCCGACTGGGGTAGGCAGGACGGCTACTTCGCCAGCGATGAGGACTCGGAAAGGTTTTACCGCGAACTGACGTGGCTTTGCCTCCACCAGCACGGGGCGTTCAACTCGCCGGTCTGGTTTAACGTCGGCCTCTATCATCAGTACGGGGTCACGGGCGACAAATGCAACTGGCGGTGGAACCCCGAGGCGCTCGACGTCGAGCAGCCCGAGAATCCGTATGAGTTCCCGCAGGGCTCGGCCTGCTTCATCCAGAACGTCGAAGACAACATGGAGAGCATCATGCACCTGGCGACCGCCGAAGCGATGCTCTTTAAATTCGGCTCGGGGACTGGCACCGACTTGTCCACGCTGCGCTCGCATCGCGAAAGGCTCTCCGGCGGCGGCAAGCCGTCGGGGCCGCTGTCGTTCATGCGCGTCTATGACCAGATTGCCGCGGTCGTGAAATCGGGAGGCAAGACGCGGCGGGCGGCCAAGATGCAATCGCTCAAGATCTGGCACGCGGACATCCTTGAGTTCATCGAGTGCAAGTGGAAGGAAGAGAAGAAGGCACACGTCCTGATCGAGAAGGGGGGCTACGAGGCCAACTTCAACGGCGAAGCCTACAGCTCGATCCTGTTCCAAAACGCCAACCTCTCGGTGCGCGTCACCGACGAGTTCATGGAAGCCGTCGAGAAGGGACTGCCCTGGACCACGCACTGGGTCACCGAGCCGGACAAGGAAGGTCCGACGTACGACGCAAAGTGGCTGCTGGGGCGGATGGCCGAATGCGCCTGGCACTGCGGCGATCCGGGCGTGCAGTACGACACGACGATCAACAAGTGGCACACCTGCCCCAACTCGGGACGGATCAATGCCAGCAACCCGTGCTCGGAATACATGTTCCTTGACAACACGGCCTGCAATCTCGCCAGCATCAACCTGATGAAGTTCCGCCGGCCAGACGGTACGTTCGACGTAGAGCGGTTCAAAAACGCCTGCCGCATCTACTTCATCGCTCAGGAAATCCTGGTCGATCACGCCAGCTATCCGACCGCCGAGATCGCTCGCAAAAGTCACCTGTTCCGGCCATTGGGCCTCGGCTACAGCAACCTTGGCAGCTTTCTCATGTCCAACGGCTTGCCGTACGACAGCGATGCCGGCTACGGCATGTGCGGCGCGATCACGGCACTCCTGCACGGCGCCGGCAACCTGGCCAGTGCCGAGATGGCCGCCGTCGTCGGTCCGTTCGAAGGCTATCCGATCAACCGCGAGCCGATGCTCCGCGTGATGCAGATGCATCGCGACGCAGTGGAGAAGATCAACCCGGCCTGCCCGGAATACCTCCAGGACGCCGCCCGCGAGTTGTGGGACCAGGTTCTGGTCCTCGGCCGCAAAGTCGGCTATCGCAATGCCCAGGCGACAGTCCTGGCCCCTACCGGCACCATCAGCTTCATGATGGATTGCGACACGACGGGCATCGAGCCTGACATCGCGCTGGTGAAATACAAGCAGCTTGCCGGCGGCGGCATGCTCAAGATCGTCAACAACACGGTGCCGATGGCGCTGGGCAAGCTCGGCTACGACGAGCCAGCCATCCAGGGAATTCTCAAATACATCGACGCCAACGACACGATCGAGGGCGCGCCGGGACTGCACGACGAGCACCTGTCGGTCTTCGACTGCGCGTTCAAACCGGCCAACGGCGTGCGATCGATTGCCTGGCAGGCGCATTGCAAGATGATGGCCGCGGCCCAACCGTTCCTCTCGGGCGCGATCAGCAAGACCGTCAATATGCCCAGCGACGTCACGCCGCAGGATATTGCCGACGCTTATGCCTGGGGCTGGAAGCTGGGTCTCAAGGCGCTGGCGATCTACCGCGACGGCTCCAAGCAAAGCCAGCCGCTGAACACCAAGTCCGAAGAAGGGAAGAAGGATGACAAGGTCGTCGTCGTGGCCAAGCCGCGCCGCGAACGGCTCCCCGACACGCGGCAGTCGATCACCCACAAGTTCAACGTCGGCGGGCACGAGGGGTACATCAACGTTGGCATGTACGACGACGGCCGCCCCGGCGAGCTGTTCATCACCATGGCCAAGGAAGGCTCGACCGTCGGCGGCATGATGGACGCCTTCGGGACAGCAATCTCGATCGCATTGCAATACGGAGTGCCGCTGGAGGCACTGGTCAACAAGTTCTCACACATGCGCTTCGAGCCGATGGGGTACACGTCGAACCCCGACATCAAGATTGCCAAGAGCATGGTGGACTACATCTTCCGCTGGATGGGGATTCGCTATTTGCCAGGCTATCGGGAGGCGAACACGTTGACCACGCCGAAACTGGCCGATGAGGAGCCAGCCGTTCCACGCTCGCCGATTTCCTCGGCCCCGATTGCCTCCGCGCCCGCGGCGGCGCCACCGCCTGCCAAACCGTCGTCCAATGGCCACGCCTCCACCGGCACGACGCTGCGGATCGACGGCAACGGCGGCCAGGCCAATCGCGACGAGCAGTTCGCCCGCTTTCAGCTCGACGCCCCGAGCTGCGACAACTGCGGCGCGATCACCGTCCGCAACGGAAATTGCTACCTGTGCCACAACTGCGGCAACAGCATGGGGTGCTCCTAGGCGTAATTCGGACAAGCGTCCCGCTTGTCCTCGTCCGGTCGAAGGGGCAACCGAAAACAGAAGGGATTCATCAGACAAGCCAGATGCTTGTTCTACGTGGGTTGCTCCAATGGACTGTGGGGGGACGAAGCCCCGGGCAACCCACCTGACTGCGACGCGCCGCCGCTGCTATATGGCAGCGGCGGCGTTTGTTATTCTGGGCCGAGAGGAAGGATCAGGTCATGAAGGACGCGATGCTGCGAATTGCCGGCCTCGTCAATCACGCGCGAGCGCTTTCGTTTTCCGAGCTGGCGACGATCGATGCCCGCCATCAAATCCTCGACGTCAGCCGCATTGCCCCCGGCAAGAGAGGGGACGCGGTGAAGCTGGCCGGCGTTCTCGAGCTCGTACAGCCCAAGCCGGAGGCGAAGTACCTGAGCCTGCACGCGACTGCCGACAACTTTCACGCCAGCATTCCGCTGGACGTGGTCAAGGACAAAGCGATCCTCATTTACCGGGAGGGCGGCCAGCCGCTGACGGCCAAAGCGGGCGGTCCCGTGCGGTTCTTTATCCCCGATCACCACGCCTGCCATACCGACGAAATCGACGAGTGCGCCAACGTCAAATTCGTCGATACAATCGAGCTGACGGCCGAGAAAGGCTTCGACAACCGGCCGCACGACGAGCAGGAGCATGCGGAGCTGCACGCCAAGGAGCAGCGATAACCTTGCGGTGCGCTGGCCGTTTTTCCAAAGTACCAAGCATCAAGCACCAAATACCAAACAAGTCCCAATGAGCGAAATCGAAATGGTTTGGCGCGTGCAACGTTCCTTTTCAATCATTCGGACCTTGGGATTTGCGATTTTTTCGAGCTCGCCTTAGTTCCTCGTCAACTCCCGGAGCCGCTGCGACAACTCCTTCACGGTCTGCGCGTGTTTGGGATCCTGCGCGAGATTCGTGTATTCCTGCGGGTCAGCGTCGTGGTCGTAAAGTTCCACGCCACGCCGGCCCTCGTCCCACTCGGTGTAACGCCAGCGCTCTCTCCGCAGACTGTAGCCGGCAAAGCCGCCGCCCCCGTCCTGCTTGGCGGACTCTTTCGCTTTCTTTCCCCTCGCTTTGCCGCCGCCACCGCCGCCGCGGAAGACCTGCGTCAGCGCAGGTTTGTCCCGCGCTTGCTGTGGATCAGCCAATAGTCCGGCCAGGCTCTGGCCTGGAAGTTTCTCGGGCGGCGTCAAGCCACAAAGCTCCGCCAGCGTGGGATAGACGTCAATCAACTCCGCCACTCGCGGCGACGACCGGCCGTTGCCTTTCATTCCCGGCGCCGCCACGATCAGTGGCACGCGCGCCGACTCCTCGAACAGACTCTGCTTCTGCCACAGCATGCCGTGCTCGCCGAGGTGATAGCCGTGGTCGCTGTGGAACACGACGATCGTGTTGTCGGCGAGCTTCAGACGGTCGAGCGCATCGAGCAATTTTCCGAGCTGTGCGTCCATGAAGCTGATCGAGGCAAAATACGCCTGCGTCGCCTCGCGCTGCAGCTTTTCATCCAGATCGCGACGGGTGGACGTCAGTGCCGGGGCCGGAATATCGTCGCGATCGCCTGGCAGCGTGGTGACGATTGCCAGTTTGTCGCGCGGATACAAGCCGAAGTACTTGTGCGGCGCGACGTACGGCGTATGCGGCCGGTAGAAACCAACCGCCAGAAAGAATGGCTTGTCCTGGAGTTGCTCCATCAGCTTGATCGCCTCGGCAGCGCCAATGCCGTCGGTTTGCTCTTCGTCGGCGCCGTCCGCCGAAAGCCAGCTCGGGGTGCCGCCGAAATTTCCGGGCGTGAGGCTGAAGATTTTTGGCTCGTCATCTTTGTCGCAGCCGCGGGGATTGATCACTTTCTGCCAGCTTGGCGGGTCATCAAGCCCGTCGGTGCCGATCTGGCCTGGGACGCCGTAGTGGTACAGCTTCCCTACGCGGGCGACGAAATAGCCGGCCTGCCGGAAAAGCTGCGGCATTGTGACGACATCCGGGATGTTGCGGCGGAATTGGATCGCATTGTTGAGCACCCCGGTCTGATCGGGGCGCAGGCCCGTCAGGAACGATGCTCGCGACGGATTGCAGAGCGGAAACTGGCAGTAGGCCCGCTCAAATCGCACACCCCGGGCTGCCAGGCGGTCGATGTTAGGCGACTTGACCTGCTGATGGCCGTAGCATGACAGGGCGCAGTTCAGGTCGTCGGAAACTACATACAGGACGTTCAACCGTTTGGCAGGCCCGTTTTGCGCCTGCGACGTGCCGGCAATTGCCAGCGCGGCGACCACAACCAGCAGGGGCCGACAGAGGAAGCTGGCAATCATGCATTGAACTCCGATGGATGATTTATCGCCACATGATGATAAATGGCAACTTCGCTTGCCGTGGAGTATCGACAACAGCGGCCGCAACGGGATTCATACGGAGGTAGTTCCATAAGGGTTACCGCACTCTATGTTACTCACACCAGCATACTTGTCCGAGGAAGCTAGAGTGAAATTGCGGGCAGGTGCGACAAGCGGTTCGAAGCGTTCAAATTGACGAGGTGCGGCCATGGATTTCGACGACTTCAAGTGGTTTTTGTTTCTCGGCATCATTCCGCTGGCGATCTGGGGTTGGGTCTCCTTCAAGGACAGCAGCAACGCGCCAGCCTTCGACTTCAACGCCAATGCGCCCGTTGTCACCTTCGTGCCCGAGGGGACGCCGGGAGCCATGTCGGCCGAGGAATTCCGGGACATCCGCTTCGAGCGCACCCCGGATGGCTACAACGCCTACTCCACCAAGTAAGAGGCAGCAGGCAAGCTTCGTTGGTCACTGGGGCGTCTTCGCCTTGGCCTTGACTTTCGCCTTTCCCTTGACGCCGGCCAGTCGCGGCGAGGCGATCCACCGCGGTTTCTCCAACGTGCCGTTCCAGGCCGCGTAGCGCGCTGACAGGTCCTTCACGACCTCCGGCTTGTCGGCGGACAGATCCTTCGATTCGCCGATGTCCGCCGCCAGGTCAAACAGTTGCGGCCCGTCGATGCCCGCTGCTTTGACCAGCTTATAGTTCCCCGCTCGAATCGCCATCTGCGGCCCGAATCGCCAGTACAGGGCATCGTGCGGCGGCGATGTTTTTGCGCCCCTCAGGTGCGGCAGCAGATCGACCCCATCG
>DASRJP010000179.1:0-4801 GCA_035649415.1 Pirellulaceae bacterium | reverse complement strand
TGCCTGCCAAACTGGATCGACTGTTTGACACGTCCGACGGCAACATCGAAATCGTGCCGCACAAGCCCAAAGTGCCGTACAAGCTTCAGGGGCGGAGCATGGTGCTATTTCGGTTCAAGACGGTGGAGAAGGGGAGCAATAACAAGTAACAGGCACACTCCGTGTGCCGAGTTGGTTGCCGCCAGATGTCGCGGAGTCACACTCGATGGTCCGGCGGAAGTTTCTCATCGCCGTCGCCATCGGCGTGACGCTGACCGTGATAGCGGCGATCGCCGTGGTAGTCCTCCAGCCGCAGCGGCGCGAATTGTCGCGGAAGGCCAACCCGGATGGCACGACGACCGTCATGATCGGCCAGCAGCGCTTGTGGGGTCTGCTCGGGATCGAAATCATCCGCCAGCAGGAAGACGCCAGCGGCCGCGTGCTCTCCGCCAGCGTGAAGGGCCAATGCTCTTCGTGGAGCGAGGCGCGGAGGAAATACTCCTCTGGGCCGTGACAACTCCGAATGCCGTATAGCTCCGCGCACGTGAAGTTTACGGAGTTGAGAACGGTGGTCCCGGAATCGCTTTTTCCTACTGCGGCGAACTAGGCGCTGGCACAATCGCGCCAAACGGCACCGAAACGAGCTCCAATCGAAAGTGACCTGTCTGCCAAATGCTACGCTTGTCTGTGGCACGGGTTCTTCCGGAGTTCCCTATGGCGGCCGAGTTGCGTCCAAAGTATCGTCCCAGCGGTCGTTTCGACGTGTTGCGGCTGGCTGTGGCGATTCCGCTCAACCTGCTGGTTGCCACCGCCTTGGGATCGCTGATGGCGATCATCGCCATCTGGTACACGTATATCATCGTGATCGTGCCGGTGGTCCTGACCGTGCCTTTGGCTGTCGCAGGGTACTATAGCGCGAAATGGTCCCAACTGCGCAATCCGGTGATTGCAGCCGGCATGGGAATCGTCCTGGGCGCGATGATGTACGTCGGCCAGTACGGCACGAAGTACGCGATCCTTGCAGGAAACGGGGGAGCGCAGCTCGAAGAAATGCCGCGGTTCATCGCCGAGTCTGTCCAGGGGCAAATGGTTTATGATTCCGAGAAGCGCGAGTTACTCTACACGACTCCGCTGGAGAACTGGGCGATCTTCGCGATGGAAATAGGATTGTGCATGCTGGGCACCGGCTTCGGCTGGTACATCGCCTCGGCCAGGCCCTTTTGCGAACGGTGCAGTCGCTTCATGCGCAAAAAAGCGATAACGCTAGATCGCGGCTGCGCGGAGGCACTGGCGCTGGCTTTAGGTCAGGGGAGCCTCGATAGCCTCGTCGATTCGCCGCCCAGCCACGATCCCTGCGGCTGTCGCGTCGAACTCGTCGGCTGCACCCACGGCGGCCACGACGATTCTGTCGAGTGTTTCATCACGGCCATCACCAACGCCTGTTCCTTGGAGCTGTCGGCGCTCACCGTAGCCGAATACAACGCTGTCGCGACAAAGTACCCGCAGCTCCGAATGTGACAGGCTGGCCCGCTGGTGGCCGCTCGACTCCTTCGCCGTGATGGTGAATGCTGGCGTCGCGCTCCTGGAAGGTCTGCACTGCCTCGAACTTCTTGCCGCATCGGGCAATTCACGGCACACGGAGTGTGCCTACTACTCACTACTGCGGCTCGAGGCCAAAATCCCGAATCGTCAGCAGCGTTTGAAGGGAATATCCCTTGGCCGCCATCGCTTCGCGGCCGCCTTCCAGCCGGTCGATGATGCCGAGGACGCCGATGACTTTCAGGCCGGCGGCTTCGGCCTTCTCGATGGCGGCCAAGGCGCTGCCGCCGGTGGTGACGACGTCCTCGACGATCACGGCCCGCATCCCGCTGCTCACCGGCCCTTCCACGTCGCGGCCGGTGCCGTGCTGCTTGGCTTCCTTGCGAACGATGAAGCCGGCAAGGTTCTTCCCTCGCTGCCCGGCGACCGTGATGATTGCCGCCGTGATCGGATCGGCGCCGATCGCCATCCCGCCGACCGCGTCAGGAAAATCTTTCTCCAGCAGCTCCAGCATTCCCTCGGCAATCAGGTTCGCCCCGCGCGCATCGAGCGTGACTTTCCTGCAATCGAGGTAGTAGTTGCTCATCTTGCCCGACGCCAGCTTGAACTGGCCGAGCTGGAGGGCCTTTTCGCGGACGAGGGAGACGAGGGCGGGCTTGCTATGCATGGGCGGCGGTCTTTGAAAGGCAGAAACTCGACACGCCGCCATTCATACCGCGGAAATAGGCTCGGACACAGGGGGTCGCTGTCGAAAATGGGCGCGTTACAAGATCAGCTCGGTCGGCGGTACAGTTCCCGATTCTTCTCGACGATGTGGTCCGCGGCTCACCTGAAATCTGCGACTTTATGGCGCGCGTCCTCGCCGATCTTGGTCATGGATCCGCCAATTCCCGGATCGCTGAATCCGGCTTGCAGATAGGCGGCGACGATTTCCGTGAGCAGCGTCTGCTGCTCCTGCGACAGGTTGCCAACGGAGAAGCGGGTCGGGTCTTCGTGATGGTCGATATGGCCGTGCATCAGCAAGTCATCGAACATCTCGCGCGACTGATAGATGTTCGCAGGGACGCCGCTGGCTTGGAGCAATTGCTCGTGGGACTGAATAAATTCCCGCCATGCTCGCACGCTGTCCGCTTGCTGCTTGCTGCGACGAAAGCTCATGAACCGTTCTCCTCGTGGAATTCAATTCCGCCCTCTGGGACACGATGTTAAACTCACAGGTTCATCGTCAATCGTGGAATTCGAGGCAAGCCATGAGATTCCTACTCGCATTATCCGTTTGTTTTGCAGTCACCGCATGGTCCCTGCCTATTATCCTGCATGCCGACGACCTTCCCATCGTCCCCACCGAAGGCCAGCCACTCGGCGCCAACGTCACGCGCGTGGTGCAGGCGCTCGACCTGCTCGGTCGGCCGTTGCCGGAGGAATTGAAGGCGAAGCTGGCGGACGCCGCCAAGGCCCGCAATGCTGAGGCGCTGCAGAAGTTCTTCGATCCGCAGGTGCTGCTGCTGGTCGCGCTCAATCCCGAGTCGCGGGTGAAAGTCTCGCGCGGGCCGGCGGAGGCGGTGCTGCAACAGGCGGGTTACACGCCGGTGCTGGTGAAGATCGTCAACGAAAGCACCGTCACCAAGCGACTGAAGATCACCAGCCCCCAGGCCGGACCCGTTTACGCCGGCGCCTTTCCCGGCAGCGTCGGCGTCCGTCAGCAGCAGCCGGAGCTGGCGGAAAATCAGAATGAAAAAGGAGCGACCGACCGGTTCCTCGCCGTCGAGATGTACGGGCAACCGCCGCTCACGACGAACCTCAGTGGCCTGGAGGTCGAATATGCCATCGCACTCATCTATTGCCACGAAGCGGGCAAGCGCGAAGCGACGATCGGCTTCGACGTCGCACAGGGCAACCAGGATCTGGGCTTCCGGGGCGAGGTGCCGATCTTGTTCGACGTGAAGCCGGCCGTGAAAGTGACCATCGTTGCCGACGAGGGAGACATCGTGAAGCTGCTGTTTAAGGACGAGCATGGCCACGTTTATCCGCCGCAAGCCAAACGGCTGGCGCCCGATTTCTTCTTTCAGCCGCACGTGTACCGCGCCAGCGGCGAATCGGTGCTGCTCCCCCCGGGGAAGTTCACCGTCAGCTACAGCCGCGGGCCGGAGGTCAAGATCGTGCGGCAGGAGTTGACTGTCGTGCCGCGCGAGCCGGGAACGAGCATGGTGCTCGACATCGACCTCGTCCGCTGGATTGACCCCGCCAAATACGGTTTCTATTCCGGCGACCACCACATCCACGCCGCGGGCTGCGCGCATTACACCAACCCCACCGAGGGCGTCCTTCCCGAGCACATGTTCCGCCAGGTGAAAGGCGAGGGGCTCAACGTCGGCTGCGTCCTCACCTGGGGACCGTGCTACCGTTACCAGCGGCAATTCTTCGAACCCAAGCCGCACGACCTGAGCGACGGCACGACGATCCTCAAGTATGATTTGGAGATCAGCGGCTTCGGCTCGCAGGCGCTGGGACATGTTTGCCTGCTTAATCTTCGCGACCAGACGTATCCCGGCAGCGACGGCACCGAGACCAAAGGCTGGCCATCCTGGACCACGCCTGTCATGAAATGGTGCAAGGACCAAGGGGGCGTCACCGGCTATGCCCACTCCGCCAGCGGCATTCAGATTGACCCGCCCAAGGCTGCCGAGCGGATGCTGGCAAAATACGACGCCAACAAGGACATGCAGCTTTCGCGAGAAGAAGTATCATCCGCGCTTCTCACGGAGCCATTCCAGCAGACCGATGCCGACCGCGATGGACTGGTGTCGCTGATGGAACTCACCGCCGCTCACGACCGGGCCGCGGAGCAATTGCCCAACCTGGCGATCCCCGAGATGAATGGCGTCGGCGCTATGGAGTTGGCGGTGAGCGTTTCGGAAGGGGTTTGCGACTTTATTAGTGCGATGGACACGGAGCGAATTCAGGAATGGAACTCCTGGTACCACATCCTCAACTGCGGCTACTCACTCAAGGTCAGCGGCGAGACCGATTTCCCCTGCATGAGCAGCCGGCACGTGGGGCAGGGGCGGGTGTATGTGCGTTTGGGGGCGGGCAAGGTGTTGGGCGCGGGTCTCCCGACTCCGCCCGCGAGAGACGACCGCAGTTCTCCCGGCACCAGCACGCGGCAAGGAGACCTTCGGTCGGGCGTTTCGGCGGGGTCAGAAGACCCGCGCCGAACGGAGGGGTCAGGAGACCCGCGCCGAACGGAGGGGTCAGGAGACCCGCGCCGAACGGAGGGGTCAGG
>DASRJP010000178.1:0-14401 GCA_035649415.1 Pirellulaceae bacterium | reverse complement strand
GTCCGCCGGATCACCAGCGGCGACGCCGACGAGCGAATGCCGCCGGCGGACGCCAACAAGCCGCTTTCCGCGCAACAGATCGAAATCCTCAAGCGGTGGATCGAGCAGGGAGCCAAATGGCAAAAGCACTGGTCGCTGATTCCGCCGGTGCGGCCAGCGCTGCCTCTAGCCGGAGGCAAACCTGCCTCCGGCACCGACGCGGCCAATCAGCCATTAGTTGCCCATCCCCAAAACGCCATCGACCTCTTCATCCGCGCCGAACTCGCGAAGCACAGCCTGCGTCCGTCCCTTGCCGCCGCGAAGCATTCGCTCCTCCGCCGCGCCAGCTTCGATCTTATCGGACTGTCGCCGACGCACGCGGAGCTGGACGCCTTTGAGGCGGACGCATCGCCCGACGCCTACGAGCGGGCGGTCGATCGGCTGCTCGCCTCGCCGCGCTATGGCGAGCGGATGGCCATCCGCTGGTTGGAAGCGGCCCGCTATGCCGACACGCACGGCTACCAAAGTGACGGCGAGCGGCAGATGTGGCGGTGGCGCGACTGGGTGATCGAGGCCTTCAACCGCAACATGCCGTTCGATCAATTCACAATCGAGCAGCTTGCGGGGGACTTGCTGCCGGACGCCACGTTGGAGCAGAAGATCGCCACCGCCTTCAACCGCAATCACCGCGGCAACTCCGAAGGAGGCATCATCCCCGAGGAGTATGCGGTCGAGTACGTGGTTGATCGGGTGGAGACGACAAGTACGGTCTGGCTGGGGCTCACGATGGGTTGCGTCCGCTGCCACGACCACAAGTTCGACCCATACACGATGAAGGATTTTTATTCGCTGTACGCCTTCTTCAACAACGTGCCGGAGAAGGGACGAGCCATCAAGTTTGGCAACTCGCCGCCGTATATTGCCGCGCCGACGCGGCTGCAGCGACAAAGGAAATCACTGCTGAGGCGAGAACACGATCGGCAGTTGCAGCAAGGCAATCAGGACGGAACTCGCGCCAAAAAACTGTTCGAAGATTGGTTGCGAGATTACGCGACGCGCGGCGATGAGGAACTTGTCTACCCCACACGGGATCTAGTGGCCCATTTCGACTTTGGCAACCAGGAAGTTGCGCTTGCGGCGGATCAAACATCAGGGACGCTAACCGCTCGGGACGGAACCGTGTCATTGGTCGCAGGCTGGCGCGGCACGGGGGTGGCTTTCAGTGGCAAGGAGGTCTTGGAGGCCGGCGACATTGGTGACTTCGGCCTGTTCGATCCATTCACGATCTCGGCGTGGGTCTGGATCGATGAGGGAGGCGGCGGCACGATTGTGTCGCGAATGACGGACGTCGATCAGGGGGACGGCTACCAATTGGCCATCGTGGACGGAAGAGTACAACTCAACATCGTGAAGCGCTGGCTCGACGACGCCCTGCGTGTCGAGTCGTACGATCGCGTCACGCCGGGAATATGGCACCACATATCCGCGTCGTTCGGAGGTTTTCGGGGAGATCGGTTGGAGGAGTCGATCAAGATCTATATTGACGGAGATGGTGGATATGGCCGCGCGCTCCAAGCCGAGCTAAATCAGCCTTTCAAGGTCAAGGAGCCGTTGCGAATCGGCGGCGGTGGTGGTCCAGAAATGCGATTCCGCGGACGGATTGACGATGTCCGCCTCTTCGCCATGGAGATCAATCCGTTCGATAACTTAGTTCTGGCAACTGGACCGTCTGTCGCCCAAATCGTGGAAGCTTCCAAGATGCGGGCGCTGAAGCCAGCGGAGTATGAAAAGGCCTTCGGCTACTTTTTGCGCAATCAAGCGCCGGAGGAGTTGCGACAACGGCAAGAGCGGATTAACTCTCTGCGATTGCAAATTGAGGAGTTTGACAGAGAACTCCCCACCGTCATGGTCATGGAGGAAATGTCCCCGCCGCGGAAGACGTATATGCTCAAGCGCGGGCAGTACGACCAGCCAGGTGAGGAGGTCGAGCGGAATACGCCGGCCGCATTGCCTCCGCTGGATGAGTCGCTGCCGAAGAACCGCCTGGGGATGGCGCGGTGGCTGGTCGATTCGCGCCATCCGTTGACCGGCCGCGTGACGGTCAATCGCATCTGGCAGCAGTTTTTTGGCCAGGGGCTCGTGAAGACGACCGAGGATTTCGGCTCGCAAGGGCAGTGGCCGACGCACCCGGAACTCTTGGATTGGCTCGCTGCTGATTTCGCGGGGGTGTCGGGGTTTGAGGGTGTGAGGGTGTCGGGGAATGCCGAAGCAACGACCACCACACCCGCACACTCCCATACCCGCACACTTGCCTGGGATATGAAGCGCCTGGCCCGCCTGATCGTCACCAGCGCCACCTATCGCCAGTCGTCCGCCGTCACGCCTGAGGTACTCGTAAAAGATCCCGACAACCGCTGGCTCGCGCGCGCCCCGCGGCAGCGGCTGAGTGCCGAGATCGTGCGCGATCAGGCGCTGGCGACCAGTGGCCTCTTGGTCGAAGAACTCGGCGGCCCGAGCGTCAAGCCGTATCAGCCGCCGGGACTGTGGAGTGAATTGACCGGCGCGGATGACTATGTGCAGGACCACGGCGAGAATCTCTATCGCCGCAGCCTCTACACCTATTGGAAGCGAACGATCGCCCCGCCGACGATGCTGACGTTTGATGCGGCGACGCGAGAGTTCTGCACGGTCCGCGAGACCAGAACTAACACGCCGCTTCAAGCGCTGACGCTGCTCAACGAGACCGGATTTGTGGAAGCCTCGCGAAAACTGGCCGAGCGGGCAATACGAGATGGGGGGGCGACCGATGCCGAGCGGCTGGCGTGGCTGTTCCGCACCGTGATCTCGCGCCGGCCATCGCCGGAAGAACTCGGTGTGCTCCAGCAAGGACTTGGCCGCCATCGCGAGCACTACCGGGCCGATCCCGACGCAGCCAAAGCCGTCTTGTCGACCGGCGAATCGCTGGCCGATCAAAGCCTTGCCGACGACGAGCTGGCGGCATTCACGGCGATCGCAGGTCTGGTGATGAATCTGGATGAGGCGATCAATAAGGAATGATCGCCATGCGCCTGGCCCTCTTCAGCACCAAGCCTTACGACGAACAGTTCTTCGCGGCCGCCAACGAGCGGTTCGGTTTCGACATGGAATGCTTCGAGGCCCACCTGGCAAAGGCGACGACCGGCCTGGCCACCGGGTTTACCGCCATCTGCGCCTTCGTCAATGACCGGCTCGACGCGAGTGTCCTCCACGTGCTGCAAAAAGGCGGCACGAGGTGGATCGCCCTCCGCTGCGCCGGCTTCAATAACGTCGATCTGGCTGCGGCCGACGAGCTGGGGCTGAAAATCGTGCGCGTACCGGCTTATTCGCCGCATGCGGTCGCCGAGCACACAATCGGCCTGATCCTCACGCTCAACCGCAAGCTGCACCGCGCTTACTCGCGCGTCCGCGACGGGAATTTTGCGCTCAACGGCCTGCTCGGCTTCGATCTATTCGGCCGCACCGTCGGCATCGTCGGCACCGGCCAAATCGGCGCTTGCGTGGTAGAGGCGATCAAGGGGTTTGGCTGCCGCTTGCTCGGTTATGACGTGACGCCCAACCCCA
The DNA here is from genome assembly GCA_035649415.1 of Pirellulaceae bacterium. Taxonomy (GTDB): domain Bacteria; phylum Planctomycetota; class Planctomycetia; order Pirellulales; family Pirellulaceae; genus DATKDU01. The sequence continues at coordinate 10,822 of DASRJP010000178.1, read as the reverse complement.
AGTGCGAGGCGCTGGGCCTCACCTACGTCCCGCTGCCGCAGCTACTCGCGCAGTCCGATATCATCACGCTTCACTGCCCGCTGACACCGCAAACGCGGTACCTGGTCAATGCCGACACGATTCGACTGATGAAGCCCGGCGTGATGCTGATCAACACCAGCCGCGGCGCAGTGATCAACACGAAGGCAGTGCTGGAGGGGCTCAAGAGCGGCGTGATCGGATATCTGGGGCTGGACGTGTACGAAGAAGAAGCCGACTATTTCTTCGAGGACCTTTCGGGCGAAGTCATCGCGGACGACACGCTGGCCCGGTTGATGACCTTCCCCAACGTGATCATCACGAGCCACCAGGCGTTCTTCACCCGCGAGGCGCTGGAAAAAATCGCCACGACCACGCTCCAGAACCTCCGCGATCTGGAAACCCGCGGCAGTTGCGCCAACGAAGTCCACAGCCAGCTCGTGCGCGGCAAGGGCTGAGCCGCATTAGGGTTTCGCGTCCCGTGGCCTGGGACGGCGGGCTTCTTCCGTCTTCAGCCCTTCGTCGCCGTTTTCCCGCATCCAGGCGTCGAGCTCCGCGCGGAAAGTGCGTAGCCGCTCGGCCTGCGCGGGCTCAGCAGCCAGGTTGTTCAGTTCCCACGGATCAGTCGCCAGGTCGTACAGCTCCTCGGCCGGCCGCTGGTGATAACGCCGAACGGTGGCCGCTGCAGCGGCGTCCGTTTTCGCCAGGCGAACCCAGGAAGACCAGTACACCTTGCTGTCCGCCCTTTCGTCCCGGTCGATATGCGAGTGATGGTCGGCGTCCGGCGTCAGGTTGCGAATGTATTTCCACTGGGGGGAGCGGACCGCGCGCAGCGGGTATTGGTTCATCATCTGATCGCCGCTGTGTGTGATGAAGATCCGCTCACGATGCTCGGTCAGCGTGCCTCGCATCACGGGCAAAAACGATCTGCCGCTGATTTGGCCGGGCTTAACGCCAGACTCGGGAGGCGTTGCGCCGGCCGCTTCCAGGCAGGTGGGGAGCAAATCGATCCAGCTCACCATGGCGTCGCTCCGCCCGCCGGCGGCGACCTTTCCCGGCCAGACGGCGATCAGCGGAGTGCGAATTCCCGCGTCGTAGCCGCTCCACTTGGCGAAGGGGAGCTGCGCGCCGTGGTCGCTCGAGAAGAAAAACAGCACGTTGTCCCCCAAGTGCTTTCGCGCGGCGTCGTACATCAGGCCCAGATCGCGGTCGGCCAGCGCCACCGCCGCCAGGTACCGCGCCCGGGCCTGGCGAGTTTCGGCCGTATCGACTTGCGTCGGCGGCAGCCTCAGGCGATCGGGATCTACGGTCGTTTCCTTCGGCCAGGGGACGTGCGGCCAGTTCGTTCCCACCAGCAGGCACAGCGGCTTTTCCGACTTGCGACTGGCCAGCCACTTGATTGCCGCCGCGATGCAATCGTCCTGATGGTAATTGAAGTGGCTGGCATGGTCGAAGCCATACTCAGTGACGGACGCGTAGTGAGCAACCTTGCCGAAGGCCACGACTTCGTACCCCAGCTCCTGAAACCAGGCCGGCCAGCGCTTGTGCTGCTTGTCGGGGAGCGTGTGATTGAACATCGCCCCGTTGCGGGGTGGGCTCAGGCCGGTAAGCAGCGCTGCGCGGCTGGGGGCGCAGGACGGCGAAGCGACGAAGGCGTGCGTGAAGGTCATGCCAGCCGCCGCCACCCGCTCCATGTTCGGAGTCGCCGCGTCGGTCCGGCCGTAGGTCGAGCAGTCCGACCAGCTCAAGTCGTCGGCCAGAAAGAGGACCAGATTGGGGCGCTGCGTTTCCGCAGCCTGAATCATTCCGCCGCTGCTACTGCCGGCGACGATCCACACGGCAAGCAAAACGAAGCAAATCCAACGTGGGAAAAAAGCACCGGCGACTGATCCGGACTTCGGCAGCCGTATTTCCAATCGCCGACGGTGAGCGCAGGTTCGCATGAATTCAGTCAACTTCGTCGTCTTGAAGCGTGCTGTAGTTTGAACCGGCGTCCATCGATGACGCAAGCTGCTGTCGCCGGTTATGAGTCCCGCTCCTCCACCTTCTCCTCAATCCGCCGATCGGGGATGAACCAAATCGCCGCCACGACGGCATACAAGGCGCACGAGATCCACGGATGCACGAAGGCGGCACCAACGGCGACCGCATAGATCAAAAGCGACAGTTTCTCCTTGTAGTCGCGGCCGACGGCGGTCACCAGCACCGACTGGCGGTCGTGGCGCGCAATCAGCACTTTGGTCAGAATGACGTAAGCTAGGCCCGCCGACAGCAGCACGAGGCCGTAAACGGCCGTCGGCCAGGGAGCGAAGTGGCTCTCCCCCATCCAGCCCGTGGTGAACGGGATGAGCGACAACCAGAAGAGCAGGTGCAGGTTCGCCCACAGCACGCGACCATCGACATGCTCCGCCGCCTGAAGCAAATGGTGATGGTTGTTCCAGTAGATCCCCAGGTACACAAAGCTGAGGACGTAGCTGAGAAACACCGGTGCCAGCGGCCGCAGCGCCGCCAGCCCCGGCTCCTGGGGCGCTTTCATCTCCAGCACCATGATGGTGATGATGATCGCCAGCACTCCGTCGCTGAAGGCCTCCAGGCGTCCGGTTTTCATGGCCAAACCTCGGCGTGAACCGGCACCGCCGCGCCAGCCTGTACCGCGTTACGGGAAAAAGCGATCCGCTCCCCTCCGACTCCTGCCCCCTGACCCGACATCACCTGCCACGTCGTGCGGTTGCAGCGATTCCTTCTCACCGCCGGCGGAAAAATTCGCGGATGGCGCGGGAAATCAAACGGCGAGCCCAGAAGGGCACATCGAGGCTTTGCGATTCTGCCCGCGAAGATTGCTCCTGCGGCGGCGCTGCTGGCGGCTGGCGTGCGGCGGGCAGAGGTTGGGCGATGAGAATCGCCTCGGGAACGTGCGCCTCTTGGCGGACTTCGATCCGCTCGGCTACGAGCACGGTGAGTTCTGCGCCGCAATAGTCGCACTTCACCGGTTCTTGCTGCCCGGACGCGTTCAGCAACGCGCCGCAACTTTGGCACGCGAGGGGCTTCCAAGTCATTTGGCAGTCTCCGCAACTTCCTGCTCGTGACACGGACGATGGTCGCTGGCCACGGTTTTCCGGCGAACTCAAACCTGAACGGAAATTCTTGAACAGCGCTCCCGCAAGGGATAAGGTGGAACGATCGGGCGGCCCCTCGCGAGCGAATTCCGCCGCCGAGGCCTGGCGCCGATTAGAGTCGAATTGCTGGCTTCGGTCAAATTTTGGGCCGGGTATCGTCAGTACGGAGCGTTCGTTCGATGCCGATCCATATTGCCTGCCCGCATTGCCGTCAGCCACTGCGGATTCCGGCGGAGGCAGAGAATACGACGATCCAATGTCCGCACTGCCATGGCATCTCGCGCGTGCCGACGAGTGCCGACGCCAAACCGCCTCCGGCCGCTCCGCCGCCGGACCCCGCCAGAAATCCCTGGGCAGGAATCACGTCGATGGTCGTGGGCATTGTGGGCCTGGCGTTCTCCTGCCTGCCGATGTGCTCCGCGCCGCTGGGCGTAGTCGCGGTGGTCTTCGCGCTCGTCGGACTCATGTACTACAAGGGAGGTCGCGGGATGGCGACGGCCGGACTGGTCCTCGGCGCCTGCGGGATCATGATCTCGGTCACCCTGGTGATCGTCGCCCTGATGTGGCCACCGCCGATAACGCCGGTCAGGCAGGAGCCAGCAAAGGTTTCCTTCAGGCCGACGAAGTGCGTTGAGCGCGGCGTTTGATCCCGATCCCCAACAAGCGCGACGTACGATCGCCTTCCTCCGAATAGCGATCGACTTTGCGCTTGCCCCGCGGCGTGTTAGGCTGCTAGGCAGTCCCCGTGACTGGACTGCGAGCGCGACATGACTCCATCCTTCGATCCTTTGGTAACGGCCTCCCGCCGCGCCTTCCTTTCCGCCGGCGGCCTGGGCCTGGGCACTGCCGCCCTGGCGACGCTGCTGGCGGAAGACTCTCTCGCGGCCGGTCAGCAGCCCGGCGACTCCACGAAAATCGGCGGACTGCCCGGCTTTCCGAATTTCACGCCCAAGGTGCGTCGGGTCATCTATCTGTTTCAGTCGGGCGCGCCGAGCCAGATGGACCTCTATGACTACAAGCCCAAGCTGGCCGACCTGCGCGGCAGCGAGCTCCCCGATTCGATCCGCAAGGGACAGCGATTGACCGGGATGACCAGCCGGCAGACCAATTTTCCCGTAGCTCCGAGCAAGTTTCAGTTCGCGCAGCACGGCGCCAGCGGAGCGTGGGTGAGCGAGCTGATGCCGCACACGGCCAAAGTCGCCGACGAGCTGTGCTTCGTGAAGTCGCTTTACACGGAAGCAATCAACCACGACCCGGCGATCACGTTCTTTCAGACCGGGGCGCAACTTGCCGGCCGGCCGAGCCTCGGCTCGTGGCTGGCCTATGGTCTGGGGAGCGAAAGCCGCGATCTGCCCGCGTTCGTGGTCATGGTCTCGCAGGGGAGCGGCAATCCGGCCGACCAGCCGCTCTACGATCGGCTGTGGGGGAGCGGCTTTTTGCCGAGCAAGTACCAGGGGGTCAAGTTCCGCTCCTCTGGCGATCCGGTGCTGTATTTGTCGAACCCCGCGGGCATCGATGCCCAGACGCGGCGGCGGCAGCTCGACGACCTGGCCAAACTGAACGAGCTGAAACTGAAAGAGCAGGGCGATCCGGAAATTGCCGCCCGCACGGCGCAGTATGAGATGGCATTTCGGATGCAGTCGTCGGTGCCGGAGCTGACTGACATCTCCAGTGAGCCGCAGGGCGTCCTCGATCGATATGGGCCGGATGTCAATAAGCCCGGCACCTACGCCTACAACTGCCTGCTCGCGCGGCGGCTGGCGGAGCGGGGCGTGAGGTTCATCCAGCTTTTCCACCGCGGCTGGGACCAGCATTTCAAGCTCCCCAAGCAACTGCCGATGCAGTGTCAGGACACCGACCAGGCCAGCGCGGCCCTCATTGCCGATCTCAAAGACCGCGGAATGCTCAATGACACGCTCGTCGTCTGGGGGGGCGAATTCGGCCGCACCGTTTATTGCCAGGGGAAACTCACTGCCGACGACTACGGCCGCGACCATCACCCCCGCTGCTTCACGATCTGGCTGGCCGGCGGCGGCATTAAATCCGGCACGACCTACGGCGAGACCGACGATTTCTCTTATAACATCGCCAAGGACCCGGTCCACGTTCACGATCTAAATGCGACGCTACTGCACCTCCTCGGCATTGACCACGAGAAGCTGACCTTCAAGTTCCAGGGAAGGGATTACCGGCTGACGGATGTGCATGGGGAGGTGGTGAAGGGGATTCTGGTGTGATGAACTCTTCGCTCAGTCGCGGGTCCACTCAACCAAAGTTCTTGTTGATGGACGATAGCGAGATAGACTCCAATATTGCGAATGCAAAGTGGTATTTTATCGGCGGGGTTGTTGCGATTGCATTGATGTTCGTAGTTCCACCGCAGTGTAAAGTAGCCATCTTTACTGGTTTGACGTTAATTGCGCACAGCTTTTATGCACTTTTCTTGTGCAGATGGCGCAGCGACCGCGGCTTGTGGATGCTGGCTGCATTTCTCGCGCTGACGCTAACCCCGATTTGGGCGTCTTGCGAATGGTTGAGAGTCCAGGAGTTGTTTGCGGAAGAACCGTTCATCCCCGCGCGGCCAGGACCGTGGGGGAAGACTCAGATACTCATCGACGCGACGCTGGCCCTGGCAGTGTTTTCGCACACATGTCGATTCATCGCGTCCGCCGGTGTTCGCAATTGGGGAATTTCGCGAGCTGCGGCGCAGTGATATGCAAGTGCATTCGGTGAATCACAGGCATTCTAGCGCGAGCAACGTGCCACCCCCGAGGGAGGCGGCGCGTGGCTGACGAACACTCCCAGCGCCAGGCCGCCCGCCTCGGCGTCCTGTACGGCCTGGCTGCTTACGGTCTGTGGGGCGTCTTTCCCCTGTTCTTCAAGGCGCTGTTTGCCTATGAGGCCAGGCCACTGGAGATCCTGGCACACCGCGGGATCTGGTCGTTCCTGCTCTTGGCGGTCATTGTCTCAGCGCATCGCCGCTGGCCGGAACTGGTCGCGGCATTCCGCACGCCACGAGTGCTGGCGATGCTGGCCGCCAGCACCTTGCTGATTGCGGCGAACTGGCTCACCTTCTTGTGGGCCGTTTCGACCGGCCAGGTGATGCAATCCAGCCTGGGATACTTTTTGACGCCGCTGGCCAACGTGGCACTGGGCGTGATCGTACTTCAGGAGCGTCTGCGGCTGGGGCAGATCGTCGGCATCGGTCTGGCGACGATTGGTGTCTTGGTGATGGCGGTGGCCGGCGGCATTTTTCCCTGGATCGCGCTGACGCTGGCCGTCACGTTTGCGTTTTACGGCCTGTGCCGCAAGACGGTGGCGGTGGACAGCCTGATCGGGCTGACGGCCGAGACGCTGCTGATGACGCCGCTGGGAATTGTCGGCGTGATCTGGCTGGAAGCGACCGGCCGCGCGCCGGCCGGCGGGTGGGAAGTCTACACGCTCTTGATCACTGCCGGCGTGGCGACCGCCATACCGCTCCTGTTCTTTGCCGCATCGGCGCGGCGGCTGAAGTTTGTGACCATCGGCTTTCTACAGTTCCTCGGGCCAATGCTCCAGTTCCTCGTCGCCCTCCTGGCCTTTGGCGAGGAGTTCGACCCCGTCAAGCAAATCAGCTTCGGGTTCATCTGGGCCGCCGTCGCCGTCTACATCTTCGATTCGCTGTGGGCCTATCGAATGGGAAGTCGGCAGCCGCGTTTGGAAGACTCGGTGGCGGAAATGCCGCTGGAGGATTTGTAGTCGAGACTGGCATAGCGATTGCTTGCATCGGGATTGGAACCATTGGAGGTCAATCGGGATGCAGCACCAGTTAAAGCCAGTGGCATCTTCGCGGGAGCTGGCACGGCGGGCGCGGCTGAAATACACCAGCGACGAATCGCCTGGAATTCGGCGGGTGACGCGCGGCAATGGATTTTCCTATCTCCACGAAAATGGACAGCCCATCAGGTCGCGGAATGAACTTGCGCGAATCGAGGCGCTGGTAATTCCCCCCGCCTGGACCGACGTGTGGATCTGCCCACACGAAAACGGCCACTTGCAGGCCACCGGCCGCGACGCCAAAGGACGGAAGCAGTATCTCTATCACGCGCAGTGGCAGGAGCTGGCCAATCGCACCAAGTTCGACAAGCTGCGGGCGTTCGGCCAGGCACTCCCCGCGATCCGCCAGCAAGTGCGACGGCATTTGACGCTTGACGGACTTACGAAAACCAAAGTCGTGGCAACGGTCGTCGAGCTGCTCGACCGGACGCTGGTCCGCGTCGGCAACGAGGAGTACGTCCGTGCCAACGATTCGTATGGCCTGACGACGCTCCGCCGCCGGCATGCCAAAATCAACGGTGCCGAGGTCAAGCTTCGCTTCCGCGGCAAAAGCGGCAAGGAGCACGAGATCGACCTCAAGGATCAGCGGCTGGCTCGCATCGTTCGCGCTTGCCAGGAGCTGCCGGGGCAGGAGCTGTTCACATATCAGCTCGGCCGGCGGCAATTCCGGCGGCTGGAATCGAGCGACGTGAACCGCTATTTGCAATCGCTCACGGGCCAGCCATTCACGGCGAAGGATTTTCGCACCTGGAAAGCGTCGGCGCTGGTGCTTGAACTGCTGCACGCGGGAGCCGGAGAATCGCTGACCATGGCGGAGGCCAAGCGGGTCGTCTCGCAGGCCGTTCGCCAGGCGGCCGAGGCCCTGGGTAACACCGTGACGATCTGCCGAAAGTACTATGTTCACCCGCAGATTGTCCAGTGGTTCTTGCAAGGGGAGCTGGCGGCGCGATGCGGCCGGCTCCCATTTCGTCCGCGATCCGGCATGACGCCTTATGAGCAGGCTCTCCTTACGTTGCTGAAGCGCCTGGAAAAGGCGCGCTGAAGGCTCTTCACGCTGGACCAATTGATGCGGGAAGATTCGTAGCGGGATTGATGTCGCCCGTGAATTCGCATCCGTAGAAACTTGCGATCACGCGAATCTTTCCACGTATCTGCCCATTGAATTTTTCCAATTCATCTGCCGGCACCCACAATTCCTGATCCTGGCGGCTGCCCACGATTTGCACGGGATAGCGGCCGGCGAATTCATCGGATACTTCAAACCGAGTCACAAATCCGGCGTAGCCTGAGTTCGGATCCTTCGTGTTCCAATTTTGGGCAATTGCCTGTGCATAGACCTGCGTCAAAACGGGGTAGAAAATCGGCTGGTGCGGCAGGCGCGGCGGAAAGGCGCGCCAGTCACTGGCGGCAATCAGTTCCAGTTCGCGCAGCCCGACGGGACGGAACAGAATCATGCACAACCTCCCGGTCGTGATTCCTCCGTCGCTTCGATCAGCTGAGAAAGCGATTGAGCCCCTTTCAAGAGACTAGCTTCCCGGCCCTCCCCCAGCTTCAGCGCCTTCTTCGCCTTCGCCAGCGTTTTCTCCGGAGATACCTTGCCGCCGCCGTCCAGCAGGTTGTCATACGAGTCAGCCATCTTGATCGCCCGCACCTGCCAGGGGGAGCGGTCGAGTACCTCAAAGAAGACTCTTTCGCGCTCGTCTTCCGGCAAGCGCGCGTCCTTGGTGAGTGCCGCCACGTAGCGGGCCACTTCGGGGCCAAACTCGGCGGCCAGGTCGTCAAAGTCGGTGGTAGTGTCCTCGATCGTGTCGTGCAGCACGGCTGCGGCCAGCGTCTGCTCGTCATCGATGCCGAAGATGGTCAGCAGCGTCAAGGCGACGCGAACGGGATGGGCGACATAGGGCGTAGCGCCGTCCTTGCGAAGCTGGTGTCGATGGGCCCGGGCGGCAAAGGAGACAGCGCGATGAACCAGCGGCGGCATCGTATGGGCGTTCCGAATGGGGACGTTGACCAAAGCCAGCGCAAATTCCAGTTGCCTGAGGCTCTTTTTCACTTGTACCATAACCGCGCTGCGACCGTTATTGCGCCAGGCGGTTTGTCATTCCATGTCTCGCTGCACTCATTGCGATGCTGAACTACTGGCCGACGCTGCCGTCTGCCCGCGCTGCCAGTGGCCAATCGCGCCGAGCAATGCCGCAGGCCTCTCGGCCGGGAAGAAGAATCCATGGGCGTTCTCGCTGGCGGAGCTGTTCATCGCCACAACCTACGTCTGCCTGCTACTCACCGTTACGCTTGCAGCCCACGAGTGGGGCGCCGTGCTGTGGGGCGTCTCGGCATTTGCGCTGGCCCGCACCATCTGGTTCTCCATCGCCTGGAAGCGGGCCGGAAAGCCGTTTGCCCCTTTTGGCCAGATCGGCTCGTTCGTCGAATCACTGGTGGTGATGGGATTGGTGGCCGCAGCCTCGACTGTCGCCTTCGTGGGAGTTTGCTTTCCTCTAGGGGCCTTGGTGTCGAAGTGTTGCGGTCCGAATTATTCCGACGTGCTGTTCTGGGGAGCCTGGGTCTTCGGAGTACTGGCCGGATTGGGGAGCGGCGGCTACTTGCTGTGGTGGCTCTGGATCCGGCCAATCGTACGTTTTTGGAAGCGCGGCGAAGTGCCGACGATGCTCGCGCGGCTGGCGGAACTGGCCCGCACCGTGGTCGTGCTCTCCAGCACTTTTTTCGGCAGTGCGACGCTGGCGATTGGGGCCGGATGGGCGTGGATGCAATCGTTTGCAGAAGGCAAGCGCGAAGAGCGGTATTCCCGCATAGCAGGTTACTGGATGCTCCTGGCTGGCTATGCCGCCGGATGCGTGATCGGGATCGTGGCGGGACGCTGGGTGACGCGCGCGGGAAAACGGTGGTTCTGGCCGATTCTCGCCGTGGCTGTTGTGGCGCTTATTTGGGTGGTTTCCTTGGCGGCAGTGCGCGAACAACCGTTCACCGATGACGAACTCGCCCCGATCGTGGCCGGCATCCTTGTCGCGTTCATCGTTGGAATCGTGTTCCACCGGCTGTTTGGATTTTGGACTTCAGGGAATGATTCCAAGCCGCAGGATCGTGCATAATGGCCCGTCGAATCTGATTGGAAGAGGTGCTCTATGGTCGTTTGCGCGGAGCAGCCGAATTGTAGCGCAGGTATTTGCAGCATCGCCTGTCCACGCTGGCTGTTGTGCCTCATTGTTTTCGGCGCATGTAGCGGCGGCCGCGCCGACGAGCCGGCCAGGAGCGAGCGGGCACCGGCTGCCGACCTTGTTCTGCGCGGCGGTAAAGTGGTTACGATGGACCCGATGCGGCCCGAGGCGCAGGCGGTGGCCGTGCGGGGCGAGCAGATCGCTGCGGTGGGGAGCGACGAGGAGATTGCCGCGAGGATTGGACCGCAGACGCGGGTAATCGAACTAAAGGGAAAACTCGTCGTCCCCGGCTTCATCGAGGGGCACGGACATTTCCTGTCGCTGGGAGAGCAGAAGCTCAAGCTCGACGTGAGTGACTCGGCGACATGGGAAGACGTCGTCGCGCGCGTCGCCGAAGCGGCGAAGAAAACGCCCAAAGGCAAATGGATCGAGGGCCGCGGCTGGCACCAGGGGAAGTGGAAAATGCCGCCAGAGCCCAGCGTGCAGGGATATCCGGTGGCTGATGCCCTTAGCCGCGTCTCGCCGGACCATCCGGTCGTGCTTACGCATGGCACGGGACACATGTGCCTGGCCAACGCCAAGGCGATGGAGCTGGCGGGGGTGAATTTCCAAACCAAAGCGCCGGATGGCGGCGAGATTCTGCGCGCTGCCCACGGCCAGCCGACGGGCGTCTTTCGCGAGACCGCCATGAACCTGATC
>DASRJP010000177.1:0-4441 GCA_035649415.1 Pirellulaceae bacterium | reverse complement strand
GTGCGCCTTCTCCAGATCGTCCAGGACGAAAATCAGCGGCCGGCCGGTCACTTTTAGTGCGACGCGCTGGTCGAGCAGCGTCTCGATTGCCTCGGCGACCTTCCGATCCAGCTCGGCAATCGTTTTCTCCTTCGTAAACTTCCGCAAGACGTCGAGCTTCGTTTGTGCGGCTTCCGCTTCGCCTTGGGCCTGTCTTAGCGTCAGCTCTGCTGCCTCGACCTGAATCGGCGTGACGAGGCCCTTGGCGGCCAGGCGCTTAACCTGGGCCAGCGACTCCTTCGCCTTGGCCAGCTTCTGATCGGCCACGAACACTTCGTTCTTGATCAGCCGCTCTTCATTGGGAAACGTCTGCTCGAAATACTCACGGCGGTCCAGCAGGGCGGCCTGGAGCGTGCCCTTGGCATCGTCCGCTGGGGGCCGCCGGTCTCCGGCGGCCCCGTCCTCAACTTCGAATTCCACGGCGCCGCTGGTGAATAGCAGCCGCTGGGCCGGTTTCCCATCGTCGACCGCTGCGACTTCGATGTCCTGCGTATGCCGCAGCGTGTACTTCCCCGGTTTCGGTTCAGCCCAAAAAGGATACCAGAACTTCTTCGTCGGACTGGGTCCCAGTCCCAGCCCTACATGGCCAAAGCCAAACGCTTCGCCCGGCTTGAGCGTCTCGCGATACACCGGCACAAGGCCGAAAAGGAGAATTCGCTCGACGGCGATGACTTCTCCCGCGGCATTCTTTACTTCCGGCACGTTCCACAGAAAATCGGCCGTCAGCGAAACTTTGACCTCCTTTTTGCCGACGTTGCGCACGAACATCTCCAGCGGCACTCGTTCGCCGGAGCGGAATTTGTTCTTGCCTCCGATTAGTGCGACACCAAACTCGACGCCGTGCTGTGCTTCGCTCCAAACGGGTTTCACCTTGTCGATCCGGTCGAGCGCATCCTGGCCGCGGACGTAGAGTTTTTCCTTGGGACGCTCGGAATTATTGTCCTCGGGCGGAGCTGCGGCGACTTTGTCATCGGCGCGATGCGTCTGCTCGCTGCCGTCGGCGCGAGTGACCACAAGCCCTTTGTCGCTTAATCGTAGTTTTTTGACGCGTTGATCGGACTCGTCGGGCTTTGCTGATGACACGCCGCGGTGGTCCTGTTGATCGTCGCCGGAAGTCCACACGTGCGCCGATGACAGGACTAGCGCGGCTAGGATCGCCAAACCGATGGCTGACCAGATGGCGCGCCGCGAAATTCCTATCCGCAGATGCTCCTCGGCATCAAGCAGCCGCAGCACGCGCCGCTTGAACTGCGATGGCCCTTCGCCGCTAGCCGCCAGCAGTGCCGCCCCTTCCAGCCCCACCACACCACGCACGGCGGCACAAATCTCGGCCATCCGCACCAGAGCATCGGCATATTCGACGCGTCCCCAGCCGGCGGCCAGTACGCGGTCATCGCAGCAGTTTTCTCGCTCGATGCTGATTTTCCGGCTGACGTACCAGACGGCCGGATGGAAGAACAGGAGCGACTCCGCCAGCCGCTGCACGAGATTCACCAGCAGATCGAGCCGCTTGAGATGCGCCAGCTCGTGGGCCAAAAGCGCCTCGAGCTGATCGGGCGCTAGGCCGCTGGCGATTGCGGTCGGCAGCAGGATCACGGGCTTGATGATGCCGACGACCAGCGGCACTGCCGCCCGCTGGCACCAGGCGATGGCTGGCACGACTTTGAGTCCGATGCGCCGCGCTTGCCGCGCCGCCATGGCGAGTATCGCCGGATCGGATAGCGGCGTGCCTGACTGGCGCAGGTGATGCCCGCTTCGCAAGGCCAGTCCCAGCCGCGCGAGCATGATCACCACGCCGAGCAGGTAGCCGAGCGTGGCATAGGGAGCGAGCCACGCCGGGATCGAATGCAGCGATCGCCAGTCCCAGGTGCTGGTCCGGTTCTCGGCAGACGCAGCCGTATTGGGCAGCTGATCGCCAACCGGGCGCATGGCGGAGGCGCTGGCGTCGTTCGTTCCATCAAACACAACTGCCGTCGTGCCAACGTTGGATTGCACATGAACGTTGGACGCCGAGTCACGTCCGGCGCTTGCGATCTGATCGTCTCCATTCAAGTAACCCAGCGCAACGAACGTGGCGGGCAGGCAAGCGAGCATGGCAAGCATTGCCGCGACGCTTGCCGCGTATCGCCATTGGGACGGTGCCCGACGCAGCAGTCGATCGAGAATCCAGACCATCAGCCCTATGGCAAGACCCTGCCACAAGAAGTGCAGCAGCGAGTGCGTCAGCCACAGGCAGAACTCCGATGAAAGCACGGACGCAACAGCGCTGGGATTCCACAGGTTCATGGCAAGTGCTCCCGAGCCGGTCGCTAACAGTGGCCTTTGCGGCCCACTACCATGACGCGGCAGCTAACCCTTTAGTTTCCGATCGATCAAACTGCGCAGCTCCTTGAGTTCGTCCGCGTCAATCTCTTCCTGATCGAACAGGCTCAGTACGACCTCCTTCGCCGAGCCGTCGAACACGCGGCGGACGACGTCGGTGAGCATGCGGCGGCTGACTACCTCGCGGCTGACGCGCGGGGAAAACAAGCAGGCATTTCCCTCCATCTGCCGCTTGAGATACTTCTTGCGGACCATGGCGTTGAGCGTGGTGATCGTGGAGGTGTGGGCGATCACGTGCCCGCCGCCAGCCAATTCCTGGCGGATCTCCCGCACCGGCAGCGGCGAGCGCTCCCAGAGGATTTTCAAAATCCTCAGCTCGAGCTCAGTCGGGTGCTCGGATTTGGGACGTGCCACCGGTGGTTCCTCCGGGCGGCGAGTTTCGGCCGCCAAATTTCTATTTTTATAGAAGATAGCGGGCGGGCATCTGCCGGTCAAGACCTCGCTTCTAAAAAACTAGAAGTCCGACTCTTCCCACTTTGGCAGGCATCACTTGGCCGCCTTCTTCCCCTTCCCCTTGGCCCGATTCTTCACATACTCCGGCCATTCGATCCGCTGCCCTTCGCGGTTGTCGAACTTCCACGCCGGCCAGGTCGGGCTCTCGTCGCGGACCTCGTGATACTTTTTCAGCAACTTCCCTTTCATCTCGGCGAACTTGTCCGGCTCCGCAGCGGCCAGGTCCTTCGTCTCGCCAATGTCGTCCTTCAGGTTGTAAAGCACGAAGCTCAACGGCTCGGCAGCCTTGAATTGCCGCTCTTCTTCCTCGGTGATGTCGTTGGTCGCGGCAGTGGGCCGCTGGTTGAGCGTGGCCAGGATTTTCCAATCGCCGTCGCGGAGCGCCACCTGGTAATCGCCCGCGGCCCGGTTGAAGTGCCAATAGAGCGGTTCCTTACGGGCGAGCGCGTTGCCGGAGAAGACTGGCACAATACTGGTCCCGTCGAGAACGCGGTCCTGCGGCGGCTCGATGCCCACGATCTGGCAGATGGTCGGCAAAAAATCGACTCCGCAAACGGGCGTGTCACTTTCGCTCCCCGGTTTAACCTTCCCCGGCCAGCGGACGATGCCCGGAACGCGGATGCCCCCTTCGGTGAGAAAACCTTTCTTGTCGCGCATGGGTCCGGCCGAGCCGTACGGATGCTGGGTGGTGATCGCTGGCCCGTTGTCGCTGGTGAACCAGACGAGCGTGTTACCATCCAGCTTCTGCTCGGCTAGCGACCGCATCAGCCGACCGAAGGCGTCGTCCATCTGCGTGATGTTGCCGTGATGAGCGGTGTAGGCCGGGTCGTCGTGCGGATAGAGCTTCGTGTACCTGGCGTCCGAGGCGATCGGCTCGTGCGGCTCGTGAAAGCAAACGTAGAGGAAAAACGGCTTGCTCTTGTCCCGCTTGGCGCGCAGCCAGCCAATGGCCTCATCGACCACGACGTGGGCCGAATAGCCGTTCGTCTGGCCAACTTCCTTGCCGTTGCGGATGAAGTTGTCCGGGTTCTTGTGGTTCGGCAGGGCGTTGTTCTGCGTGCTGAACCAGTGGTCGAAGCCGTGGTCCCCCGGCTGCGGCACTCCCGGCTCGTTGAACGGGCCCGTCATGTGCCACTTGCCGACGTGGCACGTGCTGTAGCCGGCCCGCTTGAGCAGCGTGGCGATCGTGATTTCTCCTTTGCGCACGTGCACCGGCGATCCATGCGGAATCCAGTTGCGAATGCCGACGCGCGTCGGCGTCCGCCCAGTCATGAGTGCGGTCCGCGACGGCGAGCAGTTGGCATGCCCCGCGTAGCAGCTTGTCAGTCGCAGCCCTTCCTTGGCGAGTTGATCGAGATTCGGCGTTTGCACGTCCTTCGCGCCGAAGCACACCAGGTCGCCATATCCCAGGTCGTCGGCCAGGACGAGGACGATGTTGGGAGGCGCATCGGCGGCATTTCCTGTCCGAGGGACTCCGCAAAGGACCAATGCCGCGGCCACCGCCACGGTGACACGGAAGTCGGACATATCGAGACTCCTTGGGGCTGCATTGTAGTCCTAGCGACTG
>DASRJP010000176.1:0-6118 GCA_035649415.1 Pirellulaceae bacterium | reverse complement strand
ATCAGAAAGCAAATCCAATAGATCAGTAAGCATTGCAGCTCATTCATCGGCGCCCAAACGAGGGCAATGGCCACGAGGCCATAGACAATGGCCGAGGCCCCCAGCGATGCCCCCTCGTCAAAGCCCATCGTCAGGATCTGCTCGAGGCCGCACTGGAAAAAGCCGATGGCGTTGTACAAAAGCAAAAACCGCCACCAACCGATCTTGCCTTCGACAATGATGCCAAACGCCCACAGCAAGACCATGTTGCCGATCAAATGAAACGGGTCGGCATGCAGATAATTCGACGTGATCCACGAAACCGGATTGAAAAATCCGTACTGCAATACGAAAAAGCCGAGCAACATCAGCCGCGGGTCGTCCCCCTCGGCAAACCACAGGATCGGCCAGGTGAGCAAACCTACGACGGTATTGACGACGATCGTGCCGACCGTGGCATAAGGCCAGTGATAGATCGGAGCGTCGGTGGCGTACGGAACCGCAACGATCATCATGGGTAGTAGCTACCTTCACTTGCAATGAAAGCCGTCCGTATCCATCACCATTCTTCCGGCGCCACCTCGTAGGGATCCTGCTCAAATGCCGCAGTTGCCTTGGCGCGGGCCGCTTCCAGGGCCTTTTGCTGGGCGGCATCGAGCGGTGCCCCATTCAGCTTGGCCAGCACGGCCAGCGCCTGCCGCGGCCTCTGCTTGTGATCAGTCAGTACCTGCGCCAGTGCGATCCGAACGGCAGCCGTCCGCTCGGTATATGTCTTCAGATACTCGAGCATCGCGAGTATAAGCTGATCATACAGGTGGAGCTTCATCAGCAGCGCCATGAGTTGCACGTAATCCGGCTCGGCAACCGCCCACTCAGGAAACTGGTGCTTGGCGCGGCGGTGGGTGGCGAGTGCCGCCAGCGGCTGACCGGCCGCCACTTGTTGACGGTATTCGTCGCGCGCCTGCTCGAGCTGCTTTGCCCGCAGCGCCTGCCCTTCGGCCGACTTGGCGAACTCCTCTGCCTTTTCCGTCTGAGACATTTTGTGTCGACCCCGGATCACCGAGAAGACGTCGTAATCTTCGCAGTCCACCCACTTGAGCGCAACCATGGCGACGCCGACGACGAGGCCGGCGGCAGCACCGACGAGATGGAGCAACTCGCTGGTGAGAATCGCCGCCTCGGAGCCGAGCTCACCGCTGCCGACATGCATGAGCATGATCAACTGCACGACGAGCTGCAGCCCGATGAAGAAGCCCGAGATGGTGAGCACCGATCCTTCCACCGTGCCGAACCAGCGGAACAACCAGTAAAAAAGCTGCATCTGGTTGAACGGCGCCCAGATGAGGCTGATGGCCATCAGGCCGTAAATGGCGCCGGATGCTCCGAGCGCTCCGTCATCGCCGCCGAGAAGTGTATTGCCGACGACCTGGATAATGGCTCCTTCGAAGACGCCGATGGCGTTGTAGATGAGGAGGAACCGCCACCAGCCGATTTTTCCTTCCACGATCAGCCCGAAGGCCCATAGCGCCACCATGTTGACAATCAGGTGGATCGGCCCAATGTGCATGTAGTTCCAGGTAAGCCACTGGAGCGGATTAATCATGTCAAACTTGAGGATCAAGAAATCGACGATCGGTTTCAGCGCCGGCTGATCCTCCATAAACAGGATCATCGGATACGTGAAGAGAAAGACGACCACATTGACCGCGATGGTTCCCACGGTCGCGTACGGCCAGTGGTATACCGGTGCGTCGGTGCCATAAGGGAGAAGCAAGATCATAGTCGGAACCCCGGGCGCCTCTCTGTTCCACCACAGAGACTACCGCTTCCGCCAATCGATACCAGACAGCCGGGCCAACGCGAGTTGCAGCGCGTGGGTGCCGTCGCGGCCATGCCCCTGCGCCTGGAGGGCGATATAGAGCTGACGCGCCAGGGCCATCCCCGGCAGGCAGATGTTCATCCGCCGCGCTTCCTCCAGCGCGATTCCCATGTCCTTGATGAAATGCTCGACGTAAAAGCCCGGATCGAAGTTGTTGGCGATAATCCGCGGGCCGAGGTTCGATAGGGCCCAGCTACCCGCCGCTCCTGGCGCCACCGATTGCAGGACCGTCGGCAAATCGAGCCCGGCCTTGTACGCGTAAAGCAGCGCCTCGCAAATGCCGACCATGCCGGCGGCGACTAGCGTCTGGTTGACGACCTTGGTGTGCTGTCCCGCTCCCGGGCCGCCCTGGTGAATGATGGTCTTGCCCATCGCCTCCCAGCAGGGGTGCAGCGTCTGGACCACCTCGGCATCGCCGCCAATCATGATCGACAGCCGCGCTTCGCGCGCGCCGACGTCGCCGCCGCTGACCGGCGCATCGACGGCGTACACGCCGCGTGCCTTGGCAGCCTCATAGATCTCCACCGCCAGCGACGGCTCACTGGAGGTCATATCGATGAGGATATTCCCGGGCTTGCTGCCGGCCAGCGCCCCGTCCGCGCCCAAAAACACGGCCCGCACGTCGCGTGGATAGCCAACGATGGCAAACACGACGTCGCTCTCTTGCGCCACCGCCTTGGGCGAGTCGGCCCACGACGCACCGCGGTCGAGCAGGCCCTGTGCCTTGCTCTTGCTACGGTTGAACACGGTGACGGCAAAGCCCTTGCTCATCAAGTGGCCGCACATGCTGTGGCCCATGACGCCGGTGCCAATCCACCCCAGCCGCGTCGTGCCGGGGACGATTTTCGAGACGCTCATCGAGGGAAACTCAAGTGTAGGAGGAACGATCGGCAGCCCAAAAACTCAAGTACGAAGCCGACCACCGCTTCGCGGCGGTGCCCGATTCGAAACAAATCCTAAGCACGAAATCCGAATGTTTCAAACTTTGTGGTTCGGAATTGGTGCTTGTTTGGGATTTGGCGCTGCGATTTGGTGCTTTGTGCCGCCCGCCGCCCTGGCGCTGGCCAAGATTCACCAGCGGTCCGTTGGCCGGTTCAGCACTTCCGCCAGAATGATGGCGTTGCGGACGCTCTGTGGACTTCGCAGCAGCGAGGCAATTCCGTGGGCCGGACTGGCGTCGCGGATAACCGTCGCCGCCTCCGAGGGGCTCGCCGATTGCCCGGCCGGCGTGCTCTCCGTCGTCTTCCGCAGCCGTCCCACGCTGTGGTCGAATACCTGGTGCAGGTGGGCTTGCATCTCGTCGTCGGCCACCTCGACCCGATCCCCAAGCTGCTCGACGTGGGCGGCAATATCCTGGGAATGACGCATGTGATCGGCGACCGACGCCGCCACGCGGTTGCCGGATGCCGCCAGCTCCTCGGATTCGACCGGGACCAGATCGGCCCGCTGAGTACCCTGTTGCTGGGAAATGCTCTGGGTGGTGGGCGTGAGGCGCTTGGGAGGCTCGTTCCGTTGCGGCGGGGCCGGCTGCGTTTGTCCGCGCGCGCGGGCTTCCGCCTGAGCCCGCAGTTGAGCTTCGACCTGCGCTCGCCGCTGGGCGGCGCGGCGGAGGAATTCTTCAACCTCGTTGTTCATATCTGACTTGACCTCTGATCGCTGGCCCTAGGTCTTCGCCGGCGCCGCATTCGTCGGCCCCGCGATCGCCCGCCTCATATCCGTATCGGCCTGCACGTTTCGCAGCTTGTAATAATCCATGATACCCAGCTTGGCCGTGCGGAATGCCTCGGCCATCGCCTTGGGAACTTCGGCCTCGGCATCCACGAGCTTGGCGCGGCTCTCCTCGATCCTGGCAATCTGCTCCTGTTCGGCAGCCACGGCCATCGCCCGTCGCCCCTCGGCCCGGGCGCGGGCCACGCGCGTGTCCGCCTCGGCCTGGTCGGCCCGCAAGCGAGCGCCGACGTTCTCTCCCACGTCAATGTCGGCAATGTCGATCGAGACGATCTCGAATGCCGTCTGCGAGTCGAGCCGCCGGGCTAGCACGGCCTTGGAGATGCGGTCCGGGTTCTCCAGCACCTCCATATGGTCGTGCGACGAGCCGATTGCCGAAACAATGCCTTCGCCGACGCGGGCGATGATCGTCTCTTCGCCCGCTCCGCCGATGAGCTGCTGGAGATTGGCCCGCACGGTCACGCGGGCCTTCACCTTGAGCTGAATGCCGTTGCGAGCCACCGCTTCCAACGTGTCCTTGCCCGAGCCCTTCGGCGGACAGTCGATGACCTTGGGGTAGACGCTGGTTTGCACTGCCTCCAGCACATTGCGGCCCGCCAGGTCGATGGCCGTCGCCTCGCGAAAGGAAAGCTTGATGATCTTGGCCTTGCTGGCGGCAATCAGCGAGCGGACCACCAGCGGGACATTCCCCCCCGCCATGTAATGCGCCTCCAGGGCTTTGCTGGTGAGCTCTGGGTCGGCAATGCCCGCCTGGACCGCCATGATCTTGGTCTTGACGATGACGTCCTTGTTCACCTTGCGGAAGGTCATGCCAATCAGGTCCCAGATCGTGATTCCCGCCCCAGTCAGAAAGGACTGAATCCAGAGCCGGAAATAGTTGGCAAAAATGGCTCCGATGATGAGCAGCACCAGGAGGACAAAACCTACGCCGATCAGCGCAATCATCCCCCCCAGTTCGGAAAGCTGTGCCAGAATGCCGTACATGGCGAGTCAGACTCCAGGTTTGGCCAGGAAAAGTAACCCGTTGGTATCTCACAGGATGCGGCTTGTCAAGCGCGGGGGGGGGCGCGGTGTGATCAAACCTTGAAGGCGACGCCGCAGTGGATTCGGCAACATCCAGGTATTCAAAGATTTCGCAGGAACTGCACCGCCTGGCTGATCTCGTAAAGCGGATTGTCGCTCTGCCGCCGCTCGATCGTGATGTAGCCACGATATCGATGCTCTTCCAGCGCGGCCAAAAGCTCCGGCAGCTCGGCATTGCCGCGGCCCAAAGGGACCTCAATTCCCCGTCCCTGCGCCAGATCGCGCGTGGCGTCCGCTGCATGCACATGCAGCACGTGCTCCGCCAGCGCGCGGACGGCTTGCTGCGGCGAAAGGCCGTGGAGGATCAGGTTGCCAGGATGGAGATCGACTCCCAGTGATCCTGTCGGCAGCGCTCGGATCAATCGCAGCAGGTCTTCGCCACTTTCTGCTCCTGTCTCCGCGGCCAGCGTAGCCCCGACGCGTTGACCGATGCGCCCGATGTCGGCCAGGGCCTGACACATCGTGTCCCAGCCGATCCGGTCATCTTCCGCCGGCACTCGTCCCACGTGGTTGACCACGACGTTCGTCCCCAGGTCGTAAGCCAGCCGCAGCGCCTCCTGGGTCGCTTCCACACGGCGATCGAGTCCTTCCGCCACGTGGTATCCGCGCCGGGTGCGGAAGCTGGCACAGCTTACCCGCAGATTCAGATCATCTAGCATCTTCCGCACGTGCCGAATGCCCGTGCGCGAGAGTTCTTCCGGCCGCAGCTCCGTGCGCAGGTCGATCTCGACCGCGTCGGCCCCCATCTGGGCGGCGGTGAGCAGAGCCTGCTTCAGCGGCAGCCGCAGGCTGGCCAGTTGCACTCCCACCTTGATTTGCAGCACGACGATGCACCTCGGAGTTGGCAGCACTTAGGTCACGGGCCAGGGGCTAATTTCGATCGAGTTTTGTTGGGATGATCAAGCGTCCGCTACTCGTTACTTTGTACTCGATAATCATGCACTCGGAGTGGACCAGCCACGAACTTCCCCTGACCTCTGACCTCCGACCCTGACACCTGACCCCTGACTCCTGCCCCCTGTCCCTGGCCTGCCGCAAGTCGTGTGAGTAAAATGACGATGCAAGTAATGGAACGCTCAGGCGCACTTTCCGGGGGCGAACTGGATTCGACCGGGTAGCTTGAAGCGGAAGTGGCGTGCCGTGGTTGATCAGTTGGCCACGTAAAAAGCTGATCACACTTTACTAGCCGAGAGCAATCTCGCACTCGCTGCCTAACAAGGTAGCGCTGACTGCGGACCTTCTCCGGAGAGGTCCAAAAGTCAGTCGCCAATTCCGGATCGCGGCCAAACACGCCGGGTACATCGGCCGTTAAACCAAGTTCCTGGATAGCTTCAGCAGTAGTCTGCGGACGAACGACTGCTAAGGCGAAACTTAAACCATCCGCTACGCACGTAGAAGCCTCCGCGGAAATGCCGCGGGACGCGGGTTCAATTCCCGCCGCCTCCACTT
>DASRJP010000175.1:0-5627 GCA_035649415.1 Pirellulaceae bacterium | reverse complement strand
CGGGGGCAAAATATCGGAATTCTCGATTGCTAGCGGCGGGCTAAATTAGCGTTCAGCAATCGGCCGAAGCTCGGTATACTCCGGCCCCCCCTGCCACCTCCAAGGATCGTTTGCACCAACCATGTTTGCGTTCGGCTCCCGTTATCCTGCGATCGACTGCCAAAAAGTCTTGGTGCTTGCCACCCTATGTCTTTGTCTGGCCAGCGGTTGCAGCATCACCAAGTCGCGTCTGGCAACCGAGCAGCTCGTCGTTTCCGATGCCGTCGATTCCGCGGTCTCTCAGGTGGACTTCAGCCCGCTTTCAGGACAAAGGGTTTTCTTCGACACCAAGTATCTCAACAACGCCAGGCTTCCCGGCAATTCCAACGTCGAATACGTCATTTCGTCGCTGCGTCAGCAGATGCTGGCCTATGACCTGCGCTTGGCGGAAAAAATGGAGGATGCCGCGATTGTCGTCGAGGCCCGCGTAGGAACGCTCGGCAACGATGGCAGCGAAGTAACTTACGGCATTCCGGGGAATGCGGCCCTCAGCACTGCCTCCATCTTCCTTTCTGCCCCTGTAGCAGCTCCCACCATGCCGGAGCTATCGCTGGGCCGCCGCAACCACCAATGGGGAGCGGCCAAACTCGGCGTATTTGCCTATGACCGGGCATCGCACGAGCGCCTGTGGCAGGCTGGCGTCATTACTGGGACCAGCCAGGCTCGCGATCTTTGGGTGCTGGGGGTTGGTCCGTTCCAGCGGGGACGCACGTATGCCAAGGTTCGCCGGATTCCGGGTTCCCGCGACACTTTGCGGGCGGACGGCCCCGAACTGGCAAGGCTCGAGCCGCTCGATGCTTACGCTAGCCAGATCGAGTTTCAGAGCCCGCCGACTCCCGCCGGTGATGATGGGCGACTTGCGCCCGCGACTGCCCCCCCAGGTTCGTTGTTCCGCTAGCGAAACTTCGAACAGTCTGTGATTGTTTAGCCGCATTGGCCGGGGCCTGGACAAGGTGTCCACTCTAAATGGCGACCCCCGAGGCAACTTGAAGGCCTCGCCAATGGCGGCTACGACGCGACCAAACCTTGTCCTTATGGCGGAAACAAGGGCAATCAAGCGCAACTGCCCGATTCTTTGTACAAAAGTCGGGGTTCTTTAACTTGACCCCAGGGGAGAGGCAATTGAGAATGGAGCCCGATCAGCCCACCGATACACCCGGACGTTGCTAGAAGGCCCACAAAAAAGAGCATTAATATCACCCAAAATGGTGGTAAAGATGACGTTTTTGCCAGGCTTATGAACCAACCCCCGGGTCCCGCCAACGAAATATCAGTTGCTGCTGGCCACGCAAATTTTGCGGTTGGGATGGGAATTTAAGCCTCTCCCTGGCGTTTTTTGCTTTGGTCGAGCGAATTGCACCTTGAGGTCACGTCACACACCTGGGTTTACAGCCAGGGGCAAAATGAGCAGGGGCGGAACGAGAGAGAGGAAAAATGTCGAGCGTGAATTCCGCGGATGATGTCAAGCTTGCCACCAGTTTCCGGCAGGTTTGCGATGAATTGAAGTCGGCGCCACATCCCGAACGGCTGAAACGTCCACTGGCCTTTTGGGTCTTGCCCGGCGACCGCCGCCTGCCACTGGCATTTCTCGGCCGGACCATTGGCGAACTGGTCCGCAGTTCCTTCCAGGATCTGGCGAGCACTCCTGGAGTGGGTCACAAGAAGATGGCTGCGCTGGTGACCCTGATGAGCCGCGCCACCAGCAGCGACCCCATTGAATATCCCACTCCGTCAAACGGCGATTTGGCCCACGAGGATTCCACCGCCAGCGCCAGCGGCGACCAGTTCAATCCGGCGCTGGTTTCGGAGATCGTCTGGGGGCAATGGCGGGAGACAGTGCGGGCCCACAAGATTGGTCACGAGAAACTGGGCCGGCTGGCCCCTTCGCTTCAATCCCTGCCGACGGTGATTTGGGATACGCCGCTGAGCTTCTATCTCGACAAGACACTGGGCGAGATTCGCCGGTTGAAAACGCATGGCGAGAAGCGGGTGCATGCCGTGCTCGAGGTTTTTCACTCGGTCTTTTGCATGCTAGCGTTCGTGCGCCACAGCGGTCTGGCGGTGCGCTTGGAGCCGCGGCTGATCGCCGGTGTTCAGGACTGGATGGCGGAGGCCAGGAAGCGAGACACTGCGCCCGATCTGGAAGAGGTCGTCGGGCGGCTCGTCGAGCCGCTCATGGTGCAACTGGAGACCGACGTCGGCACAACCGTATCGATGCTGGCGCGCGGCCGGCTGGGCGTGGGCGCTCCGCATCGCAGCGTCCGCCAGCAATCGCGGGATCTTGGGCTGACCCGCGCGCGCGTCTATCAGTTGCTGGAGGACTGCCATCGCACGATGAGCATTCGCTGGCCGGAAGGGAAGCGGCATTTGGATGAATTCAGCCAGCGGATGGACGAGTTGTACGCCTCCGCCGATGTCGCCAACCTACTGGGGACCCTGCGGGAACTGCTATATCCGCTCAAGTACGACTCGGTGGCGCAGCACATGCTGGCGGAGCGAGCGCAGTGACGTCAGGGGACTAGCCTGCCGGCCGAGGTCTCGGCCCGTAGTTCCGCGATCATATCGCGCGTCGCCGCTCCGACCGCTTCCTGCCAGCGGGTCGGCCCGAACCGCTCGCTGTACGGCGCGCGAGCGTGAGCGAAGATGATCCCCCGGCTGTTGTTCACGATCGCGCCCAGCCCGCGCTCGTCGAATGCGGCCGCGCAATCCTTCGCCGTTCCTCCTTGCGCACCGTAACCAGGAATGAGCAGCCACGTGCTAGGCATCGCCTGGCGAAGCTCGGCCAGTTGCTCGGGATACGTGGCGCCGGCTACAGCGCCCACGATGCCGTAGCCATTCTCGCCGACGCTGGTGTCGGAAAGTCCCTTCACAAAGGCTGCCACGTGGCGATACAGCGGCAGGCTATCGATCACCAGGTCCTGAAAGCGCCCGCCGCCGGGATTGGAAGTCTTGACCAGAACAAAAATTCCCGCGCCTCGTTCCTGGGCAATCCGTACAAACGGCGTCAGGCTGTCGTCCCCCAGATAGGGGCTGATCGTCAACGCGTCGGCGCCCCAGGCGCTTTGACCCCGAGGTCCAAGGTAAGCGTCGGCGTACGCTTGCGCCGTGGTACCGATATCGTTCCGCTTGCCGTCGAGGATCACCAGCAGCCCGCGGCTGGCCGCATAGCGAATCGTTTCCGCGAGCGCTTCGCAGCCGGGGGGGCCAAGCTGCTCGAAGAATGCCGACTGCGGCTTGACGGCCGGCACCAGCGGCGCGACCACGTCAATGACTTCGCAGCAGAAGCTCTGGTAAGCGCGGGCCAGCGCATGTGCGCCCTGTCCGGATACAAACCCCGGCGGCAATCCTTCCTGGCGGGGGTCGAGGCCGACCAGCACCGGCGTGTGCTTGGCGCGGACAGCCGCAATCAAGCGGTCGGCAAAGTGCGGAATGTAAGCGGGTTCGGACATGGACCGATTGTAGCCGAATCGAACCGGACGTGAATGTCGTCCGGCGGCTCGAAAATACGGTCGATGTTCCGCTTACGGCATCAAGTTGACCTCGCCGCTATCGCGGGTCGCCAGCGCGCGCCACACCGCCAGTTCGATCGAATCGGAAATGAACTGCACGCTCCCATCGCACATCAGCAGCTCGACCCCTTTGGGATGAGAGCTGCGGGCCGTGGAGAGGGCCTTGTTGTGAGAGCCATTTCCGCAATCCCACTGGCGCGAGTTGGGACCGTAAAAATGGTTGTAGAGCGTGTTGCCGTAGTGGCCGTCGATCCATTTGCCGCCGCGCTTGCCGGACCAGACCCCGCTGGCGGCACTGCACGCGGCGGGGGTCGTGTCGCTGCCGCCGGGGACCTCCAGCACTTCGCGCTTAGGGTCCATGGGAATGGCCATCGTGGAAGCCGAACCCGAGCCGAGAATGGACTCGCTGAATGCGGCGACGTTCGACGAACCGTCGCGCAGATCGCGAAAGCCCAGATTGATCTGCGTGAAGACGCCGTCCCCCGAGGCGATCAGGCCGAAATCGACGAGGCCGCTGCCATTGTTGGCGACGTAATTGGAGCCGGCGTCGAGCATGCCGGGGACTTTGCCGCGGCCACCGTCGCTGGGGCAGATGAAGAAGCTGACGGGGATCCTGGATGCGGCCACGTTCGACGGGGCCGACAGAGGAACGCGGTAATCGACCAGGTTGTGCAATTGCTCCTGCTCGCAGTAGGGGAGCAGGCGCGACAGCGAGGAGTGTACCAGCGGCCAGGGATTGCGGGCCACCGGAAAGTTGTTGCACGAGGCGTGGTAGTTTTGCAGCGCCAGCCCGATCTGCTTGAGGTTATTGGAGCAGGTCATCCGCCGCGCGGACTCGCGGGCAAATTGCACCGCGGGCAGGAGCAGGGCGATCAAAATGCCAATGACGGCGATGACGACGAGCAGCTCGACGAGCGTGAAGGCGGGGCGGGATCGTTTCATGGCTGTGTTTGCCGAGTAAGTGGATCTGAATCGGGGAGGCCGCGGGCAGTTCCCGGCGCTCCCACGTTCAATCGGCCGGTGCCGTGAGGAGCGAGCCGGCAAAAGTCGCGTGAGAGCGCCGGAAGCTGACGCGCTGCGGAAAGCAAGCCTGCCACCAGGCTATGCCTTTCTCGGAGCGTCAGGCGGCGCGCCTGCCGCGACGGGACCCGTTCCGCTATCCCGGCGCAGCGACAAGCGCGCAGCAACGTGGGGCCGATGCAGGCAGCCTGATTGCAGTCAGCGCGATTAGATCGACGCCCTTGGCGGGGGCGTTGCCGGATCGAAGGCAGGCGAAGTCGCCTGCGTGGCGCTCATTGGCGCCAGCCATGAGACTAACATCAGCTCGGTCTCGAAAGATTCGCTTTCAGGAGGGGGCAATGCCAGCCCCAAAACGGCCCACAGCGATCCGAGCCCCTGGCATTTGCGAACCGCGTCGATATGCACGAAGTGCCAGTCGTGAGAATCGCTGCACCCTTCGGTACTACTGGACTGGCACGTATCGGACGAGCAGCAGCTGTGCTGGCCGGCGGCCGAGGACTTGGAAGCAAATTCCTTGGGCGGCGTTACGCCGTGCTTGCTGGCCCAGGCCAATTTTTGCTGGTCGCTCAGGCAGCAGCAGCCGTGCCAGCACGACTCGGCCGTCGAGCAACCACACGCATGGTGCATGCACGGGAAAGGACGGCTGGTGTCCTTGATCACGGGCCGAGGCAGCGGAATGCCGAGGGGTCCGGCCAGCACCACTAGCGCGGTCAAAAGGGCAACACCCCTTTGAGCTTGGCGAGTCAGCAGAATGTGGAGCCGATGGAGCATCAGATCAGGCGAAAGGTCGCTTCAGTTCGGCTCGCTCCTCGTCATTGACTGTAGGCAGCCGCGGGGCGGCTGTCAACGCGCCGCCGCTCGGTGTGCGGGTATGCGGGTATGAGGGTGTCGCGGCATCGGCCATTTGCTCTAATACCCGCGCACCCTCACACTCCCATACTCATACCGGCACACTTCCCCATGTCTCCTCTCCGCGTCACCATCTGGAACGAGTACATCCACGAGCGCGACGTGGAAGTCGTCCGCAAGATTTATCCGGAAGGAATGCATGCCGTCTGG
>DASRJP010000174.1:0-10061 GCA_035649415.1 Pirellulaceae bacterium | reverse complement strand
ATTGCGGCGGACCGATTCGGCCTTGTTGCCACCGGCGGTGCCGCCCGCATTCAAGCTCGTGAGCAATTCGCGGCGGCCGCCGAGTCGATCGATGGAAATGTCCGTGGGCAACTCGGCCGCAGCCAGCTTGGGCGCGCCGACCCACACCGGCTGGCGGTCCTTGGGGACCTCCTTGTTCTGCACCGGCTCGTAGCTGCCCTGGAGCGGATCGTACCGCGAGCCGAGAAAGCCGCCCCACGGTCCAGGCCGCTTGAGGATGAACCCCCACCCCAGCCACGTCGGCAGCGCAACGTAATGCGGCAGTTCGATCTCCGCCGGCTTGAGATACTCGCAAATCGCCCCCATCCCCGGCGGATTGGTCTCCAGCGGCACAGGCAAATTGATATCGACTGGCTGCTCGCTGCCGGTGAAGCTCGGCAGGCAGTTGTGGCACCCAGCCCTGTGATGGACCGACCGCACGATGGCCGCCTTGTGCATCCACTTGGCGGTCTTGGGCAGATGCTCGCAAATCTGAATGCCGCTGGCGCTCGTGGCGACGGGTTTAAATTCGCCGCGGATTTCCACGGGCGCATTGGGCTTCAGGTCCCACATGTCCTGCGTCGGCGCGCCGCCGTGGAGGTAGATGTGGACCACGTGTTTGGTCCGACCGAAGGAAAGTTTGCCGGAGGCTGCGGACTCGCTGGCTCTTGCCATGCGGCTGCACATCGCTGCGCCGGTCGCGGCCGCGACGCCGGCCTGAAGAATCTGCCGCCGGCTGACACTCTCCAGCTCTGCAATCGGTCGAGTTTGGCAAGTGGACATGACTGCTCCCGACGAAGACTGCGGATCAGCCGCCGCTCATGGTACCAGTTCGCAGACGCTGCTGCCAACGTCTCTCCAGACGGTTACCGCCAAGGCAGTAAGACGCTAGATCTTGTGGCGGGGATGAAGCAGTGGCACTTACCGTTTCTCTTTCTTAAGATGCGCCCGTCGCCATTTATCGCAAGCCTTGTGAGGTTGTCATGCGCTGCGTGCCTCTGGCCTTTTCCTTTGTTGCATCCGGATTGCTGCTAATAATTTCCGGCTGCAAGCCGCCTGCCAGCACGCCGGCGCCCGCGCCGGCCGGTCCGTCCGGCGGCACACCAGGGGCCAATGCCGCCAGCACATCTGGCCCGGCCGCGGCGGCTAGTGAGCCAAAACCTGCCATCCCCGAGCCGCCGATCAAGCGGCCGCTGGAGATCGCCCGCCCCGCAGTGCCGCAGTTCGGTTCCGAAGGCATCGATACGAGCAAGATGGGCCTCGATCAACTCATGTCTTCCGCCCGCGTCTCGGCGGCACAGGACAAGCCGCGGCTGGCCGCT
Source organism: Pirellulaceae bacterium (assembly GCA_035649415.1). Lineage (GTDB taxonomy): Bacteria > Planctomycetota > Planctomycetia > Pirellulales > Pirellulaceae > DATKDU01. The sequence continues at coordinate 8,721 of DASRJP010000174.1, read as the reverse complement.
GACTTGTTTCGCCTGGCCATCGAACGGGGCGGCGACCAGCTCTTTGAGATGGCGTGCTACGAAGCCCGGGCACAAAATCTCGACCGGGCCTTCTACTGGCTCCAGGAAGCCGCGCTGCAAGAAGGGGTCGATCCGGCGAAATGCGATAGCGACACGAGCCTTGAGAAATTGCGCGCCGACCCCCGCTGGATGAGCGTGCGGAAATTCCTTGCCGACTGCGCGGATCACTGGAGCAAGAGCAGCATCGACGATCACAAGCTTGTGCTGCCGCTTGGCAAACAGGATGCACCGCTGCCGGTGCTGATCTGGCTTCAGCCCAGCGGCGGCTGCTCCGCCAGTCACGGCTTTATCCCCCAATTACAGCAACTGGCAGACACCCAAAGCGTGGCCTTTCTCTCGGTCAGCGGCCCGCTCGTCACCGGCCCGCGGCATTTCTCCTGGCCCACCGACATGCAGGCTTGCGAAGCGCGAATTGCTGCGGCGCTGGCCAAATTTGCGGACAAGCTGAAGGTGAAGGAAGACCGCTTGGCGCTGGCGGGAGCGGCGGAAGGGGGGCAGATCGCGGGCGAGCTGGCCGCCTCGCAGCCGCAGCGGTACTGCGGCGCGCTAATCATCTTCCCGCGCGGTTTTGAGATCCTGCCCGCCAACGTGGCGGCCTCGGAGGCGCACAAGCGGCAGCAGGTGATCGTCGTAACCGGTGCAGACAACGAAAGTTCGCAATTCGGCAGCGGCTACCACGGGAAATTCAGCAGCTTCGGCGCGGCGGTCACGTTTCAGCCGTACACCGACGTCACAAGCTTCGCGATGATTCCGGACCTTCAGCAGAAGTTGCCGCAGTGGACGGCAAGAGTGCTCGGCGTGGTGGCGGGGTCGTAGGACGCCACATGCACCGAAGGGGGACGCGAAGTAAGGGGATTTGGTTCGTCACTCCTTCCCGCGGTCCGTCAGTCTCTCTGTCCTGCTCCCTTTGGCGCCGGCAGCGTCGCCGCGCCGTGCAGCGGGGTGGGAGTGCTCTTGGCCGGCGCGGGGCGAACAGCGGCGGCGGGCTCGCGAAAATAGCGCCAGGTGTAGAGCCACACGGCGACGCCTGCCAGCATGACGACCGCCAGCATCAGCGCGAAGTTCCATAGGAAGCGGCGGGCTAATTGCCGCACCGGATCGACGACCGAGTCGTAACTCGACTGCACCAGCACAACGAGGCCTGTGTCGGCCGGCTTGCCTCCGTCGCTTGTCACGCCCAGCGGCGCGGCCACGTTGGCCGCGGCGGCAATCCACCGGCCGCGGAAGGGAATTCCCAGCGGATGTTGCGCAAGGGGGTCCTCGTATAACCGTCCGGTGGAGGAGCTGAGGACATTCTTGTTGACGAGGTATTTCGGCTCGACGAACTCGGGGGGCAGCCGGCCGCCGCGCTGGCGGATCTCGTCAAACAGCGGATGCTGGAGGATCGTCCCGGTGTGTCCTGGCCTGCCATCGACCAGTACGGCAATGCTCTCGCTGGCCTTGGCGCCATTTTCCCGCTGAATTCCGCCATCGCGAAACAGCTCGAAGTCGCCGAGATTGATCGTAAGGACCAGAACGCCAAGCAAAGTTTTTTCCTGTCCGGAGTTCTCGTAAATTGGCGCGCTGACGGCGACTTTCCAACGGCCGGTGCTCGTGCTCTTGAATACGGCGGAAAGCGTGGCGCGGGAAATAGGCTGGACTTCGTCGGGCTTGAGGTTCGCGCGATCGAGGTCGGAACTGCCGCCGTGGAAGTAGGACCTGTGGGCGAAGTTGAGCCCGATCCCCTTGGGCGTGTCGTCGGCAAAGAACGCAGCAAGCTGCGTCCCGGTGCGGTCGGTGACGAACATGCTGTCGAATTTGGGCGCCCGTCGATCGCGTTTTTCCGCGGCCAAGTAGACGCCCAGCTGCTTCTTCAGGTAGTCGGTAAGCCTCCGCGCCGGTTCGTCTGCCAGGTATGCGGCCTGAGCCTGCTCGCGCTGCTCGGGCGTGAGACTGGCATTGGCTAGCGGCGGTAAGAGCTGGCTGGCCCCTGCTGGCGGAATCAGCCCAGTCAGATCGGCCTGGGATGCTTCCTCCTGGATGATGCGGAAGTAGCGGCCGATCTCGCCGGTGACCTTCTCCGCCGCGAGCTGCGCAGCGAACTTATTGATCTCGCCGGCCCAGGCCTTGTTCTCGTCTTCCGTCTGGCGCATGGCGCTGGCGAAGAATTGCCAACTAAAGACCGCAGCCACGAGCAGCACGGCCAGCGGGCCGACGAGTCCCAGCACGGTCATGCGGCGGAGCGTGCGCGCCTTCTCGCGGGCCGCTAGCGCGTCGAGCACTTCCTGAACGTTGGCAAACCGCCGCTCCGGATCAGGACTCAGACAGCGGTCGATCAGCTCGGCCAGATGGCGGTCCATGCCGGGAATCTGTCGATGATCCTGTGGCGCTGGAGCGGAGCGGATCTCCTGGCGGTAGCGGGCCAGGCGGTCGGAGAGGCTGGCGCTCGTTTCAATCCGCTTGACTGTCTCGTCGTCGCGATACGGCGGACTGCCGACCAGCAGGCAGTACAGAATCGCCCCCAAGGCGTAGACGTCCCAGCGGACGTCCGGGACAGCATCCAAGGCGGCCTGCTCGGGCGCCATGTAGAACAGCGTGCCCAGGGCGGGCTTCTGCTCATGGGAGAGACGGGACTGCCCGAAGTCGGCCAGGCGCGGGCGATGGTCCTGGTCCAGGAGGATGTTGGCCGGCTTGAGGTCGCAGTGGAGCACGCCCCGGCCGTGAGCGTGGTTGAGTCCGATGGCGATCTCGCGAAACATCTCGACCGCTTCGGGGACGCTGAACGTGCCGTGGGCCTTGAGCAGGTCCTCAAGCGACCCATTCTCGACCAACTCCATCACGTAAAACGGCGGCTCGGCCTCCCAGCCGACTTGCAGGAGCTGCACGACGTACCGATCGGCGGAGAGGAAGACGAGCTTTTCAACTTCGCGGGACAGCAGCGACCAGTCCACCCCGCGGCGATGGGCGTAGAACTTGATGGCCACCTTCCGGCCCGTGTTTTTGTCCACGCCAGCCCAGACTTCGCCGTAGGCTCCCGCACCGAGGAACCGCTGGGCTGCGTAGCCAGGAACCTCTGTTGGCGGCCGGGTGCGAGCCAGACTCAGATCCCTCGAGCGCTGCTCGTCAGCCGGGGATTGTTGCTGGGTGTAGTCGGAGGACATCGATGACGACGAGAAGACCGGAACGTGGTCGCCCGAGGGTTTGGCGTATGGTATCACAACTGGCAGCACTCGAATGCTCGCACGACAGGAGTCGCCATGTTCTGTGCTTCCGCGTCGGTCCGAGGTTCCTACGCAGGCGGTGGCCAGTGCGTTCTGGCACTTGGCCTGGCTGCGGCACTCCTGCTAGGCGCCGCGCCATTGGCACAAGCCCAGGATTCAGTCGAGCTGCCGCTGGACGGCCGCGATGGCCGCCAGCTCCTGCTGGAAAACTTTCGGCCGCGGGCGATGCTCAAGGTCCAGGAGCACCACCTCACCAGGGCCCGCTTCCCCGTCGTCGATGTCCACACCCACTTTCGCATTCGGACGCGGCACTCCCCCGAGCAGCTCGAGGCGTACGTACAACTGATGGATCGCAACCAGGTGGCGGTCTGCGTCAGCCTCGACGGAACGCTGGGGGATCCGTTCGATGAGCATCTCAAATACCTCGGAAAGTATCGGGACCGGTTTGTCGTCTTTGCAAACATCGATTTTCAAGGTGCGGGGAAAGCGGACGAGCCAGCCACCTGGGACGTCAACCAGCCCGACTTCGTCCGCCGTGTGGTGGAGCAACTTAAGGACGCCCACAAGCGCGACGCCGCCGGGCTCAAGCTGTTCAAGGAGTTTGGGCTGTCGTACCGCAATGCCGACGGCTCGCTGATTGCGATCGACGATCCGCGGTTCGACCCCATCTGGCAGGCGTGCGGCGAACTGAAAATGCCCGTGCTGATCCACACGGCCGATCCGGCGGCCTTCTTCCTGCCGATCGACGAGCGGAATGAGCGGTGGGAAGAGCTCCACCGGCGGCCCGAGTGGAGTTTTCACGGCGACAAGTTTCCCAAGCGCGAGGAGCTACTGGCGGCACTGTTGCGTGTCGTCCAGCGGCATCCGCGGACGACGTTCATTGGGGCGCACGTGGCGAACAATGCCGAGGATTTGAAGACCGTCAGCCGGTGGCTGGAGAAAAGTCCCAACCTGCACGTGGAAATCGCCTCGCGGATCAGCGAGCTGGGCCGACAGCCGTACACGGCGCGGGCGTTCTTTCTCAAGCATCAGGACCGAATCCTTTTTGGCACGGACGGACCGTGGCCGGAGGAGCGGCTGCGGCTGTACTGGCGATTTCTGGAGACGTACGACGAATACTTTCCTTACAGCGAGAAGGAGTTCCCGCCGCAAGGCTTGTGGAACATCTGCGGCGTCGGCTTGCCGGAAGAGGTGCTGCGGAAGGTGTATTACGAGAATGCGCAGCGGCTGATCCCGGGGGTGAAAGAGCGGCTGGAGAGGTTCCGGCCGAAGGCGGGCGGGTCCGCCGAGCAATAAACTTGAGCGAGCGGAACGTGCGGATGTACAATTCGGTCCCGACGTGAAGTTGATTCGCGGCAACTCGGTGCGCCGAGAATTTGCGTGAGTGCGACTAAGCAGAAGATCGACGTCCTGTGCCCGCAGTGCAAGGCGAAGCTGGCGGTGCCGCTCGCGGCCATTGGCAAGTCGGGCAAGTGCCCGCACTGCGGGAATGTGTTTCCGCTGGCGATGCCGGCCCAGCGGCCGGCGATGCCTGGGCCGGTGCCATCGCTGCTCACGCCACTGCCGCCCGCCGGCGGCGCCGATGTGAGTTTGACGCCGCTGGGTGGTGGCGCGGATTTGATGCCGCTGTCGGATGCCGGGCTCGCGCCACTGCCGGCAGCGAGCCATTTCGCACCACTGGCCAGCAGCAATCCGTTCGCGGACGCCATGCCGCAGGGGGACTACACGCTCCAGCCTATGGCCCCAGCGCCGTATGTGCCGACTATTCCTCGGCCGACGAACGCCTCGTTGGCATCGGAGTACATGGCCAATGCCAATGCGAGCTACGAGGATTCCAAGAGCCGGACGTACTACAGCAATTCCGCCGACGAGGGACGCGGCTGGGGCATCAATGCGGGAATCGGCGGCGGTGCGATCATGATGCTGATCGCTCTGGTTTGGTTTTGCGGCGGGCTCGCTTTCGATTACATATTCTTCTTTCCGCCGGTGTTGTTCGTCGTGGGCTTAATCGCCTTTTTCAAAGGTATCGCGGACAATTTTATTTCTGGCTGACACTGCACAGCTACGGTCAGTCGATCCGGCACCGCTTCAGGCTCATCAGCGCAAACGCAGTCCCATACTGCTGATGGTAGTTGTACAGCGGATAGTCCCACCACGAGCCGTCCTTTTCCTGGAGCGGCAAGAGCACCCGCGCAAGCTGGTGCTTCAGCTCCGGTTGCTGGTCAGCCGGCAACTGCGCGATGCACTCGCCCGCGTAGTAATGCCCATAGAAGAAGAAGTAGCCAGCCACCGCGAACCACGACTCGTGCGGAACCGGCCGCTTGCGGCCCATGTCGAGCCACAGGTTGCGGGCAAACAGCCGCTCCAACCAGGCTTTCATGGCTGCGTCGGAGATCTGCTTGTCGCCGTACAGCCGCAGCGCCAGGTTGCACGCCTGCGACCGGCCCACGCTCCCGCCGGGAAGATTCACCGGGTGCTGCGGCACATATTTGAGGTATTCGCCATAGATGTAGGACAAGTCCGGCTTCTTGCTCCGCGTCAGCGAGGCCACCGCCCGGTCGATCAGCTTCTGCGGCACTTCGATGCCGATGCCCTTGGCGTCGTGAAAGGCGATGAGAGCAGTTGCCGTCGTAAAGCTCGTCGGCGAGCCGGACGGCTTTTGCGTATGAGCTTCGAAGTCGTAGTAGCCCCAGCCGCCGCTGACCGTTTCATAACGACCCAACAGATCGATCTGCTTTTTGATTTGTTCGCGAATCTCATTCTGCTTCGTCTGGTCGCCGTCGTGCCGATGGTAGAGCTTCACCAGCGTCTGAATGCCGTAGGCATGGGCCCAGACGTTGTAGATCGCGTCATTGCTGGCCCGCCGCACGCCAGGCAGGTTTTCCAGCAGCCATTTTTCCCCCCGGTCGATGGCGGCCTTCACTTCGGGCTTATCGCCCCCCGTTTCGATGAGCGCCGAGATGCACAGCGCCGTGGTTGCCGACTTGAAGCCATGATGAGCCCCGGGCACTGGAGCATAAACGTTGAGTTCCTTCGTCCGCTCGGCACTTCCCCACGCGCCCTCCGGCCGCTGGTCCTTGAGCAGAAATTCAATGCCGCGGGCGATGGCGGCGTCGATTTCTTCGGCCTTGACCGGTTCCACCGGCTTGGGCTTGGGGCCAGCTTCGGCCAGCGGCACCGGCGCTTGTGCCGACAACGGATCGGCGGGCGCAAACAGCAAGGCGATCCAGAGCCAACATCGTAAATTCATGACCGGCTACTCCGCTGGCTTGTCGAGCAGGATTTCATCGCCGGCCTTAAGCCCCTCGGTGATCTCGAGCCGCTCGCCGCTGGCACGTCCGACCTTCACCGGTTGTTTGGCCGGTTTTCCTTCCTTCACGACGAACACGTACCGCTGCGTCTCATCCAGTTCGTCCGTGAAGACCGTCTTGGCCGGCGCCGCAATCGCGTCGGCCTTCTTGTACGGTACGAGCTTGACGTCGCAGGCCATGCCGGCCACCAGCGGCTCGCTCCATTTGCCGGTCAGATTCAGGCGGGCCTCGAACGTGCCGTCGCTGATCGGAATCGGCGAGACCTCGGCGACCACCACCGCCAGGCGGCTGCTCTTAAATGCGGCCGGCACTGCCACGCCCGTCGTCCCCGGCTGCACGTCGGCCAGATCCTTCTCCGGCACGCTCGCTCGTACGAATAGACTTCCTTCGCCGACAATCGTCATCACCACTTCCCGCGGCTGCACCGCGCCGCCGGCTCGCAGCCGGCCGGCCAGCTCCGCGGCGGCCGGCCATTTGCCGCGGACGCAGCGGCCGAGATAGACGACGCCGTCGGCCGGGGACTTGAGCGTCATCTGCTCGCGATCGAGCTTCATCTGGGCCAGTTTTTCGTCGGCCTTCTTGCGATCGAGCAGCAGCTTTTCGAGGTCGAGCTTCTGCTTGGAGAGGGCCAGCGGCAGCGTCGTGCGGGTTTTTTCCCAGCCAAGGCTCGCCAGCTTAGCGGCATCTTTCTTAGCCTCCATAGCCCGCGGCAGATCGAACTTCAGGCTTCGCTCGTGATTCGACTTGGTCTGCTCGAAGCGGAACTTCGCCTGTTCGACGTCGTTGCGGGCCCGCTTGAGCACGATCTCCTCGGTCTCCTCCGTCAGGTCGTCCGCCTTGTACATCTTCTCGAGCTGCTTGAGCTCCTCTTCGTTGTATTCCAGGATTTGCGCGGCCAGCTTGAGCTGGAATTCCGTGGACTTCTGCGCCAGATCGGCTTCGACCTTTTCATAGCGCTCCAAATCCTCATCGGCGATCTTCTTGGCCCGCTCGGCCTGCGCCAAATTCACCGGCGTGGACTCCTCCAAAAGCGCCAGGTCTTTCTGGGCCTGCTCGAGCGCCAGGTTCGCCAGGGCCTGCCCCGCCTCCAGGTCGCGGAGCGCCTCGTCGATTTTCGTCGTTTCGAACTTGATCAGCACGTCCCCTTTCTTGACGCGCGTCCCCGGCGCAACCGCTTCGGCAAGCAGCCACTGGGGCCACTCCTTGGGGACCAGCGCCAACTCCTGCATGGCCGACGATTCGATTACGCCGCTGAGCGACACTTCCACCTTCAGCGGCCTGGCTGTGACCTTGTGCGTGGATGCGACCGGTTTTTCTGCCGGCTTGTCTCCCGGTTTGGCGTCTTGGGACCAGGCCGCAGTGCTCGCCAGCGCGGCGAGGCCGACGAGCAGGCCGGGAAACAGCCGGCGACCAGCAAGGGTTGTGAACATGGACGAACCTCCCAGGGGTGCAAGTCGAGATGAGATAGAATGAGTCGCGGCGGCAGCACAAAAGTTCACTGACTGGCAGCGGTCGCCGCCGAACCGGCCGATGCTCCGATCTTCGCCCGGCATTCCGCCCAATGCAACGGGCGGGTATCGTGGACGGTTTGCCGCCCGCCGGCCCTGGAAGTATAGGTCGTGACACGCCCCCCTGGTTTTGACGAAGCGGTCGAGTCTCCCTCGGCACCGGTGGCCGCGGCCCGGGTGCGTCTCCGCCCGCGCAAGGCCCTGCCGTTTTACGGCCGCCATCCCTGGGTGCTGGAGTCGGCCATCGCCCGCGTCGAGCCCACGCCCGATGAATCGCTCGATGGGGCCGTCGTCGATCTGGTCAACGACAAGGGGCAGTTCATCGCCCGCGGGTTTTATAACGGCAATAGCCGCATCCGCGTCCGATTGCTCACCTGGGATGAAAGCGAAGGGATCGATGAGTCGTTGTTTCGCCGTCGGATTGCCCAGGCCATTTTGCTCCGCGAACAGATTGGTTACGAAGTCGTCTCGGAGCGGGCCATGTCCGCGTCGCGGCTGTTTTTCAGCGAGTCGGATGGATTGTCCGGGCTGATTGTCGATCGCTATGGCGAGTATTTGGTGCTCCAGCCGACGAGCCTGGCCATGGCCCAGCGGTTGGAGATGATTCAGGCGATACTCTTCGATCTGCTCCGGCCCCGCGGC
>DASRJP010000173.1:0-5883 GCA_035649415.1 Pirellulaceae bacterium | reverse complement strand
CCCACGAAGTTCCGCTTCAGCACTGCCCAGGCGGCCTTCTTCCACTGCATCAGCGGCGCGATCAGCACCAGCAGGATCGCCACGAAGAGCAGGTCGATCACCAGCAGTTTCAAGAGCTCAAACAGGATCGCGGACATGGCGTGTATTGGCAAAAACGGGAGAGTCGAAAAAACGGCAGAGCGCCGCCTAGTGGACTGCGGCTGTGGCCGCCGTCAACGAGTGAAACGCCTTGTCGAGGCTGCCGTACTTGTGGGTCAGGTCTCCGGTCGAGCCGTCGAACACCAGCCGGCCGTCGTGGATCATGATGACCCGGCGGGCCATCGCCTCGACTTCCTGAAGGATGTGCGTCGAGAGCAGGATCGTCCGTTCCTGGGCGATCCGCAGCAGCGTCTTGCGGACTTCTACGATCTGGTTGGGGTCCAGGCCCGCCGTCGGCTCGTCCATGATCAGCACGTCGGGCTCGTGCAGCAGGGCATGTGCCATGCCGACGCGCTGCCGGAAGCCCTTGGAAAGCTTGCTGATCGGCTTGTAGATCACGCTGCCCAAGGCGCACAGGTCGATCACCGTGCCGATCCGCTCGCGCTTTTTGGCGTGGCTCATGCCGCGGGCGTCGGCAAAAAACTCCAGCAGCGAATGGGGCGTTTCGTCGGGATAAAGCGGGCCGTTCTCCGGCAGGTACCCCAGCCGGGCCGACCCCGCCAGCCGATCGGTGGACATGTCGTGGCCGGCGATTCGGGCCGTCCCTTGCGACGGTGCGAGGTAGCCGGTGAGCATCTTCATCGTCGTGCTCTTGCCGGCGCCGTTCGGTCCCAAAAAGGCGACCAATTCCCCTTTGCGGACGGTGAATGAAACGTCCTGCGCGGCCGCGAAGATGCCGTAGAACTTTGACAGCCCGATCGCCTCGATCATCGGCTGCCCGTTCTCCTTCACCGGGGCCTGCCCGCCCGCAAGACCATGCCTGTCGTGCTTGTCAGTCATCGCTGGTGATTTATGTTAGCTTCTTTACCAGACTGCCCGCTGTCCACGTAACTGCAAAGAGTATAAAGATTTCCGTCGCCAGCTCAACAGGCCGGCAAACGCCGCTCGTGGCCCCGCATCAGGGTGATTCGCCTTCGCAAGTCGGAGCCCCTCACGGGGTTTGCTACGCCGCAGCCGGCAATGTGGTTCGTCCACTGCACCGGCAACGGCCGCTTCGCCGGCGGGGTAAAAACCGTCAACCAACGTGGTCATCCACGTCATATTTCGGCAGGGAAATGGCCGCACACGTTCCTTGCCCCTCGCCGCTGGTCAGGGAGATCGACCCGCAGCATTGCTCCACCAGGAGCTTGACAACGGCCAGGCCCACACCCAGGCCTGCGGCACGATCCGGTGCGGCGCGATGCGACAGCTCCAATGCGTGTTGGGCCTGGTCGCTCGACATTCCCAATCCATTGTCGGTCACTTGGAGTTCGTAGGAATCCCGCTTGGCGCGCAGCATTAAACCCACGCGAATTTCGCCCTTGCCGGGATCTCGAAATCGCAGCGCATTGGAAAACAGGTTATCAATGATGTGGCGGAGTCGAGCCGGGAACCACTTCACGTGCTCGGGTTCAAGATCGAGCCGGAGGGCGGCGCGATTGGCGCCGCTCAAGCGCTGTTGCCAACGAAAGGCCTGTTCGGCCAACGGCCGCACGGCGATGTCAACGACCTGGTCGCATGCCGGCAGCGGGGAATCGTTCAGGTCATGCAGCAATTCGCTGAAAGGACCACACGTCTCGGCGACGGCCGCCAACCGGTCGGCTGCGTCCTCCGGGGCGGCACTGCGGCATAACCGCAGAATCTGGCGAACGTGATCCCACGCTTCCTGCTCGAGGAATTGATCGCGGCGGCGCAGGCGATCCACCTCCAGCTCCAGGTCCAGCACGTAGGCCGTCAGGGTCTGGACTTGCCCGCGATTCGGGGCATCGTCGGATTGCATTGCTGGCGCTTCCGTCACAGGTATGAAGCTAACTCTCTCCGCCCACGTCGAACGGGGGCTTGCGGATTGGCGCTGGAGGATGAATCGACGGAAATGACTACGATTTCCACAACGACGGCTTTGCCGGCCAAGGGATGATTTCCATCCACGACGACCGAGTGGGGCGTGACCTCTACGATCGTGACGCGCCGGCGCTGGCCGGAAGTTCTGTGAACCGCCGTCAAGCGCCGGCCAACTTCCAGCTTGAGCCGCTTGGGAAATCGGTATCGCGGGATCTCCTTGACCAGCTTCGGCTGCACCCCGCCGAATGCCTCGCCCGGCTGGAGCGTGAGCCGCTTGTGCTGGCCCTGGACCATCCCCACGACGCCCAGGCTGAGCGTGGGAATCATGTGTTTCGTCCCCGCCGTGAATTCCACGGCCCGGCGGCTGGTTGGCTTGCCGCCGGCCGCGGGATCGCGCAGCCGGGCATAGTGAACGCGCACCCGATCTCCGAGCTGAACTGTGTGCATGGCAAATCCTCGCCTGCCTCCCAATTGGTGCTGCCTGGTCAATCTTTCAAAACGACCAACTGCCCTCGTCGTTTGACCGCTGTCGCGTCGATCCTGATTAGCACTTCCTGCGACAAGTCATCCATTCGAATCAGGCACTTCCCGTGGTTTGTCGTCGTCACGAGAACGCCGGTGAAGCCCGCCAGCGCACCGCGGCAAAGCACAACGCGTTGGCCGACATCGAGCCGCCGGTCGCCGCGCGAAACCAGATGGTCTTTTTTCATCCGCACTTTCTGTTGAAGCGTTCGTAACGAACTCCATGTCGAAAGCGCCCCGCTAAACGCCAAGTGGAGGCCGGCCCAGCCGGTCCAATCGGTCTCCCTCCATTTGCAGCAACTGCGCCAGCACCTCGAGGTCCATCGGTTTCGACAGAAAAAGGTCGATATCGGCCTCCCTCCAGGGCGAGCCGCCGCGGCAGTCGGCGACCGCTCGCATGGCAATCAGAAAACAGCCCTTCAGCTTGGCCTCCCTGCGCAGCTGCTGCGCGAGCTGATATCCATCGATGCCCGGCATGGCGATGTCCAGCAGCACAACGTTCGAGCTCTGTGTGCGGGCGGCCGTCAGGCCGTCGGCGGCGTCATAGGCTCGTCGTCCGTCGTGTCCCCAGGAGCAGACCATCGCGCACAGGAAGTCGGCCACCTTCATTTCGTCGTCCACGATCAGCACGCGCAGCGACCGCAGGTTGGCAATTCGGCCGGAGCCACGGGGCGCCGGCGTGCGTTGGCTCGCCGGCGGCGGTCCGCGCCCATTGGGGGAGGGAACTGTGCCCGCTGGCGGAAGCGTTGACATGGTTAGAACCTCCACTGTTCGAAGCCGCGCCCGCCCTATCGTCCTAGGGTCTTCCCGCCGGAACCGCGGGCCGAGTTTCGGCGCATATTCGTTCCCAGACCTCGAGGCGATTCACCGGAATGTCGACGTCCACGTCGAAGCCCAGCTTCACCTTGCCGCCGACGATTTCCAGCACCGTGACCTTGAGCACGCGCGGCAGGCCGCCCCCGCCTCCCAGCACGACAGACTCCCGGCTCTTTCTCGACAGCACCAGCATGGCTGGGCTCCTGTTTCAGTGTGGTTTCTGCGGTCGTTCGGCGGCCGGGGAGCGCGCTGCCGCGCTCGGCGCCAGCAAAAATATCTGAACCATCGTACCGGTCGTAAACGCATGGACGACGGGGCCGGTCGCTGGCTCAACTTCCGCCGCTGCTTCGCGCACTTCCCGCCCGGTGATCCGCTTGATCTCGCGGCGAAATTCGCCCGCGGACATCAAGTTTCCGTGGTCATCGACATTGTTTGCTCTGCTTTCCGAAAGTGCCGGGGCGCAAAAAAACCGGCGTGGCGGAACACCCGGAGGTATTCCGCCACGCCGGCTTACTTTTTAACAAGCCACCCGGCCCGGCCGGGTTGCTCTTTAACTAGTCATCCGAGAAATACTGGCTGACCCAGCGAATGTATTCGCGCGGACAGTCCAATACCTGTACTATAACGCATCGGCAGCCCCAAGCAAGGGACGATTGAGGCCCGAATAGCGGCGGCTCAACTCCACCGCCTGGCGACCTGGGCTTTCATGAAGGCCAGGGCGCCCTCGGCGAGCTGCTCTTCGCTTTCGAACATGCGACGCCAGATCTTGGTGGCGGCGGCGAGCTCGGGCAGGGCCAGGCCGAAGGCCTCGACCATCAGCCAGCCGTTGTATTGGATTTCGCGGAGGGCGTCGAAGTTCTCGCACCAGCGGACGAGGCCCTGGCCAGGAGTGCTGCGGTCGTTCTCGCTGATGTGGACGTGGCAGAGCATGTCGGCGCAGGCGTGCAGGGCCAGCTTGACGCACTTCTCCTCGATGTTGGCGTGGAAGGTGTCGTACATCATGCGGCAGTTGGGATGGCCGACCTCGCGGCAGAAGCGGGCCGAGTCGGCGTGCGTGTTGAGCAGGTAGGTCTCGAAGCGATTGAGGCACTCGACCCCCAGCGTCACGTTGACCTTGCCGGCGTGCTCGGCCACGGCCCGCATGCTCTCCACGCCCCACTTCCATTCGTCCGCCGTGCGGCCCTTTCCGCTGAAATGCCCCAGGGCTGAATGAAACGGCCCCACCAGATGCGTGGCCCCCGCTGCGGCGCAGCAGTCGAGCGTTTTCTTCGTGCCGTCGATGCCTTTTTGCCGCGTGGCCTTGTCCGGGCTGATCGGGTTGTCGTCGGCGGTGCGAATCGTCACCGCCGTCCGCGCCAGGCCGATCTCGTCGAGCAGGCTGCCCCACTTCGCATAGTCCAGGCCCGTATTGAAGATTGGCAACTCGACGCCGTCGTAGCCCAGATTCTTGAGCAGGTGCAGCACCGGGATCATGCCGTCGTGCAATTCGCCGGTCCACAAGAGCAGATTCATGCCGTATTTCATGTTCGTCCCAACCTTGAACTTTGAACTAAGGCGCCGGTGTCAGCAACTCCGCGCGCCGCTCGCGAACGCGCTGCCGCAGCGCGGGAAACAGCGCAGCGAGCGCAGGTGGCAAGAGCGGCAGCCCCACGCGGCGCATCACATGGTTCAGCCGCGTGAGCAGTTTGGCATCGTCCAGGTAGTCGTACAAGAACCGCTCCGCCGCAAACCGCGGTATGAGCGCGGCCACGCGTAGCCCGCCACTCCGTGGCGGGCCGACCGCGACGGAGTCGCGGGCTACGGTCGCCAGCCGCGAGATCGCCCGCTCGGTCGCCGCCGGATCGAGTTTGGCCAGCGCCGCGTAATAGTCGTCCAGCCGCCGCGGCTCTTCTTCGGCCAGCGCCGAATCGAGCAGCAGCTCGACCAGGATGTGCCCCAGGAAACTCGGCCGGAAACCTTCGTCGCCGGGCAGCGCCTCGCGAACTTCCAGAGCGAATGCCAGGTTCAGCTCATTGAAGGCCGGCGTCGCATGAAACCAGGCGTCGTCCACATGGTGCTGCACGACTCCGCGAGCCACGGCCGCCAATTGTGCGTCGGCATCGGCGATAAACTCCGCCGCCCGCTTCGAACGCAGCCGCACCTTGCGGTCGATGACGCTCAACCAGTCGGGTGCGGCCGTCCCCGCCAGGAAATACGGATCGGCGGCAAACCGCCAGCCGTGGGCCAGGTAGTTCATACTTTTGAATGGAATGCAGGCCGGCGGCTCTAGCCAGGGATCGAGCGTGGGCGGATTCCCAAGAACGCTCTCGGAAAAGCGAAACTCCCTGTGTGGACAGGTGTTTAATAGCAAAGCGCGATGGTGCGTCGGGACCGCCATCGCCATTTGGGCAAGTGCGAACCAACAACGCCACAGACCCAGCTGAGACAGGACTGTTCAAGGCAAAAACGCTGCGTCGTACACTGTTCACTCGCCTTTTAATGCTTCTAGTTCTAATGAGTAGTTCAGATGTGGCATTTGATGCCAAG
>DASRJP010000172.1:0-6289 GCA_035649415.1 Pirellulaceae bacterium | reverse complement strand
GCAATGTCGAATAGCACTTCGTAATCCAGCTTGGTGAGTTTTTCACGCAGCCCAGTCGCGAGCCCTGCGTCCTCCAGTTCCTCCCACGAATCGGGTCCGCGCTTGAGCGCGTGAAAAAACTTCATGTAATCGGCGGCCAGCGCCTTGAGCAATTGGGTTTCCCCCTTCACGGGCGTCAACCGGCGGACTTGCCACCGGGCGTAATCCAGGCGAAAGCCGGCCTGAAAGTTTTTGGCGCTCACTCGAATTTTCCCATCGGATAAGACCTCGCGCACCACAAATTCCGCCATCTTTCCGGCGGGACCCACCGCCCAGAGCTTGTCTCCCGCGGCAATCTTTTCGTCATCTTTGACCGCAATCAGTTGGTGCGTGGGGGACTTAAAGGCGCGCACAGCAGCGTCTAGCCCGGCTCGCGGGAAATCCAACTTTGGGGAATCAAACTCCAATCGCAGATACGTCTGGTAATCCTCGGGGGTCATCGTCGCGGCCTTTCCTGCCGCCGTAGCTACCAGTCCTCCCCGCTTCTCCACATCTTTCGGATAGGCCAGTAGGAACCTGTCTATGCCAGTTCGCATGCCGGCGTAGCCAACTCCAAAAACGGCGACGTACTGGCTGCCTTCGAATTTCGCTTTCAATCCTTTCGCCAGGCCGGCCTCCGCTAGCTCGTCCCACGAGTCGGGCGCCCGCTTGAACTTGTCGTGAAAGGACCGGTAAGCCTTGGAGTAGGATTCGAGGTCGCTAACTGTAACCCTCTCAGCTCCGATGGAAGTGCCGCTGTTCAAGCTGGCACACCAGAGAACTCCCAGCGTCATCCACCACGTCGTGAGCCAGCGTGCCGAAGAGTTGTTGCGCATAAGTACGTTCACCTTTCGCTACCGATGCTTGCGGGACGATCAGTGGGGAGTAGTGTATGCCGAGACACCCAGGACTTCAATCAAAAGCTGGGACCTGAGGCCAGCCGCGGCAGCGGTGCTGGCGGGCCGCTTGCCGATGGACCGGGTGCTCGCCGGTCCGCACTGGCGGCAGCACGGATGGTCGTCAAGAAGTCGGCATGACGGAGTGTGGCTTTACTAAACCTGCCCCCCGTCGAGACTGGCCGGCGCAGTTGCGCTTCGGGGCCGGGGACGGAGCGGTCTTCCAGCGGGTGGTCGGGGACGGCCGGGCAAATGACCAATGACCAAGCCGACCACCGCTCCGCGGCGGTGCCCGTGACCAATGCGGCGGACAGCCCTCACCCGGCCTTCGGCCACCCTCTCCCACGGGGCGAGGGATCGTCTTACGGAGACGCGGCACTCTCCGTCGCCGTGAAGAACGTCTGCACCTGCGACAGCGCCTCTGGCAGGTGCCAGATGCAACTGTAATGGCCGCCGCTGAACCAGTGAATTGGCGGCTTACCGAAAGATTCCCAGAGCGACTCGGTGCAAACCTTGGGAATCACTTCATCGTTCGCGGCATTCATCATCAGGATGCGGCGGCCGCTAATGCTGCGTGCATAACGGACGGGATCAACTTCCCGAAGGGCCGTCACGAATTCCTCGCGAGTGCCGCCGCCGGACAGCCAGCGCTTGCGGATGATAGCCAGCTCGGGTGAGTCCCAAGCGACTTTCCCCAGATCGCCGCCGGCCAGCAGCAGGCAGACGTTGCTCAGCCGCGACTCGGCAGTCGCGGCCAGCGCCCCGGTGATGCCGCCGAGGCTGATGCCAAAGATGCCGAGGCGCTTGGCGTCGATTTCTTCGCGGGAGCCGAGCCAGGCGGCGGCCCGGCGAATGTCCAGGACCGCCTGCGTCAGCCCTTCGACGGTCTCCTTGGGGTCCGGACTGACCATGCGGCGACTGACGGCCGGATCGCGGCGCGGGCCGTAGTAGGGCATCTTCAAAAAGAGTGCCGCCACGCCTTTCTGGGCCAGCGCGTTGCAGAACATGCGCGCCAGCGGAAAATCGCCGCCGAGGATGTGCAGCACGATGACGGCCGGCATTTTTTTGTTCTCGCCAGTGACGTCGTGCTTGGGGCGGTAGTACTCACAGTATACGGTGTTGTTTTTCTCGTGCGGCGTTTGCACCGGAGAAGGAAAGGTCAGCTCCAGAATCTGGAATTGCTCGGTCGGGACGTCCATCGGACGAAGCTGGTAGTCGAAGGTGTGTGCCGGCAGGCGAAAGCGCTCGGCGACGAGCGACTCGTCGGGCGCTGGCTGGAAGTTGACGGTGCCGCGCTCGAGCGTGGGTTCGGCGGCAATCGCCGGGCCAACGAGCAGCAACAATGTGGTCGCGACCGGGACGATCAGACGCATGACGGCTCTCCGCGAATTTGAATTTCCGATTTGGACGAGGTTTGATAGTTGATACATGTTTTGTGTCACGATTTAGTGCCTGACTACGCTCCGCAGCAGCCACAGGCCGATGGCGGCGCAGACGATGTTGGCGGCCCACACGACGTAGGGCGGCAACTGGCCCGACTTCGCCATTTCCAGCCCATAGGCAAAGAGGGGATAGTAGCACAGCAGGATCGGGCCGAAGCAGACCGCAAAGGTTGTCAGGTAGTCGGAGTTTCGCATTCGCACCGCCAGCGGCGCGCCGACCAGGACGAAGCACAGGCAGGAAAAGCCGCCAGCCCACCGCCGCCAGGGCTCGGTCTGAAGCCGGTACAGCCGCTCGCGGGCCTCGTCCAGCCGCCTGGTCTGTCCCTGCCATGACGCCGATGACAGCGCATCGAAATCGCCCCGCAGCAGATTGAAGCCCGCCTGTCCCGCCTGCGAGTCCTCGATTTCGGCAATCAGTTGCTGCTGATCCTGCGCGGCGGCGGCGATCTGCGACAGGGGCAAATGTGACGGGCTGTCGGTGCGGGCCTCTTTGGCCGAAGCGTAGCTGAGCGGGATCTCTTCGATCCGCGTTCCAGGATCGCGCATGGTGAGAATGCCGCCGGACTCGATCTCGAAGTTGGTGACGATCACGCTGAGCGTGCTACGATCGAGATTGGAGCGGAGTTCGGCCCGCTCGGCCGTGAGCGTGAAGGCCGGCATGTCGTTGTTGGGCTGAAAGTTCATGATCGGTCGGATCAGGGCCCGGTTTTCGACTCCCTGCACGAGGATCGAGAACTTGTTGTTGCTATACGTGTGCTGGGCCCGCAGCAGGCGATAGGCGATCTCCTCCGCCGACTGGAGCACCACCTTCTGCACGCCCATGTGTCCCCAGGAGAATGCCAGATCGTTGAGCCACACTCCCCATAGCGACAGGACCAGAGCGAGCACGCAACCCGGCCAGAGCACGGCCGTCGGCGAGATGCCGAGCGCCTTGATGGCAGTTACCTCGTTGTCGGCGCTCATGCGGCCGTAGACAAAGCAAACGGCAAACAGAATGGCGGCGGGCACGGCGAACGCCAGAGCCTGCGGAAGGATGAACTGAGCCACTCGCAACGTGGGCCACAGGCCGAGGTTCATCCGCAGAGCTTGCTGGCCGACAAGAATCACCATGACCACGAGCGTGAGACCCACCAGCAACAGACCGAAGACCTTGAGCAGATCCCAGACGACGTAGCGGGTGATGGTGCGCATCGGGGTGCGGTGACAGGTCGCCGTCGCGATAAGTGCGGCGCGCTTTCGCGCCGCCAGCGGGTTTAATGGGACAGTGGCTTGAGAGCGGGCACCATAAATTGAATCGGTTAATTACTGGCCCATACTTGGGTTGCGGAATTCCAAAAGCAAAACTGCGGCAACAATATCCGTGCACTGCCTCCGCCGGGCAGGCCAAAATGGTAGCAAATGGAACGCCAGTTCCCCAATGACAATTGTCGAAGGCAAACCCATTGGGGCAATGACCTGATCTGCGGCTTGGATCGCGACGGCGATCCAACGTTGACCAGGGCAATCCATCAATGTACGCTGATTTGAGGATTGTAATCTTTGCCGCTTGCTTGGAGGCTGGACGACCATGTTCACGTTGCACGGGCCGAAGCGCGACTGCCGGCGTGGGTTTTCGCGGCGTGATGTCTTGCAAGTTGGGGCGCTAGGACTGGCAGGACTGACGCTGGCGGATGTCTTCCGGCTTCAGAAGTGCCAGGCGTCCGACGGGATAGCAGCCCAAAGCGCCAGCGAGGGACGGAAGAAGTCCGTCATCTGGATCTGGCTGCGCGGCGGCGCCTCCCACATCGATAGCTGGGACATGAAGCCCCAAGCCCCGGCCGAAATCCGCGGCGAGTTCTCCCCCATTTCCACCAGCGTCCCAGGTATCGAAATCTGCGAATACATGCCGCTGCAAGCACGCATGATGGACCGCCTGGCGATCGTCCGCGGCATTCTTTCGAACGACTTGGGCGATCACACGCCGCACTATATTCTCACTGGCCTGCCCAGCCGTGGCATTCGGCCGTCATTCGGCTCGATCGCTAGCTACCTGCGGAAAGAGCGGGCCGAAGTGCCCCCGTATGTCAGCACATTCGACTACGACTACGGCGAGGCTCATTACACCGGGCCGGCACACCAGCCGTTCATTCCCAACGATCGGGGCCTGGATAACCTGCGCCTGTCGCGGGGACTGACCGTGGATCGGCTCGACGACCGGCGTCAGCTTTTGGACCAGCTCGATCAGTTGCGGCGCGACGTTGACCGCAGCGGCACGTTCGCTGGCATGGACACCTTCACGAAGCAGGCGGTGGAGATGGTCACGTCGGCCAAGGCTCGCGATGCGTTTGACCTGAAAAAGGAAGGGGAAGCGACCCGCGAGCGCTACGGAAAATATGCCGAGAGCTTCTTATTGGCCCGGCGGCTGGTGGAGGCGGGTGTCTCGGTCGTGACCGTGAAGGTTGGCGACTGGGATACGCACGAGAAGAATTTCATCGACCACCGCGACCAATTGCCGAAGCTGGACCAGGGATTTCACGCTCTGGTCAGCGACCTCTACGACCGCGGGCTGGAAAAAGACGTGGCGGTCGTGATGTGGGGGGAGTTTGGTCGCGCGCCGCGGATTTCGCGCGGCGACGGGCGGGACCACTGGCCCGAAGCGGGCGCGGCAGTCCTGGCCGGCGGCGGTTTCAAGACCGGCCAGGTGATCGGCGAGACCGACGCTCACGGCGGCCGGCACAAGGGGAAGCCCTATACGCCGGCCAACGTCATGGCGACCCTTTATCGCCACCTGGGCATCGACTCGTCGCTGACGATTCCGGACTACGCCAGCCGGCCGATGTATATACTGGATGATCGCGAGCGGGTGCTGGAGTTGATCTAGCGGCGGCAGGAGGGTGAGATCCATGCAGTTCATTCAGCGAATGCCGGCGGCGCTTTTGGCATTGATCCTGCTGTCGCTGTCCGGATGGATGCAGGGTGGTTGGGCCGACGATGCTGCGGCCGCAAAATCGGCTCGACCGGCCAGGCAGCTACTCACGCCGGAGAATTTCAGCGAGCTGCATACGCTAATTCGGCCCCACGACAATGAATGGCGACACCTGCGGGTCGATTGGTTGACCGACGTGGTGGCGGCGCGAAAGAAGGCCGCCGCCGAGGATAAGCCGCTTATCATCTGCTACACCGGCGGCGCGGGGTACAACGAGCCGCTGGGGACGTGCTGAAGTGCGGCCGCTAGCCACCTGTCAGGTGGCTCCGCCATCTACACCGAGGAAGCGATTCAGCTGCTCAACGAGAAGTTCGCCTGCTTTGCGCCCGGGTGGTTCATCAACATGGACGACCCGGTCTATAAAGAGGCGTGGCAGCGGTTTTATGTCGCCAAGTCGCGTCCCACCGAGGGCACCGGCTGGGTGAAGGCCACACAGCTCGTCGTCATGACCTCCGCCGGCCGGCTCTTGGAAGGAGACGCCTACGATGCCAAGACCGGCAAGGTGGACATGGTCCGCGGCCTGACGCAAGTCCTCGAGTCGTATGCCAGCCTGCCCGAAGCGGAGCGGCGTCCCGCGCAGGTGGATGGTCAGGAAAAGCCGGTGCCGCCGCCGCCGGCTGGTGGCCTGGTGCTGACGATTTACGACCGGCTGCTGGGATGCCCGGCCGCGGGCGACTGCCGCTTGCCGGAGGGAGACGATCTGGGCGGAATTCGCACGCACGCGCCGGCGGGGCAGCGCAGCTCGCTGTGGCTGACGGCGGAAGAGTGTCGCGCTCTCGTGCCGGTGAACCCGCGAGTCGGTGTGCCGCACGAGGTGCCTGCAAAGCTGGCCCGGCGCATCGCGCTGTATGGTCTGTGGCCGCAGTCGCTGTGGGTGGTGGAGCATACCTGGCAGCCCGACTCGGTGCGCGAGGTGCAGATGAAGGTCACGCCGCTGGAGATCTCGCCGCAGCTTATGAAGTTGCGCG
>DASRJP010000171.1:0-3935 GCA_035649415.1 Pirellulaceae bacterium | reverse complement strand
CCCTGCTGCACCGCACCTTGGCAGCCTTGCGTGCGGCCGTCATTATGTTGGACTCACCCCATCCTAGCTTCCTGATTTCCCTGGCGGAGCGTGCCAGTGCAGATTGGAAACACGCTGATCGACGATACATTTGCCGAGGCTTTTGGCATGCGCTTCGCGCGTTTGATCGTTACGGCCGCCGACCAGCACTGGCTGGATGCGGCGGTGAGAGAATTCACTGGGTACAGCTCATCGGTAATTGCGTGCGATGCGGAGACGGGCGTGGAGAGATACCTCGAGGCCAGCGCTACGCCCGACGGCCGGATCGGCGTGAGTCTGTTGGTATTCGGCTTCTCAACCGACGCCCTGGCCAAAAGCGTCCCAAACCGGGTTGGACAGTGCTTGATGACTTGCCCATCGACGGCCGTTTACAGCGGGCTTGACCGCACCGAGGCCAAGATACCCCTGGGCAAGCACATCCGCTTTTTCGGCGACGGCTTTCAAAAGAGCAAGCAAGTCGGCGGGATTCGTTACTGGCGGATTCCGGTCATGGACGGCGAATTCCTGGTGCAGGACACGGTTGGCGTCGAGCGCGGCGTTGCCGGCGGGAACATCATTCTCCAGACCGTGACGCAAGCGCAGGGGCTGGCCGCCGCCCGCCGCGGCGTCGAAGCGATAGCCAAGCTCGACGGCGTCATCACCCCCTTTCCCGGCGGCGTCGCTCGCAGCGGCAGCAAGGTGGGCTCGCGATACAAGGGACTGAAGGCCTCCACGGCCGACGCCTTTTGCCCGACGCTTCGCGGCCGCGTGGAGAGCAAGCTGCATCCCGACGCCAATTGCGCCTACGAGATCGTCATCGACGGCGTCAGCGAGGCGGCTGTCGCCGCGGCGATGGCTGCCGCGATGAATGCCGCAGCCGGCGATGGCGTGGTGCAGATTGGCGCGGGAAACTATGGAGGTAAACTCGGCAAGTTCCAATTCCATCTGCGAAAGTTGCTCGAGCCGTAAGGGAGCCGCCATGGCCGAATTGCCGTTCGATCCGGCCAAAGCCCACCGCTGGTTCGCCGTTGAGTTGAACAACGCGGCGTGGGACCTCTGCGAGCTACCGGCGCGCACGGCCGAAGAGACCGAGCGGATGATTGATGCGGCGCATGCGTCTGTGCATCACTGGCGGCAAGTCGGGACCGTGCTCAATTCTCTCCGCGGTCAGGTGCTGCTGGTGAGCTGTCACGTTGCTGCTGGTTACGATGAAAGCGCCCTTCGCTATGCCTACCACGCCCTGGAATTGTTATCGCATGCAGAGGGAGCAACGCCCTTCGACCGCGTGAGCGTATTCGGGTCGGTCGCCGCGGCAATGGCGCTGGGCGGCAAAACCGCCGAGGCCGAGCGTCTGGGGCGCGAGGCACGCGAAGCCCTGGCTCAGCTCAGTGACGACGACCGCCGCTTGGCGCGGCAACTCTGGAAACTGGACTGACCAGGCAAGACGGGTATCCAGCCCGTCCTGGATTGGAGACGGACCAGGAATCCCGTCCTACTTCATGTCGCAACACCAATTCGACCTGATCGTCATCGGCACCGGCCCCGGCGGCGAAGGGGCCGCGATGCAGGCCACGAAGCACGGCCTGAAGGTCGCCGCCGTGGAAGCGTTTGCCAGAGTCGGAGGCGGCTGCACCCACTGGGCCACGATCCCCAGCAAGGCGCTGCGGTTTGCCATCTTTCAGATGCTGGAGGTCAACAAGAACCCGCTGTACCGGCAGGCCGGATTGTCCGTCGAACTTTCCTTTCCCGAACTGCGAAAGACCGCTGGCGGCGTGATTCAGCAGCAGGAAGAAATGCGCCGCGGCTTTTACGAGCGGAACCGAGTGCCGATCTACTTCGGCCGGGCGCAGTTCATCGATCCGCACACGATCTCGGTCGGCGAAGACAAAGGGGCGTGCGAGCGGCTGACTGCCGACAACGTCGTGATCGCGGTTGGTTCCCGTCCCTATCGCCCGGCCGACGTCGATTTCAATCACCCGCGGGTTTTCGACAGCGACACGATCCTCAACCTGACCTATACGCCCAAGTCGGTGACGATCTACGGCGCGGGCGTCGTGGGTTGCGAATACGCCTCGATGTTTCGCAACCTGGAGTGCAAGCTGAACCTGATCAACACGCGGCAGCAACTGCTCGAGTTCCTCGACGACGAAATCTGCGATGCGCTGAGCTACCACCTTCGCGAGCGGGGGGCGCTCATCCGCCACGGCGAGGAGTACGAGCGAATTGAAGGGGAAGACGACGGAGTCGTGCTGCATCTCAAAAGCGGCAAGAAAATCAAGACCGACATCCTGCTATGGGCCAACGGCCGAACCGGCAATGCCGACAGCCTCAAACTGGAAAACGTCGGTCTCGTACCCAACAGCCGCGGCCAGCTCGAGGTGGACGACCGGTATTGCACGAAGGTGCCCAACGTCTATGCCGTCGGCGACGTGATCGGCTACCCGTCGCTAGCCAGTGCGGCTTACGTCCAGGGGCGGGCCGCCGCCATGCACATCGCCGGCGACGAGTGCGCGAGGCTCCTGGCCAAAGATATTCCCACCGGCATTTACACCAGCCCCGAGATCAGCTCGATCGGCAAGAACGAGCGGGAGCTGACCGCCGAGGGGATCCCCTACGAGATCGGCCACGCCCAGTTCAAGAGTCTGGCTCGTGCGCAGATCACCGGCCGCCGCGTCGGCATGCTCAAGATCCTCTTCCACCGCGAGACGCTGGCAATCCTCGGCATCCACTGCTTCGGTGAGAACGCGGCCGAAATCATCCACATCGGCCAGGCGATCATGTCTCAGCCCGGCAGCGGCAACACGCTGCTGTACTTCATCAACACGACGTTCAACTACCCGACGATGGCCGAAGCGTACCGCGTGGCGGCGCTGAATGGGTACAACCGGCTGTTTTAGGTGGTGAGTGGTGGCTGCCCGTCCCATTCGGCGCTACACCGACTTGCAGCGTCCGCGGCACACCATGCGGTGCCCGCGGCGGCGGCGTTCGCGCTTCCAGCACTTTTCGCAATAGATGGTCCAGTCGGCGAATTCCCCGACGCGGTCGTTCCAGGCGTCCTCCGCCAGCAAGATCCGCGCGCAAGCGTTACACATCACGGTCGTGGGCTCGAAATCCGGGTCGGGCTCGACCCGGTGGTAGCCCAGCCGCTGGCCCTCGCGCAAATGGCGGCAAATTACCCACGGACGCGAGTCGCCATGTTCCTGGCAGTTCACTTTGCGCCGCCGCTGTTGCCGTTTTGCCATAGCCATCGCTAAACTCCGCTGCACCAAGCATCGGTCAGGCGAAGCGCCAGTCAAGTCGCAGGTCCGGCTGCGCGGGTTGTGCGGGGCTGCAGCCGCTCTTTCGCCGGACAGAACGAGCCACACGCTGGGCGGAGTGCAGAATCCCGAACGCGACAAACTCCATCAGCTCACTTCTAAAGCTGATCTCCCCGATCGTTTTCCGAATAAGAGGAGCCGGCGGCCTTTCACCCCACATCTCCCGTGGTCCACTGCCCGTCAATACTCCGCCAAAGCTTCCCGGTCGGGTTCTTGTCGCGCAGTGCCGACGGAAGACGATGGGGTCGGACGTTGTCGTAGCAGGCGAGCATAGCAAAGCGACGCATCGCGGCGGGAATGCCGACGGAGGTGAAGCCGGAATGACCGGTCGCCGGATAGGGGCCGCCGTGGTTCATCGCCGGGCTGACGGCGACGCCGGTGGGCATCTTGTCGTTGAGCAACCGGCCGATCTTCTGGCGGAGCTGCGGGACGACCTGCTGATAGAGTTGGTCATCACTGCCGGCGGTGTCAGAATAGATGCAGCCGGTGAGGTTGCCTTCCAGATGACCCAGCGCGCGGCCGAGTTGCTCCGCTGTCTCGGTAATCACCAGCAGCGAGGCGTTGCCGAAGGCCTCGGTCTGCAACGCTTCGGCGTGAGCG
>DASRJP010000170.1:0-19668 GCA_035649415.1 Pirellulaceae bacterium | reverse complement strand
CCGGCATAGAAATTTGTGAATCGCAAACCCTCCTTGGCCAACCGGTCGATGTTCGGCGTTTGAATTCGCTGTTGGCCGTAGCAGCCCAAATCGCCGTAACCGAGATCGTCCGCGAGGATGAAGATGACGTTGGGTGGCTGCGGCTCACTGGCTGCGGCAGCATTCAGTCCGGCGTCAAACAGGGCGGCAAGAATTGTCAAGATTGCGCAAGTCATGCGAGCCAAATGCGCGATCGTCATGGCGGGCTCCTGGGATGGATTGCCGGCGAAGTTGGCGGCGCGGGATCATTATGACCTGCCCTGACGGACACGGCATCCAGCAGACGCTGTGCCAGCCCAAAAGGGCGTTACAATTTCAACATGGGCGAGTGCAAACTGCCGATCGTCGTCGGATTCGTGATTGTCGCCGGTTGCGGCCAGGGAGGAGACGCCATGAGTACGGGTCAAGCTAACGTGGCGAAGCTGACTGTTAATTCAGTAGCGTTCAAAGAAGGGGATGCGGTCCCCAAGCAGCATTCAGGCGAAGGCGCCGATCAGTCGCCACCGCTGGCCTGGTCGGGCGCGCCGGCCGCGACCAAGGAGTTTGCAATCATCGTTCACGATCCCGATGCACCCGTCGGAACCTGGTACCACTGGGTGCTCTACAACATTCCCGCCGACGTGACGAGCCTGCCGGCGGACTTGCCCAAGACCGCCGTTCTACAGACCCCGGTGAAGGGGCGGCAGGGGCTCAATTCCTGGTCGAGCGGGAACGTTGGCTATCGCGGACCAATGCCGCCGCCAGGGCACGGCCGGCATCGGTACATTTATACCGTTTATGCCGTTGATTCGCACATCGAACTGGCGCCGAACCTGGCGACGGCGGCCGCACTGGAGAAAAAGCTCGCGGGGCACGTGGTTGCCAAGGGGGAGCTGACCGGCGTCTACGAGCGGAAGTAGCGGGCAGGCGACAGGAGACAGAAAGGGAGCGCGAATTATGATGGAAAGGGGCCACAAGTCGATGTAGCGCCCGCCACTTCATCGTTGAGACACACTGGGAGTTTGCACCATGAGGAACAATTTGCGCGAGTGCCGCCGGCTCTTTTTCCTGGCGGCGATCGTCGCGGTCGTCCTGATCGGCGGCGAAACGCTGGCTGCCGATTTGAGCGGCGCGTGGTCGG
Organism: Pirellulaceae bacterium; assembly: GCA_035649415.1. GTDB lineage: Bacteria > Planctomycetota > Planctomycetia > Pirellulales > Pirellulaceae > DATKDU01. The sequence goes on along the minus strand of DASRJP010000170.1, from coordinate 18,509 downwards.
GGCAGTGGGACAGCGTGACCACCGGCCACACCGGACCGCTGCGGGCGACGTTTTGCCGAATCAGTGACAGCCAGTATCAGGTCGAATTCCGCGGCCGGTTTTTCAAAGTGCTTCCGTTTCACTACTCCGTCGTGCTGAACGCGGTCGAGGAAGGGGATACGGTCCGGCTGTCGGGCGACTCGTATTTAGGGCGGATGTTCGGCTGGTTCCATTATGAAGCGGTCGCCTCTGGGGATTGCTTCACGGCCAGCTACAGCTCGTGTAAAGATTCGGGCGAATTCCGGCTGACGCGATGCTGCGGCGGCGGGAAATAATCGGCTAGCGCGACGCGACCTACCCTGGCGGGAGTGAGCTGGACGAATCGTCCGGCGGCTGACCAGCGTCGGATGCCGCTGGCTCGACTGCCGGCGGTTCTGAAAATGAGTCATCCGTTTTCGAAAGCGGCTCGGCGTTGGCAGTCACGGTGGGCGGCTCATCATTGATCTTCGGGACGATGGGCGGAACGGTGCGGTGGCCTGATTCCTCCAGCAGCAGCATTGCGATCGGCTGCCCGCCATCCGTTTTCGACTGGCAGGCGCACTGCCTGAACGTCACGGCACCGTCCGTGCGCTCGCGGCGGCGGCACTGTGGGCATTCCCAGAGCCGCCGCAGATCGTATTTCAGCCGTTCGTAGGGGCCTTTCATGAGAATCCTCGTAGCGGAGGTTGTGAGACTTCCGAAGTCTCACGACTTCGGCTACTTCCGCTTGGGTTCCGGCTTGAGCGGTGCCAGCGCCTTGTCCGAAATGTCCTTGCGGCACCAGGCGCCAGGCCAGCGAATGCACTTGACGGCGGTATAAGCCTGGAACTTGGCGGTGGCAATGTTGTTCCCCAGTGCAGTGACCGCCAACACGCGGCCGCCGCTGGTGACGATCTGGCCGTCCACGATTTTCGTACCGCTATGGAAGACCTTCACGTCGGGAAGCTGAGCGGCATCTTCCAGGCCGCTAATGACCTTGCCAGTTTCGTAGTTTCCAGGATAGCCCTCGGATGCCATGACCACGCATACGCCGGGTCGGGAATCCCACGCCAGCGGCGGCAGCTCGTCCAGCCGCCCGTCAATCGTCGCCTCGAGAACGTCCACCAGGTCGGTTTGCAGACGCATCAATAGCGGCTGGCATTCGGGGTCGCCAAAGCGGACGTTGTACTCCAGCACCTTTGGCCCCTGATGGGTGACCATCAGCCCGGCATACAGGACCCCCTTGAACGGCTGCCGCGACCGCTTCATGGTGTGCACGGTCGGCACCAGGATGTGCTCCTCGATCCAGCCGAGCATGGCGTCGTCCACGAGCGGGGCTGGGCAGTAGGCCCCCATTCCTCCCGTGTTGGGCCCAGTGTCCCCGTCGTAAGCGGGCTTGTGGTCCTGGGCGGGAGGAAGCGTAAGAATCGTGCGGCCGTCGGTAATCGCCAGGATGCTCACCTCTTGTCCATTCAGCCGCTCCTCGATGACGATTTGTTTGCCGGCCGTCCCAAATTCCCGCTTGAGAGCGATCCGATCGATGGCCTCGAGCGCCTGGGACTGCGTCGAGCAGACGACCACTCCCTTTCCACTCGCCAGACCGTCGGCCTTGACCACCAGCGGCACGTGCTGATTGGGATCGGGAAAACGATCCTGGACGAAGCGGGTGGCGCTTTGAGCATCCCGAAAGACGTGAAATTCGGCGGTAGGGACGTTGGCGCTGTGGAGCAGGTTCTTGCAGAAGACTTTGCTCCCTTCGAGCTGGGCAGCCGCTTTCGACGGCCCAAAGATGCGGAGCCTGGCGGCCTGGAACGCGTCGACGATCCCCGCCACGAGCGGAGCTTCCGGGCCGACGATCGTCAGGTCCACGCGGTTCTGCTGCGCGAACTTGATGAGGCCGGCGATGTCGTCGGCGGAGATAGCGACGTTCGTGGCGTCGGCGGCCGTGCCGGCATTTCCTGGTGCAACAAAGACGCGCTCGATGCGCGGGCTCTGCTTGAGCTTCCACGCCAGCGCGTGTTCGCGGCCGCCACTGCCGACAACGAGCACATTCATGCGCGACGAACCATCCAGTGCGAGGGTCCTACCAGGGGGAATATAGGCGACAAGTCAAAACCGTAGTAGTTGGCGTCATTAGCGGATCACAACCCCGTTTGACAGAAGTGAAACGCTGCTCCGCTATCTTCACAGGTACGTAGGCCAGCGTTACGATACGCGACTTCCCCGTCCTTCAAAACCGCGCACGCGCTCATGTTGGCAAACAGGGTTGCACGGCACAAGTAAATGGATCCTTCATAATGCCGCTGTGCTGGTCGTTTGTTACTTCCCTGCAAGGTTTTACGGTGCGGGTAGTTGACAAAAGGTCTGCGGGGGCTAAAACATGGTAGACAGGGTTCGTGAAAAATATCACAAGGCTGGCCGTAAGTGGTCTCTAAGTTCGCAACTCATTGTTGCAGATGGATTTGCGACTTGGAATCCGGGAAGCCTCAGGCTGGCAAAATCTTGATTTGACCCAACTTGCGGTTTTTTGGACTTGGGCGTCTTCCTATGGCCAAGAAGATGTCGGTTGAGGAAATTCTGGCAGCCGCCCGCGCTAACAAGTCGGGGGGAGCCAAGCCCGCCGCACCTGCCGACAGCGAGTCGGCGGCCGCTGCGCCGCCCAGCGAAACTCCCGCAGCGCCCGCGCCACCAACGGCTGCTGCGACTCCAGCGGCCGCCAGCGCTGCTCCCAAATCTGCCGCCAAACCGGCCGGCAAGATGAGCATGGCTGAAATTCTCGCAGCCGCTCGCGTCGGCAAAGCGGGTGGCGCAGCGCCGGCGGCGGCGGCACCTGCACCAGCGCCCAAGCCGACAGCACCCGCCAAGCCTGCCGCGGAAAGGCCCGCTGCTCCCGCTGCCGCCAAGGCCGCGCCCGCTGCGCTCGCCGCGCCAAAAGAAACCGCCAGCATCCTGGCTGCCGCGCGCAAGTCAGCCAAGCCCGGCCCGATGACCAAGTCCGAAGCGGCGGCAAAAGGTCTCGCCGCTCCCCCAGCTCCGGCCAAGAAAAAAATCGAAGTGCCGCCGATGCCGCCCAAGCCGGACTATGCGCGGCCCCAACCGGCGGCTGCCGCGGCAGCGCCGGCAGTGCAGACGCGGCGCGGTTTCATGACGGCGGTTTCCGCGGCAGTCGGCTTTGCCTTTGGCACTTCGCTGGCGGTTGGATTTTCGTCGCTGGTGATCACGCACCTGATGTGGCTCTTGGGGCTGGCTCGGTTCATGTTCCCGAACATCCTCATTGAACCGCCGACGCGATTCAAAGTGGGCTTTCCCGACACGTATGCTCCCGGGCAAGTGGAGACCAAGTTCATTCCGCAGTTCGGCATCTGGCTGGTGCGATATGAATTCGAAGGGCAGCCGATGATTTACGCCCTCAAGTCCGTATGCACGCACCTGGGCTGCACCCCCAACTGGCTGGAAGCGGAGCAGAAGTTCAAATGTCCGTGTCACGGCAGCGGCTTTTACAAGGACGGTGTGAATTTTGAAGGCCCTGCGCCTCGGCCGCTGGAGCGGTATGCCATCAGCCTGGCGGATGACGGGCAGCTACTGGTCGATAAGAGCCGCACGTTCCAGCAGGAGCTGGGGCAGTGGAAAGACCCGGCATCGTTCACCCCCGTATAGGGCGATACCCGTCGCCAGATTCCTCGATCGCGGAAAATCATTCGGCAAGACAACCCGCCACTGACGGACCTCTCCTTTCCCATGGCTTCTCTGAGCGAAATCATCCGCGAATCGCAGATTTGGAAAAGCATCTTTCGCCACCCCGCGCCGCTCGATCGACGCAATCGAGTGGTCGTGATGCTCACGAATTTCTTTCTGCATTTGCACCCAGTATCGATCAAGAAGCAGGGGATTGCCCTCAGCTTCACCTGGTGCATGGGGGGCGTGACGTTCTTCCTGTTTTTGGTGGAGACGATCACCGGTGTGCTCTTGATGTTCTATTACCGCCCGACGCTGGAGTGGGCGTACAACGACATCCTGGCACTGCGCGACGTGACGAGCCTGGGCATCCTCCGCGAACTGCACCGCTGGGGGGCGCACGCGATGGTGATCACGGTCTGGCTCCACATGTATCGCGTGTTTCTGACCGGCAGCTACAAGCCGCCCCGGGAGTTCAATTGGGTCGTGGGAGTAATCCTGCTCCTGTTGACGCTACTGCTGTCGTTTACCGGGTATTTGCTGCCGTGGGATCAACTGGCTATCTGGGCCATCACGGTCGGCTCGAACATGGCTCGGGCCACACCGTTTCTCGGCTATGAAGGGCCGGGTAACCAATTGCTATCGATTGACGGCATCGACATGATCACCAACGCCTCCGACGCGCGGTTTGGACTGCTTGCTGCGCGGTTCGTGGGCGAAGAGACGCTGAACCGTTTTTACGTCCTGCACTGTGTGGCCATTCCGCTGGCGGCGGCGCTGCTGTTGGCGATTCACTTCTGGCGGGTGCGGAAGGACGGCGGGATTTCGGGTCCTTTGTAGCGGAATCAGCGATTTACGAATGACCAATGACCAAATCCCAATGACCAATGTCAATCAAGGTTTTCATTGGTCATTGGTGCCTGGTCATTAGGACTTAAACATGCACGGTCACGTTCCCTACGACGTTTTTCTCCAGCAGATTTCGGGCTTCCTCGGCTCGTACTATCTGTTCCTGGCGATCGCCAACGGCCTGGCTGCTTACTTGATCTGGCAGTCGGGGCGGGACAGGAAGTTCTTCGATATCCCCGTTCTCGAGATTCCGTTCACCACATCGCTGGTCTGGCTGCTGGTTTCCATCTTCTTCATCCTGATTTCGCCAATTGCCTACAGCGGCGACGTCTACTGGATGGAGAAGATCTCGATTCCGCTGTCGGTGCGCTCGAGCGTCAACTGGGCCATGGATCCCAAGATCTACATGGGGGGGACGCTGGGGATACTCCTGTTTCTGTTCTGGTTCCGAAAATTCTTCGTGCAGCCGCCCGTCGCCTGGGCCATGCTCAATCTGGCTTTGCTGCTGATGGGATTGTCGATGACCAATCCCAGCTTCGCGGCCATCGTCATGAAGCCGGACAACGTGCCGATCGTCGGCATGGTGTTTCTGCTCGGCTTCTTTACGTGGCTGGCGGCCTGGAAAGCGGTGCAAAACGACGAGCGGGCTCGACAGGGTCTGCCGCCGCTGGAAAAGCTCGACGAGGAAAAGGTCCTTGTCTGGCCCGACCTTGTTTACACCGAGCTGATCTGCATGGTGGCGTTGACGGCATTCCTGATCGTCTGGGCGATCGTGCTCAAGGCGCCGCTGGAAGAGCCGGCCAGCTCGGTCAAGACGCCCAATCCCTCCAAGGCGCCGTGGTACTTCCTGGGACTTCAGGAAATGCTCGTCTACTACGATCCGTGGATGGCCGGCGTGGTGCTGCCCAGCATGGTGATCTTCGGCCTGATGGCGATCCCGTTCATCGACTTCAACAAGGCGGGCAACGGCTATTTCACGATCGATCAGCGGAAGTTCGCGTACCTGACGTTTCAGTTCGGCTTTCTGGTGCTGTGGGTGACGCTAATCGTGATGGGGACATTCCTGCGCGGCCCCAATTGGAACTTTTTTGGACCATACGAACACTGGGACGCCCACAAGGTCGAGGCGCTCAACAACAAGGACCTGTCGGAGTTTTTCTGGATCGACGTCATGCAAAGCAGCCGGCCCAAACCGCCCGAAGGGGCCAGCGACACGGTCAAGCTCGGTTATGCGCTGCTTCGCGAATCGCCTGGTTTCCTGCTCGTCATCGGCTATTTCACCATGGTGCCGCCGCTTCTGGTCGTGATGAGCCGGTTCTTCCAAAATCTGTTCATCCGCATGGGGTTCATCCGCTACATGGTGATGACCAACTTGCTGCTGACGATGCTGCTCTTGCCTATCAAGATGGTGGGGCGGTGGAGCGTGAACCTCAAGTATTTCATTTCGATGCCGGAATACCTGCTCAATTTTTAACGAATTAGGCACACTCCGTGTGCTGTAGAACGGACGGCACACGGAGTGTGCCTACTACAAATCGTCCGCGCAAGCGGAGACGGAAAGTATGCCCGCTACTGAAACCACCTGGCGAAATCAGGCGCTCATGCACCGCATCTTTGCGGTTTCCGGCGTGATCCTGACGCTGACCACGATCTGGATGTTCTATGCCGACCACGAGCGGTCGTGGAAGGATTACCAGGTCCAGACGCTGCACATCGACCAGGCGATGAACGTGATGCGGCAAGAAGAGGTGGAGTCGTCCGCCGCGTATGCCGAGCACGAGAAGTACAAAGCCGAGCTTTCCCAGGCCTCGGCCGCACCGATTCCCGAAACCCCGTTCAAGGAGTTTCTCAAGCAGCTCGAAGGCTACGCCGAGAAGCAGAGACGCAGCGTTTCCATCACTCGATTGACGACGAACTGGGAGAACGTGAACAAGCAGGCCGAAAAGGCCGGCACCGCCCAGCAAGCGGCCGACGATGCCGCCAAGTCTCTGGAAACCAAGCCAGGCGACGCCGAATTGCAAACGGCTGCCCAAAAGGCGGCGACCGCAGCCAAGCGGGAGGTGCAGCAGGCAAAAGACCGTCGCGCGAGCCTGCTGAGCGACCTTCGCGGGTACATGAACCAGGCCCGGATCGACGAAGATAAGGCGCTCAATTACCGCAAAGTGCGAAATGGCGAGATCGACGCCGCCAAGGCCGACGTAGACCTCGCGATTCGTGACGGTTTGACACCCGCGGAGATCGCGGCCCGCCAGAAGGTAGTGGACGAGTTGCTGGGGGATCCTGATCCGGACAAGCCAACTGGCTGGCACAAATTGAATCAGGACTACCAGCGGCTCGGCTGGTATCGCCGCGAGATGGAAAGGGCCCTCAAGCAGATCACGGCGGCCGAAGACGTCGCCCGCAAGAAGGAGGAAGATGCCAGGGTGGAGCTCGTGCGCTTGCAAACGGCGTATGTCGAGAAGCGCGAAACCTGGGCCACGGGCGATCGCTATCCCTGGGTTTTCGGGAAGAAATGGCTGACCTTCCCGATCCTGGATGCCTTCGGTACACCGCGAAAAATCGACAATTATTGGTCGAAGGACCTCGAGCAGAATTACAACTTCAGCTACGTCCGGCGGTTCGACCGCTGCACGACCTGCCACCAGTCGCTCCCCAAGTCGCTTCCTGGCCAGCCCGCCGCGCCTGGCTACGAAAAAGGAAGTGATATCGAGCTGGTGATCGTCCCACCCGCGAAGGAGGAACTGCCCAAGCCGCAGCTCGATGAACAAGGAAATCCCAAGCCTCACACCCTCGAGGATCTGCTCGGCATTCGATTGGCAAGCGAAGGGCTGCTCAACGTGGACGACGTTACCGTGAAGTACGTCCGGCCGAAATCGCCGGCGGCCAGCGCGCGGCTGGTCAGCGAACTGGATGAAGCCAAGAACGTGCTCGGCGAGCAGATTCGCCTGGCGACGGCCCGGTTCCATGCTCCGCCCGACATCGAACAGAGCTTTTTCCCGACTCGCCCGGGGCTGATGCTCGGCGACGTGATCGTGTCGATCAACGGGGACGACGTGCTCGGCGAGCTGCGCAATCCTCGACGCGTCAGTGCGATGCTCACGCTCATGGCGACGCAGGCCAAGCCGATCCAGGTGACGGTTCGCCGCGGCTTTCCTCATCCTTTCACGTCGCACCCGCGGTTGGATCTGTACGTCAGTGATGCCAGCCCGCACAAGATGGGCACCTTCGCCTGCACCATTTGCCACGACGGTCAGGGGAGTGCCACCGCCTTCGAGTGGGCCTCGCACACTCCTAACAACACGGACGACGCCCGCGAGTGGATGCGGACCTACGGCTGGTTCGACAACCCGCACTGGATTTACCCGATGTATCCCAAGCGGTTTGCCGAGAGTGCCTGCCTGAAATGCCACCACGAGGTCGTGGAGCTTGAGCCCAGCCAGCGGTTTCCCGATGCGCCCGCGCCGAAAGTCACGCACGGCTATCATCTGATCCGCAAGTACGGCTGCTTCGGCTGCCACGAAGTCAACGGCTTTGACGGTCCCACCAAGCGCGTCGGTCCCGACTTGCGGCTGGAGCCAAATTACTTTGCGGTCGCCCAGGAACTGGTCCGCAATCTCGATCTCGACAACCGCGAGGCCCTATTCGAAAAGCTGCTCGACGAACAGCTCGAGTCCCAAGTAGGCGACAAGACCGCCCGGCAGCTCCAGCAGGAATTGCAGGCCGCGGCAGGGCGGCGGCTGGAAGCCGAAGAAAAGAAAAAGCAGGCCACGATGGCGATGCCGCCGGCCGGCGAGCAGGAAATTCAGGCCCTCGACCAGACGATTGCCGAGGCCGCTGGAATCGAGAAGACCATCACCGAGGCGCTGGCGGACATTCTGCCCAAGCTCAAAGTCATCGAGTACCATCTCGACAAGCTGGCGCAGTCACGTCAGCTTGCCATGCGGTTGACTCACCATCCGGAAGATAGTGCCGCACGAAATGAGCTGCGCTCGCTGCTGATCGAGGATCAGACGGCCACACCAGGCGAGTTCGGGCAAACCTTCACGGCCAGCGAGCATCGACTGGCAAATATGCTCAAGGACATCGAGGCTCCGGGCTCGCTTCGCAAGGCCGGTCCGAGCCTCAGGTACGCGGGCGACAAGCTCGATTCGGCATTTCTGTACGACTGGATCGAGAATCCCAAGCACTTCCGCCCGACGACGCGCATGCCGCGGTTCTTCGGGCTGTGGGATCACCTGCGGGATGATCACGGCAACCTGGCTGAGGACGAGGTGGCGCCGAAGCTCGAGCCGGTCGAAATTCGCGGCGTGATCGCGTATCTGGCCGCCTACGATCAGCCGCTGCCGCTCTCCAACGAGGAGCGGCAGCAGTTCGGCCAGGCAGTGGCTGGCGGAAATGCCGAGCGCGGCAAGAGGCAGTTCGAAGTCCGTGGCTGCCTGGCTTGCCATACGCACAAGGATTTCCCGGACACGGCGGCATTTCGAAATCCGGAGGACATCGTCCAGGGGCCGGACCTCTCGGCCATCGCCGACAAGTTCGACGCACGCCGCAATCCGGCGGGCCCCACCTGGCTCTATGCCTGGATCAAGGAGCCGACCCGTTACCACGCCCGCACGGTCATGCCGAATTTGTTCCTGGAGCCGCAGAAGGAGGCTGATGGAACCGAGACCGATCCGGCAGCAGATATTGCGGCCTATTTGCTGTCGGAAGCGTCCACCAGCGAATGGAAACCGGTGGAGCAGGCGACCAAAGGCGTCGATCAAAGTCAACTGCGCGAGTTGACGCTCCAGCACTTGAAGGAGTTGTTCTTCGAAGAACAGGCGGAAAAGTACTTCAATGAAGGAATTCCTCCCGCGATGGAGGCGGAGCTGAAGGGGGCGGAGGTGGAACTGGTTCAGCGGCCGGGGGCCAATCTGGCTGAGCAGCAGCTCCGCTACATCGGCAAGAAGACGATTGCCAAGTACGGCTGCTTTGGCTGTCACGATATCCCCGGATTCGAGGACGCCAAGCCAATCGGCACCGGCCTGGCCGATTGGGGACGCAAAGACCCCGCGCGGCTGGCGTTCGAGCACATCACTCACTACCTCGAACATCATGGCGGGAGTCACGGCCACGGCGAATCATCGAGCAAAACAGCCGCCAAGGCCGCGCCGGAGAACGCCGCTGATGTCGATTACTATCTGCACCAGGTCGAATCCGGCAGCCGAATCGGCTTCATCTACCAGAAATTGACCGAGCCGCGCAGCTACGATTTCAAGAAGACGACCAACAAGCGGTACAACGAGCGGCTGCGAATGCCGCAGTTCCCCTTCAGCCTCGAGGAGCGGGAGGCGATCATCTCGTTTGTGCTGGGCCTCGTCGCGGAACCGCCGCGGGAAAAATACCTCTACCGGCCCGACGAGCGCCAGCGAGCGATCATCCAAGGCAAACAGGTCCTGGAGAAGTACAACTGCGGCGGCTGCCATGTACTAGAGGCAGAGAAGTGGAAGATTCGCTACACGCCGGCAACGTTCGGTCCGCAAGACATTACCGAAACGTTCCCGTATTTGATGCCACACATCAGCCCTGATGAACTCAAGAAGGCCGGCGAGCCCGATAGCGGCGGCAAGCTTCACGCCGAATTGCGCGTGCTGCCGTCCCTCAACTCGCGGGATGGTCTGCCCGTGGTGCTGGATGAGAGCGACGGCACAGAACTGGATAACGCGCTCGATTACCCGCCGGGAGCGGTGAAATACTTCATGGACTTGTATCAGCCGACGATGCTCGACGGCGGGACATACCTGACCGGACAGAAAGCGATTCAAGTTTCGGTTCGCGACGTGGTAATCCGCCATCCAACCACCGGCGGATTGCTGACGCGCTACCTGCTCCCCCGCGTAACGGCAATCGAGAAAGAGGCCAATCCGCAGGCCAAGGGATCGGAAGCCTGGGGTTGGTTGCCGCCGCCGCTAGTGGGCGAAGGGAAGAAAGTGCAGTCGCAGTGGCTGCACGATTTCCTGCTGGAGCCCTATCCGATCCGGCCGGCCGTCTTCCTGCGGATGCCCAAGTTCAACATGTCGTCCGACGAAGCAACGGCCCTGGTGAATTATTTTTCGGCCGTGGACAACGCGGATTATCCGTACGAATTTGCCCCGTCGCGACAGGAGCCGCGCCTGGCCGGTAAGGAGGCTACGTATCGCGCCCGCGAGGACGTGAAAACTACGGCCGCCGACCGCAAGCGGACTGGAAGCTGGCGCTTTGAAGACGCGATGAAGATCGTAGTCAACAAGAATTACTGCACTCAGTGTCACAAGGTGGGGGATTACGTGCCGCAGGGGAGCCCGCGGGCAATGGCTCCCAACCTGGCAGATGTTTACCGACGCCTGCGGCCGGAGTACGCACGCCACTGGATCGCCAACCCGGCCATGATCCTCCCTTATACACCCATGCCTGTGAACGTGAAGTACGTCAGCAGCGCGCCGAACAAGGGGGGCGTCAGCCAGGACCTTTACCACGGAACGAGCGTCGAGCAGGTCGAAGCCTTGGTCGATTTGCTCATGAATTACGACCAGTTTGCCCGCGAGAACACCAGCATCAAGGCGCTGGTTCCCGCAGCGACGCCTGCCGCCACTGGCGCGGCAAGCGCAACCAATTGAAGCCAGAGACGAAAGGATCGGACGGGACGCTGAGCCACACAGGTCATAGCCGGAAAGGGCGAGCAACTTTATACTGAAGTCGTCGCGCATCCTTCCCGGGACCATCGCCTGTAGCGCGACCAAGCAGGTCCCTCCCACCTCATGCCGCTCCCAGGACCCAGGCGCGGCTCCATCCGGCAGGCCGGCGGCTGTTGGATTGCGGCGGCCAGCCATCAAGGAACAATTCCATGATCAAGACATTTGCCTGGACGACGTTGTTGCTGCTGGTCTCCACGGGGGCGATGGCCCAGGAGTGGGGTAACCTCAAGATGCGATTCCTGCTCGACGGGACGCCGCCGGCCGCCAAGAAGCTCGACGTGACCAAGGATGTCGAGTTCTGCGGCAAGTTCGACCTCAAGGAGGAAACGTTCGCCGTCGGCAAAGGGGGGGAACTAGCCAACGTCGTGGTCTACCTTTCCCCCAAGCTGGGGAGCAAGCCCAAGATTCACCCCAGCTATGAAGAGCAGCTCAAGCAAGAGGTCAAGATCGACAACTCCAAGTGCCGATTCGAGAGGCACGTCACTTTCATCCGCACCGGGCAGACGTTGACCATCGGCAATAGCGATCCGATGGGGCACAACACCAAGGGGGACTTTTTCAACAACAAGTCGTTCAATGACCTGATCCCGGCCAAAACCAGCATTACCAAAGTGTTCGACAAGGCCGAGGCCACCCCCTCGACCATCTCGTGCAGCATTCATCCCTGGATGGCAGCCTACCTGCTCATCCTGGATCACCCCTATGCGGCAGTGAGCAACGAAAAGGGGGAGCTGGAGATCAAAAATCTGCCGGTCGGCTCGCACACCTTCACCGTGTGGCATGAGCCCCGTTTCGTATCCAAGATCACCGGCGTCGAGCTGAAGCGCGGCGGGAAATGGGACATCCAGATCAAGGCGGGGGACAACGATAAGGGGGATCTGAAGATTCCCGTGGACGGGCTAAAAGCAAAGTGATCGCAAGGGTTTTCCCCGCGCGATCCTTGGAAGCCATGAAAGCAAGTCTTCTCCATTCGACGTACGCTCTGGCGGTGCTCTCTGCGCTCGTGGCGTGCTGCGGCTGCGAGCGGCCGCAGGTTAAGGCCGTCCATGTGACGGTTGATAGCGCCCGCGCCCTGCGCCGCGCCCTGGGCGAGGGGAAAGCCGGCCAGACGGCTAGTGCCACCGAGGCGCCCAAACCGACCGGTTGGGCGACGATCCGCGGCCGTTTTGTGCTGGAGGGGACGGCACCGCCGCGTGCGCCCGTGTCGATTACGAAGGACCAGCAGATTTGCGCTCCTGGAGGCAAGCAGGTGCTCGGCGAGGACCTGGTTGTGGATGAAAACGGCGGGATCAAGGACGTGGTGATCTACCTGACGACGAAGATCCCGCTCGACGATCCGGCATTCATCCATCCCGATTACGAGGCGACAAAAGGCGCCGACGTAGTCTTCGATCAGAAGGAGTGCTTGTTCCTCACGCACCTGTTTGCGGCCCGCACTACCAGCAAGATCGTTCTGAAAAACAGCGATCCCGTGGGGCACAATACCAAGATCGACGGCAAAGGATCGGCGAGCGTCAACGTCAATATGCCACAGAATGAGTCCGTCGCTTACCTTCCGGGCAAGCAATCGCCCGAGCCGTTCGACGTCAGTTGCAGCGTCCACCCGTGGATGTCGGCCAAGATGCTCGTTCGCGACAATCCGTACTTCGCGGTGACAAAGCCCGACGGCTCATTCGAATTGAAGAACGTTCCGGCGGGCGTGAAGCTCGATTTTCGCGTGTGGCAGGAGCGGCTCAAATTCATTCAAAACGTGAAGCGCGTGGCCGGCGGCGAAGCGAAGGACGAAAAGTGGAAGCGGAGCGGCTACTCCGTCACGCTCAAGCCGGACGAAGTGCACGAAATGGACATCCGCATACCGGCGGTCACTCGCTGATGGGTCGGCCAGTTCCGTAGCTGTGGGAGAGTTCGAGAGCATCATGAACGATCGATGGAAAGTCGCGGTCGCATTCTTGCTGGCGACCTGCGCGCTGTGTGCCGGCTGCGGCGCGCCGGTGGCCGAATTCCGCCGCTACGAGATGTATCGTCGGCTGCAAGAGAAGTCGCTGGGCATCGATCCCGAGACGAAGACGTACTATACGTTCGACGCCCAGCAGCAAAGGGACGTCGACGACGTCATGTGGGCCATGTTCGGCACCCCGGACGAGCCGAGTGTGCCCCAGCTAGCCGATGCCGACGTCTCCAAGGTCGTGGATCTCAATTTGCTTCAGATGGCGGCCGGCCCGGTCGGCAGCGACGAAACGGGAAGGCCCACGGGACTCTATCGCGAGCACTGCGCCCACTGTCACGGCGTCACGGGGGACGGCAACGGTCCCACCGCCATTTTCCTGAATCCTTATCCGCGCGATTACCGCGCCGGCCGCTTCAAGTTCAAATCGACGCCGATCGACACTCGGCCGACGCACGACGATCTGAAGAAAATCGTGACGGATGGCATTCCCGGCACGGCCATGCCTTCGTTCCGGCTGCTGCCGGAGCAGGAAGTCGAGGCGCTCGTGCATTACGTGAAGTACCTCAGCCTGCGGGGCCAAACGGAGCGCAAGCTGTATGAGACTTTGACGCAGCTCGAAGCGGGGGAGCGGCTCATCAATCCGGCTGCCGGGAATAGCGACCAAGGCCAGACGCAGTTCAAGGAAAGGCTGGGCTTGATTCAGGGTCTGGCGTCGGAGATCGTCGCCGAATGGATCGGCGCGGAGGAGGTCGATACGCACATCGATCCGCGGCCAAAGCTGGAATTGGTCACCTTTTCGCTTCCCCCGGAGGAAGAAGAAAAATCTGGCTTTCCCAAGCTCAAAGAAGAACTCTTCAAACAGCAGGCCGTCTCGAGTGTGGATGAATTGCGATCCAGGCTCATCGAACAGCTCGACGTCGGCAATCAGCCCGCCGAAGAACAGGACAAGGCAATTGCAAAGCACATGGCCAGTGCTTCGCGGCAAATCGGGCAGCGATTGTACTACGCTGGCAAGGCCAACTGCTTTTCGTGCCACGGCCCGTCGGCACTCGGGGATGGACAGACGACAGACTACGACAGTTGGGTGACCGAGTTCGCGGGCAAGCTTCCCAAGCGGGCGGATTTTGCGGAGTGGGTCGCGCTGGGAATGCTGCCGCCGCGAAACATTCGTCCGCGCAACTTGCGGCAGGGTATCTATCGCGGCGGCATGCGGCCGATCGATCTGTACTGGCGGATTCGCAACGGCATCGAAGGAACCCCGATGCCGGGCAACAAGCAGCTTACGTCGGAAGAGATCTGGCACCTGGTGAATTACGTGCAGTCGTTGCCATACGAATCGATCAGCGATCCGCGAATGGCGGAGCCAGAGAATCAAAGGGAACGGATGTGAAAAGGGAAATGACCAATGACCAAGCACTAATGACCAATCGCCGCGTGCGTCTGACATTGGTCATTCGGTAATTGGTCATTGGTCATTAGGAGATTCGACAGTGGGTCGTTTTTGGAGTTTGCTCTTCCTGATGGTCCCAGTCCTGGGGGTCGGGATCTTCGTCTGGGCCATCGCCGGCTGGTGGCCGATTCAGAACCACTGGCTGCCGGACAACATCAATGATCATGGCCATGTGATCGACAGTCTGTTCAACTTCATCCTCTACCTGACCGGCGCCATCTTCATTGCCACGGGGTTGGTGCTGTTCTGGTTCCTCTGGAAATACGACGCGGCACAGAATGCCGAGCCTGTGAAATACTCGCACGGCAGCCACACGCTGGAGGTGGTCTGGTCGATCATCCCCTCGGTAACGCTGCTGTTCATCGCCATTTATCAGATGAACGCCTGGGCGGATGCCAAGCTGCGGCGACCGGAAATCAGCCGCACGCCGGGCCCCGACGGCAAACTCCACACCGACGACGATGTCGTCGTCCTCCAGCCGCCGCTGGCTGAGGTCACCGGACGGCAGTTCGAGTGGCGCGTTCGCTACGCGGCAGCCGACGGGATTCTGGGGACCGAAGACGACGTGCAGATCACCAACGAGCTGCACATTCCGCAGGGGGAAGATGTCGTGCTGCGGATCAAGAGTCAGGATGTGCTGCACAGCTTCTTTCTGCCAAATCTGCGAATCAAGCAGGACGTCGTGCCGGGCATGAAGCAGCACGTCTGGTTCCGGGCCAACAGGACAGGCGTGTACGACATCGTGTGCGCGGAACTTTGCGGCTGGGGTCACTACAAGATGCGCGGCCGGCTGACCGTCGAGGACCGCTCGAGCTTCAACCGCTGGCTGGCGGATCAACACACGAAACAAACTCAGGCGGAATTCCAGAAGCCGACTGGGGGCGAGGAATAAGCGATGAGCAGCACGACAGTCGGCGCCCACGGCGCCGCGGAGCACGGCAGAGGTTCGATGACGGTTGGCGAGTTCATCCGCACGTACGTCTTCTCGCTCGATCACAAAATTATCGGCCTCCAGTTCTTGTTTTCCACGCTGCTGTGGTTCCTGGTCGGCGGCCTGTTGGCTCTGGGCATCCGCTGGCAGCTTGCCTGGCCCTGGTCGAGCATGCCGATTATCGGACGAATGCTCTTTTCCGGCGAAGGGGGGCAGATCTCGCCCGAGTTCTACACCACGCTGTTCACGATGCACGCCACGGTGATGATCTTTTTCGTGATCATCCCAATTCTCGCCGGCGCCTTTGGCAACTTCCTGATTCCGCTGATGATCGGCGCCGACGACATGGCGTTTCCCACGCTGAACATGCTCAGTTACTGGTTCATGTGGCCGGCGTTCATTTGCATCGGCTTGAGCTTCTTTTCGGCGCCGTATGGAGCTGGCGCAGGCTGGACCAGCTACGCCCCCTTGTCGGTAGTCGGTGAAGCGGCGCCGGGCAGCGCTATGTGGGTCGGCAGCTTGCCCGGCGCACAAACCCTGTGGCTGCTGGGAATCACTTTCGTCGGCATTTCCTCGATGATGGGCTCGGTCAACTACATGACGACCATCATCCAGATGCGCGCGCCGGGCATGACCATGTTCCGCCTGCCGCTGACGATCTGGGCCATGTTCATTACCGCGATCCTTCAGGCGTTCGCCCTGCCGGTGCTTACCGCGGCCGGCTTCATGCAGCTTTTGGACCGCACGCTCGGGACCGGTTTCTTTCTGCCAGAGGGGTTGGTGGTGAACAACTCGCTGCCGGCGACCGGCGGCGGCCAGCCGCTGCTCTGGCAGCACCTGTTCTGGTTTTATTCCCACCCGGCGGTGTACATCATGATCCTGCCGGCGATGGGCATGGTCAGCGACATCATCGCCTGCTTCGCCCGCAAGCCGATCTTCGGCTACAAGCCGATGGTCTATTCGATCAGCGGCATTGCCGGCCTGGGCTTCATCGTGTGGGGGCACCACATGTTCGTTTCGGGAATGAACCCGCTCTTGGGCATGACGTTCATGGTCAGCACGATGATGATCGCCCTGCCGAGCGCCGTGAAAGTGTTCAACTGGCTGGGAACGGTGTGGGGCGGCAAGGTGCAATTCACGACGCCAATGCTGTTTGCCCTGTCGTTCGTCTCCATGTTCATCATCGGCGGTTTGTCGGGGATTTTCATGGCAGCGACGCCGGTGGACATCTTTATCCACGATACGTACTTCATCGTGGCCCACTTCCACTACGTGCTCTTTTCCGGCACGGCGATGGCTGTGTTCGGGGCGATCTACTTCTGGTTCCCCAAGATGTTCGGCCGCATGATGAACGAGAACTGGGGAAAGGTCCATTTCTTCCTGACCTTCGTTTTCTTGAACGGCACTTTCTTCGCGATGCACATTCTCGGCGCCGTTGGCTTCCCGCGCCGACTGGCCGACCCGTATGACTACGAGACGTTCCGCCAGCTTCAGCCGATGAACCAGTTCATCACGATCTGTGCGATTGGCATGGTGAGCTCGCAAGTGATCTTCGCCGCCAACTTCATCTACAGCATGTTTTACGGCCCGCGCGTCGGGCGCAATCCGTGGGGCGCCAACAGCCTGGAATGGACGGCGCCCAGCCCGCCGGGGCATGGCAATTTCGACTTCCAGCCGGTGGTCTACCGCGGACCGTATGAATACGGCTCGCCCGAGGTGGATACCGACTTTTATCCACAGATCCAACCGCCGCCGAGCGACCCCGCCCGGCGTTACAAGCCGGAGCATCATTGAGCTTGCCCTTAGCCGGCGGTTAACAACCGCCGGAGACGACTTGCTGCGCCGAGCACATTCCGGAGGCTGTTAGCCTCCGGCTAGAGAATTGAGCGAGAACCCCATCAGCCCGAAACACTCCCCCTGGCCAAACCGCCTGGCGGTCGCTCTTGCGCTGGCTACGTTCCCGCTGATCTGGGTCGGCGGCCTCGTGACGACGACCGATGCCGGCATGGCCGTACCCGATTGGCCCGGCACTTATGGCTACAACTTGTTCTTGTATCCCTGGCAGACATGGCTGTTTGGCCCCTGGGACTTGTTCATCGAGCATGGCCATCGTCTCCTGGGAGCGGCGGTCGGCATGATCACGATCGGCCTGGTGGCGGTGGTCTGGATCTACGACTCTCGCCGCTGGCTGCGTTACGCGGCCCTCGGTGCGCTGGCACTGGTGATTTTTCAGGGAGTCCTCGGTGGGGTGCGGGTGCTTCTCGACGAACGGCTGGTGGCGATGATTCACGGCTGCGTGGCGCCGCTGTTCTTTGCGTACGCTGCTTCGCTGGTGGTCTTCACCTCTCAGTCGTGGCGAGATGCGCCTGACAGGCCACTCGATCCTGCCGGCCAGCGGCTGGCGCGCGCGGCCTGGATCCTGGCCGGCGTTGCTTACGTTCAGCTCGTGCTCGGCGCGATCCTGCGGCATCCGCTGCCGGACGCGCCCTCGCTGTTCCGCGGTGCGGTCCTGCTGCACGTGGTGGTGGCCTTCGTGCTGCTCGCACAGACGCTCCTGTTTCACATTAGCGCACTACGCAGTGGTTGCCTGGCCGGCCGTGGCGTTCGATGGGCGTCGCTGTTCACGATGATCCTGGTCGTGGGGCAACTGGCACTCGGCGGCGCAACCTGGATCGCGAAATACGCCTGGCCTGCCTGGCTCGAATCGTTCCAGTTCGCGGCCGCCTATGTGATCGAAGAAAAAAGCATCGCGCAAAGCTTGATCGTCACGGCTCATGTCGCTAATGGCGCCCTGATCCTGGCTGTGCTCGTCATGCAGGCGTGGAGCCTGTCCCGCCGTTTTTTTCGACTCGCTGACGCCGCCTGCGCTCTCGAAACCCACCTCGTGAGGGCCGCTGCATGAGCACCAGCGCGATTGCCGTTTCAGAGGCCAGGAGCTCTGCCTGG
>DASRJP010000169.1:0-3226 GCA_035649415.1 Pirellulaceae bacterium | reverse complement strand
GGTGCTTGCCGGTTGCACGGCGGGGCCGCCGGGAGGATTGAAGTTGGGCGAGGCGATGTCGTAGAACTGGTAGTTGGCGAGTTGTTCCTGAGGGAGTTCGAACGTCGTCGGATCGACCGTGAGCTGGTTGATCGTGTGCCGCGGCAGTGTCAGGCTGAAGGCGAGCTGGCCATCGGGGACTTGCACGTCGATTTCGTGCGGCAGTGAAATGCCGGCGTCCGGATAGTACTCGAAGTCGGCCGCTTTCACGGTCGCCAGGTGTTGTCCCTGCGGGCCATAGAGATGCTGCTCCAGCACCCAGGCGTATTGGTTGTGAAGGTACAGGACGCGGATGAACTGGCCGGCGGCAGTGGGCGTGCGAACCCGCATCTCGAGCCGGTCGCTTCCCAGCGGCGCCGGCCCTTCGATCTGGCCACTAGGATCGAGGTCGATCAAACCGAGCGCTTCCACCAGCGTCGCCGGCTCGACCGGAATCATCTGCCGGGCGCGGCTGCCGGCGAATTGATCGTGACGGGCGTAAAACACGCCGGGCTGCGGGTTGCGCTGCGCCCAGAACCAGAACAGCTCGTCGTTGCTCCCCAGGTCGAGTTCTTGTCCTAGCAGGCTGGTCCCCGCCCGGAAGCGAAATTTTCGCGGCCGCTCGACGGCGATCTCGGCGCTCAGTGCCGGCACTCCGGCGATCGACATGCTCCCTTGCGAATGGAGCGTCTGCAGGCGGCTGGTGTTGGCGTTGACCGCGGCAATCACCTGGTCGCGAGTCGGCGTCGACTGAAAGACAGCCGGCGGCGGGTTGGCGACGGGAGGCTGGTGGATGCGGAAGCTCTTGAGCCAGTTACAGCCGGGACAGGCGATTAAGACGACAGCGGCTATCCACGGTGAAGCACCAAATCTCAAGCCGACCACGGCATCGCGGCGGTACCCGGCTCCAAACAAGAACCAATGAACGAAGTTCAAATGACCAAAACGACGACGCTCACAGCTCGTTTCTATCATTTGAGCTTTCGAGTTTTGGATTTGTTTGAGATTTGGTGCTTGAGCTTGGTGCTTTAGCTTCAGCGCTGCCCGGTCTCCAGCAATTGCGCCAGCTCCTGCTGGATGGCGTCGGCCCGCGCGCTGGTTGCCGGCAGCAGCACCAGCACGCGATATTCTGTTTCATTTCGCGGGCAAAATACTTTCAACGTCTCCTGGCCGCTGGCATCGGTCTCCGTCCCTTCGCTGCGTACGATCCGCCGCCGGACCATGAGCAGCGCCAGCACGTAGCGCAAGTCGGCCTTGGTCGGGTCGTTTTCAAGCTGCTCGAAGTAGTGGAGGATCACTTCGTGCGGCGCCCAGTGCAGCTTGCGAGTGCCGCTACCTTCGACGGTCGACTTCCACCAGCCGAGCGACGTTTCCGGCGGTCCGGGCCACCCTTCGGCCGAGTAGTCGCGGCGGACAATCCCCGCTCCCTCGACGAGGAGCACGGAATACACCGTCTCGCCGGGTTTCAGCTCGCGACTGGTGGCGGCACACTTCCGCGTGCAGCGCTGGATGTCGTATTCGACCATCATCGTAGGACAGGTTTTCAACCTGTCATGAAACAAGCCAATACGTTTTTTTGGACAGGTTGGAAACCTGTCCTACGTGGGCGCGCGAATCCTACGCAAATGCCGCCGTTTGCTCAATACGCACTGAAAAACCTCCGCTAGCGAACATCAAATGGTTTACAATGGAGCCCTCCCCTCTCCCTGCTAGCCCACCTGGAGTACCCGCATGTTTCGCCCCGTTTCCTGCCTGGCACTTGTCCTGCTTTCTCCGCTGGCGGCATTGGCCGGCGACTGGCTCGCCTGGCGCGGCCCCTTAGGCACAGGTATTTCCGACGAGAAAAACGTGCCGCTGAAGTGGTCCAAGGAAGAGAACGTCAAATGGCGGGTCGCGCTCGATGGGCCCGGCAACTCGACCCCGATCGTCGTGGGAGACAAGGTTTTCCTCGCCCATCCGCCGGCATCGAACAAGAAAAGTCGCAGCCTGATCTGCTTCGACCGCCAGACCGGCAAGGAACTTTGGAAGCACGAGGCGGAATACGCGGAAGAAGAGAAAACGCACGGCACCAACCCATACTGCTCTTCTTCGCCCGTGAGCGACGGCAAGCACGTATACGTGTTTCTCGGGCCCGCAGGCCTCTTTGCGCTGGACCTGGATGGGAATTTGCTCTGGAAACGCGACGACCTCGAAAAGGTCGATCATTTCTGGGGAATCGGATCGAGCCCCATGCTGTACGGCGACCTTTTGATCCTCAATCTTGGACCAGGGACCAAGGCCTGCGTGGTCGCCCTCAACAAGTCCGACGGCAAGGACGTCTGGCGGCGCGACTTCCCAGGTATGCAGTCCAAGACGACCGAAGAGTACCGTGCCTCATGGAGCACTCCCGTGCTGCACGACGAGGGGAATGGGCGCACGACGCTGCTGTTGAGCCTGCCCGAGACTCTGTGGGCCATCGATCCCAAGACGGGAGAAGACGTTTGGTCCTGCCAGGGACTCAAGGCGCTAGTCTACACGTCGCCGCTGTGCGCTAAGGATGTCGCGGTGGCGATGGGCGGTTTTGGCGGCCCGGCCCTGGCCGCACGGGCCGGCAATGGCGATGTCACGGAAAAGAACCGCCTCTGGCATCATCCCTCCAATCCGCAGCGGATCGGCTCCGGCGTGATCGTGGGCGATCACATCTACATGGTCAACGAGAACGGTGCGATGTGGTGCCTGGAACTCGAGACAGGGAAGCGGCTGTGGGAAGAGCGGCTGGAACAATCCGGCGGCCAGACCTGGGGCTCGCTGAGTTATGCCGACGGGCGTCTCTACATCCTGACGCTCAGCGGCATGACCTATGTCATCGAGGCCAATCCTTCGCAGTGCAAGATCCTGGCGGAGAACGACGTGGGCGAGCGAACTCGCAGCTCGCTGGCGTTTTCGGACGGGCAGGTGTTCGTGCGGACGCACCAGGCGCTGTGGTGCATTGAGGAGAAGAAGTGAGCGTTGGTCCCGAGCTACTCGCGCCCGCCGGTGATCGCGACTGCATCCGCGCGGCCATTGAGAACGGCGCGGATGCGGTCT
The DNA here is from genome assembly GCA_035649415.1 of Pirellulaceae bacterium. Taxonomy (GTDB): domain Bacteria; phylum Planctomycetota; class Planctomycetia; order Pirellulales; family Pirellulaceae; genus DATKDU01. The sequence goes on along the minus strand of DASRJP010000169.1, from coordinate 142 downwards.
ACTTCGGCCTGGAGGTCGGTTTCAACGCTCGCGCCCGCGCAAAAAACTTCTCACTCTCCGAGCTTCCGGAGGTGATCGAGCAGCTTCATCGCCGCGGCGTGAAGGGCTATGTCACCGTCAACACGCTGGTCTTTCCCAGCGA
>DASRJP010000168.1:0-19179 GCA_035649415.1 Pirellulaceae bacterium | reverse complement strand
GCTGTGGCTGCTGCACGATTTTCTGGACGAGTCGCACCAGATCAGCCAGGAGATCGACACAATCGACGGCAGTTACTGGCACGGTATCATGCACCGCCGCGAGCCAGATTATGGCAACGCGAAATACTGGTTCCGGCGGGTACCGAACCATCCAGTGTTTGCACATTTGAACGACAAGGCCCGCGAACTGGCCGCGAAAGACAAGCCTGACAGTACCGCCGCCTTTCTGACGACCCAAACCGCCTGGGATCCTTTCCGCTTCGTCGATCTGTGCGAAGCGATCGCCCGCGGCAAATCGTCCGCGGAGTCTCTGGCCCGCCAGATCGCCCGCGCCGAGTGGGACCTGCTGTTTGCCTACTGCTATCGAAGGGCCATTGGCCGCGACGAGTAAAAAGCGGAACAATGGTACGGCGCGACGTCCTGGCCGCGGCTGATTCCCTGCGGCAAGCGCCGCTACAATAGCCGACAGCGGATCACATTGCCGCTTACTCCGCATTCCGCAATTCGCAATCGGCCGTGCCCGCCAATCTTACGCCGCAGTACAAGAAAGCCGAGGAGGAGTACCGCCGCGCGCAGACGCCGGAGGAGGAGGTGCGGTGCCTGGAGCGGATGCTTCAGGAAATTCCCAAGCACAAAGGGACCGACAAGCTCCAGGCGGAATTGAAGGCCAAGATCAGCAAGGCCAAGCACGAGGCCGAGCACGCCAAGAAGGCGGGCAAGAAGGGGGGCGTGAGCCATAAGATTCCGAGGCAGGGGGCCGGGCGCGTGGTGATCGTCGGCGGCCCGAATGCTGGCAAAAGTCAGTTGCTAAGGAGTCTCACGCGAGCGACGCCGGAGGTGGCGCCGTATCCGTATACCACGCGCGAGCCGCACCCGGGCATGATGCCGTGGGAGGACGTGCAGGTGCAACTCATCGACACGCCGCCGATCAGCAAGGATGTGTTCGACCCCGAGACGTTGGGGTTGATCCGCGGCGCGGACCTGGCGCTACTGATGGTCGATTTGGGCGCCGACGAAGGGATCGATGACGTGCAGGCAGTGCTCGCGCGATTGAACGAAACGAAGACACGGCTGGCCAAAGAGTCTTCGCTCCACGAGGAAGACGTCGGCCTGTCGTTCACGCAGACGTTTCTCGTGCTCAACAAGATCGACTTGCCCGACGCGGCCGATCGGATCGCGCTGCTCAAAGAATTCTGCCCGCTCGATTTCCGCGAGTTTCGCATCTCCGCCGAGCACGGCGCGGGGCTGGAGGATTTACGCAATGCGATCTACCAGGCGCTCGACGTCGTCCGCGTCTACACCAAGTCTCCCACCAAGAAGGAACCCGACTATGACCGGCCCTACACGATCCGCCGCGGGGGAACGCTAATAGAAATTGCCGAGCTGGTCCACCGTGACCTGGCGGCCAATTTCAAATATGCCCGGGTGTGGGGGAAAAACGTGATCAGCGGGTCGCAGATGAAGGGAGACTATATCGTGGAAGATAAAGATGTGGTGGAAATCCACGCGTGAGCAGGCTGGAGACAGGTGTCGGGGTATGAGAGGGTGAAGGTATGAGGGTGTGTGAATCTTCACTCCCATACCCTCACACCCGCATACCCGCACACCACTCCGCAATCGCCATCCCATGACTAATGCATCCATCGCCGACGCCTTCGATCAAATCGCCGATCTGCTCGATTTCCAGGGGGCCAATCCGTTCCGCGTGCGGGCGTATCGCAACTCGGCGCGGACGATCCGCGATTATCCCGAGCCGCTGGAGAACCTGGTGGCAGAAGGTAGCAAACGCCTGACCCAGATCGAGGGAATTGGCGACGACCTGGCCAAGAAAATCGTGACACTCGTCGGCACCGGCGAATTGCCGCAGCTCGTCGAGCTGAAGTCGCAGATTCCTGAAAGTGTTTTGGCCCTGCTTCGCATCCCGGGCCTCGGGCCGAAGAAGGCCAAGGCCCTCTACGACCAGCTCGCCATCAAGACACTGGCCGATCTTAAGGTCGCCTGCGAGGCGGGACAGGTGCGTAAGCTCAAGGGCTTCGGCGAGAAGACCGAACAGCTCATCCTCCAGGGAATGGAGATCGCCGAGAAAGCCGGCCAGCGGATGTACTGGGCCGAAGCAGACCAGATTGTCCAGACGTTGCGCCGCGACCTGGGCGCTTGCCGCGGCCTCAAGCAGCTCGAGTTCACCGGCAGTTACCGCCGCGGCAAGGAGACCGTTGGCGACCTGGACGTGCTGGCCGTGGCGGAGAGTCCCAGCGAGCTGATGGACCGCTTTGGCCAGTTCGTCGGCCAGGGACAAGTCCTGGGACGCGGCGAGACGAAGATGTCGATCCGGCTCCAATCGGGACTGCAGATCGACCTTCGCGTTGTCCCCGAGGAGTCGTTTGGCGCGGCGCTCCAATACTTCACCGGCAGCAAAGAGCACAACGTCACGATGCGCGGCCTGGCCAAGGACAAGGGCCTGAAGGTCAACGAATATGGCGTATTTCGCGTCAAGAAGGATCAGGAGGAATACGTCTGCGGCCGCACGGAGAAAGAAGTCTACGCGGCAGTCGGCCTACCGGTCTTTCCGCCCGAACTGCGGGAGAACCGCCGCGAGTTCGAGTGGGCGGAAGACGGAAAACTGCCGGAACTGGTCGAGCTGGCCGACCTCCGCGGCGATTTGCACATGCACACGACGGAAACCGACGGCGGGGCGACACTGGAAGAGATGGTCGAAGCGGCCCGCAAGCGCGGCCTGGCCTACATCGCCATCACCGATCATTCCAAGCGCGTCAGCATGGCCAACGGCCTGAATGCGGAAAGACTCCGCGCCCAGTGGAAGCAAATTGACGCGCTCAACAAGAAGCTCGGCAAGCACTTTTCCATCTTGAAGGGGATCGAGTGCGATATCCTCGAATCCGGGGAGCTCGATCTGCCCGATGACGTGCTGGCCGAGGCAGACTGGGTCGTGTGCAGCGTCCACTACGGCCAGAAGCAGCCGCGGGAGAAGATCACCGAGCGAATTGTCGGCGCCCTGGCCAACCCGCACGTCGATTGCATCGCCCATCCCACCGGCCGTTTGATCGGCCGGCGCGATCCGTACGAAGTGGATATCGAAGCGGTCTTTGCCGCGGCCAAGAAGCACCGCAAGCTCCTGGAGCTAAACGCCAATCCGATGCGGCTCGATCTCAACGACGTCATGTGTGCGGCCGCCAAGACCCACGGCATTGGCATCGTCATCTCCAGCGACGCGCATAGCACCGAGGGACTCGACGTGCTCCGCTACGGCATTTTGCAGGCCCGCCGGGCTGGGCTGACCAAAGCGGACGTAGCCAACACGCGCAGTTGGAGCGAGATGAAGATATTAATTGGAAGTTGAATCTCTACAACGACGGTGACGCGCAACTGGCTGCCGCTTCGTTTCAAAAACTGGCCGGGCGCGACAAGGTCCTGGTGGATCTCGCGGCGAGCAAGCTTTAGTAGCGTAGGAGCGCCTGGGCCGCCGCATCGGGGTTGGAATTCTCTGGTGTGATGGGGAATACACGCCCGCCGTGCTGGAGCGTGGCGGACGCCGCCAGTTCGACCAAGTCGGAATCTCCTGGCTGTGGTTGGGCATGCACAAGCACTGTGTCATTCTCCGCGTCGTACTTTCCCCACCAGGGCCGCGAGCAATCGATGAACAGGCTATCGACCTGTCCACGGATCGCAGCCGAGACGACAAAGGTGAGCCCGAAGCTGGCCCGCGGATTGTCCTTTTCATGGATGCGATCCAGCAACGACTTTCGTTCCGCTAGTTGCACGGGCTGCACCCGCGTCCAAGCCTTGGCGTGCAACTCGCTCGGTGACAAATGGTCGGGATTGCCGCTGACGAAATCCTCCATCGTGCAAGGATACTTCGACGTCTCTTTCCAGAGCGGCACTGTGGCCACCACGGTCGCCAGGATCAGCGGCGCGCGTTCTCTCTCGAGCCGACGGTCCACCGCGTGGGCCACCTGCCGCACAAACAACAGCAGTTCCTCCTTCATAGTCTCCGGCCGCCCTCCCTGCCCATGAAAGACCGCGGCTTGTTTCCCCTGGCCCTGGTCGCCGCGCATCCCGGAGTGAACCTGCGAGCCTCGCGGCACTTCATCGATGTTGAGCGCTTCGTCGCGGTTTCTCGGCAGCCCGGCAACGTCGATCGGCTTGAGGACCAGCTCATTTCCTTGAAACAGCCGCACGGAATTCTGGCTCAGGGCCAGTACGAAGAACTTGTCGTCCTGGCTGACCAGCGGCAACAGCAGCCTCACGTGGAAACGATCGTCTACGAACAGCGCCTCTTCCCTCTGGCCATTGCCATGAAAGACGCGATTCAATCCCGGCGCGACAAACGCTGCCAGCGACCTGCCGCGCTTCTGCCAGGACACGTCGTCGTCCGGCAGTTGCCGGACCGGCGCTAATAGCGACTCCGCCTCGGGACGCCTTAGTCCCCGGTCGATGAGCAACCCGGCGGCCCGATCGGCCAGCTTTCGCAGCCGCACGGCGTCCTCCATTCCGTCCCTGCCCGTCGGGTGCAGTGGCTGGAAAATGCTCACAAATGGTCCGCGCTCGTGTGCGAGCAGCTTTTCCACGTCCTGCCGTCGAATGCGGTCCATGAAGCCCTCCCTTCTTCGTTGATGCCGAGGTCAATTTTCTGCCTGCGAAAACGCTCGTCAGCGAGCAGCGCGCGAATGCCGCGCTGCCGACTCCCATTACTTTTTGTTCCCGTTGCCATAGAGGGCAAACGGTGGGCCGGCGATTCCTCCTTTGTATTTCGCCGCTTCTCCTTTGCCGTGCCCTAAGTCGTGAAAATCACACGCTTTCCAGCCACTCAAAAGCCATAAGGCTGGCCGCATCGTCTATACTACAGTGTGGGTTTGTGCGCGGATATTCCTCACCCTCAAAGAAGGCCCCTCCGCCGTCTGCGGCACCGGGGTCGTGATCATCGACACTCACCATGGCGAGCGGAACCGCCCATTCAACCGTTTCCCCCCCGCCTGTCGCCCACGAGCGAAAGACCGCCCAGGTCATTGAGCGGCAGCTTGGCCGGGCGCGGTTTCACGTCAAGCTGGTAGATCTGCTGTGCCATGCCGCGCTGCTGGCAGTGGGGGCGCTGGTCTATTTGCTGGTCGCCGCCGTGGCCGACCATTGGCTGCTGCCGGGGGGCTTGGGCTTTACCGGCCGGGCGCTGGCGTTCGTGGGGCTGGTCCTGTTGATGGGTTGGTTCATCGTCTCGTTTTTGGGGCCGCTCGTATTGCGCGCCATCAACCCGACGTATGCCGCCCGCGCCATCGAAGAGGCCCAGCCGTCGCTGAAGAATAGCCTGATCAATTTCCTGCTGCTGCGGCAGGACCGCAGCGGAGTGCGGGAAGCGGTCTTCGATGCGGTCGAGCAAAAGGCGGCCGCCGACATCGCTGCCGTGCAGGTCGAATCGGCCGTCGATCGCACGCCGATCATCCGCGTCGGTTACGTGCTCGTGGGAGTGCTCGCGCTCTGTGCCGCGTACAAGATCCTTTCGCCGAAGGATCCGTTCCAGACGGCCGCTCGCGTCGCGCTTCCGTGGGCGGATATCGCCCGGCCCAGCCGCGTGCAAATTCTCGAACTGCAGCCCGGCAACGCCAAGGTCTACCACGGCCATACCGTCCTGGTCACGGCGACCATCAATGGCACCTCCGAGGACAGTCCCGTCTGGCTGATTTACTCCACAGCCGACGGACAGACTGTCGATCGCAAGCTGCGGATGAAGTCGCGGCCCGGCGGCATTCAGTTTGAAGCACAACTGCCGCCCGAGGATGGACAATCGCCGGCCATTAAACCGGGACTCCAGCAGGACGTGATCTACCGCGTTGAGGCCGGCGATGCGGCGACCGAGGACTATCGCCTCACGGTCGTAGCTGCGCCGACTATCGTCGTGCAGCAGCTTCAATACCAGTTCCCGCCGTATACAAAAAAGCCGCCGCTGACGCTCGACAAACAAGGAGACATCCAGGCCATCGAAGGCACGAAGGTTACCATTCACGCACTGGCCAATCAGGCCATTGCGTCGGCATTCCTCGAGCTTGATCCCAATGATTCGCCTCAAGGTGCAGCCGAGATCGTGCCACTTCAGTTCGATGGCCAGCGCGCCTGGGGGACGATCACGCTGCAAATGGCCAAGGATGGAATCACGCCTTGGCGCGCGAGCTACCACGTCCGCTTCACCAATGATGACGGGAACAAGAGCGAGCAGCCGATCCGGCACCAGATCGACGTGCAACGGGATTTCCCGCCGGAAGTGCAGATTCTCGCGCCGACCGAGCGGCGAATTGAAGTTCCTGAGAACGGCAGCCGGCCGATCGAAGTCCGCGGCATCGATCCCGACTTCGGTCTTACTCGCGTGGCCCTGATTGGCGACGTCCGCGGCAAGGCGGTTCTCAACGAGGAATTGCTGAAAGACGATTCGCAGCCGCCGCAGGCCGTCGCCCGGTTCGTCTTCCGCCCGAAAGAGCACGGACTGAAGGCCGGAGACGAACTGGTCTACCACGGTCTGGCTGCCGACAACCGGACCAGTGCCAGCGGCACCGCTGATCCCAACGTGGCGACGACCAGCTCGTACATCATCGTCGTGGTGCCGCCGCAGGAGCAGCCGAAAAACCAGGACGAGCCGCCGCCGCAAGGCGACAAACCGCCTCCGATGGAGAACGAGAAACCGCAGGGGGACAAGCCGCCGATGCCGATGAACGACAAGCGGCAGGAGAAGCCCGAAGAGCAGCAGCCGAAAAACGAGCAGACAAAGAACGAGCAGCCGAAAGAGGGAGAAAAGTGTCCCAACCCCATGCAGGGCGATTCGCAGCAGAAGGACAGCTCGCAGCAGGGAAGCAAGAGTGAAGGGGCCAAAGGAAGCAAGGGAGAGAAGAGCGGCAACAAAAGCAGCCAGCGCCAGCCGAACGATGGGCAGAACGGAGAACAACAAAGAAGCGAGGATTCCGCCAGCGAAGGCGCCAAAGGTCAAAGCCAGTCCGGCGGCAAGGGGCAAAAATCGTCCGGCAATCCCGAGCAGGAAAGTCCCACCGACAGCGCTGCCGGCGAATCGTCGTCCGACGGCCGGCCCATGGTCCAGCCCAGCGGCAACGCTCAGAAGCCAGCGGGCAATCAGACGGGCGAGCCCGGGGACAACAGCGGCGAACCATCTGGCGCTTCCGACCAGCCGAGCCGGCCAGCGCACGACGGCGACGCGATCGAGCAGATCAACAAGCTCCGCCAGGAGCGACAGCCGCAGTCGGGCGAACCCGGCGCCAAGCGCGAAGGCACGGGCGATGCGCAGCAAGATGTCGCCGACGCAGCCAGCGGCGAGCAGCCGCGCGAGCCGATGGACGGCAACCAGGAAGGGAGCAAGACCAGATCCCAGGAAGACAAGACCAGCGGCGAACCGAAAAATGCGAAAACGCAATCGCGCGACGATTCGCAATCCGACAAGACAAAGGGCAGCCAGCGCGAGGGACCGAAGGGTGAGAAGGGAACCGAAAAGGGCGCCCAGAAAACCAACGATGCACAAGGTGGAAAAACTGGCCAAGCGAGCGACCAGCAAGGCAAGACTGCCCAGCAGCCCAAGACAACTGCCGGCGAAAAGACCGATGGCCAGAAAGGTGAAAAAACCGACGGCAGCGATGCCACCGGCGCCAAATCCGGTGAAAAGAAACAGCCCGGCGAAAAGGGTTCCTCAGGCGCCGACAAGAAACAGGGCGAGGGGAACATCAAGAACGAAGCCGGCGGGAAAGGGGGCAACCCCCAAGGCCCGATGAAGACCGAAAAGGGGGAGCAGCCGCAACCGGGCGAGAAGGGGACCAAGGGGGAGAAGAAAGAGCCAGGGATGGGCAAGACCGGCGAAAGCGGCGCGGGCAACGCCGGCAAAGACGAGAAAGGCTCCGGCGACAGCCAGGAAGAGGGGCGCGATCGCCCGAAAGAATTGAATCCCGACGGCACGCAGCCGAAAGACTCCGATCCCAGTCCCCCCGCGGGCAGCAAGAAGCAGTCGGACTCCAAGGGGAACGACTCCGGCGACAAAGCAGGCGGCGGCAAAAAGGGCGCGGGCCAACCGGCCAAGCAAGCCGGCAACGATTCGGCTGGCGAAAACAGCCCCGGCGACGACGGGGCCGGCGCCGCCAACGAACAGGGCCAGGGACCCACCGGCAAGAAAGGGGGCGACCAGCAAAAGGCAGACGGTCAGACGGGCGCGAAAGGCGCCGACAAAGGAGACGGCAAAAGCGGTGAGAAAGGCAAAGGGAACGATGCCGGCGGCGGCGCGCCCCCGCAGGGTTCCCAACAGCCAAACTCAAAAGGCGAACAGGCCAAAGGTGACGAACCGGGTCAGGGGAACTCCGGCCACGTGCTGGGCGGCGGCAATCAGGATCAGCGTCCGCCGTCGCAACCCGGCGAGAAGGGGGCTGTGCCCGACAGCGACGACGCCAATCTTGAGTACGCCAAGAAGCAGACGGAGCTGGCGCTACAGTACCTCAAGGACCAGGAGCATAATCCCGACCCCGAACTGCTCGATCGGCTCGGCTGGACGAAGGAAGAGATGCAGGAGTTCGTCCGCCGCTGGGAGGCATTGCAAAAAGCCGCCGCCGAAGACCCCAAGGCCTCCCACGAGCTGGATGAATCGCTCCGCAGCCTGGGCCTCAAACCCGCCAAAAATCGCAAGTGGGCCGGCGGCGCAGCCAGCGATAGCGTCCGCGACATTCGCGACAGCGGCACCCGCACCACCGCTCCCAAGAGCTACCGCGATCAGTTCGACAACTTCCGCAAGGGCTCGCGATAACACCAGTCACCGGTGCCGATTCCAGGCCAGCGCCAAGGGCGCGCCGGCCAGCCGCGAGAAGGGGATGTTGAGCGCAATTCCGGCGGCGAAAGGAGCGAGCGCAAGATGCTCGCTCGGGACGGAGCAGTAAACAGCCAGACAGAGTCCGCCAACCAAGACGCTCCATATTCCGATCATTGCCGCGATCGACTTGTGCGAAACGAGCCCCGAGCGCACCAGTGCCGCCACGACGACAATCGCCACGATCAGCTTCACCAGCACCAGACCATCGAGCACCCACGGGACGGCCGCCCGGACGGCGGCGTACCACGTTGGGTGCAAGTAGATCCAAAAGCCGATTCCCGCGCCGGCGAAAATGATCACGGCGAAAGTCACCGTGACCGTCGTCACGACCCACGCGCGCCCCGTCAGACCCATCCAGAGATTTTCCACCAGGTGCAGCCCGGTGCTGGCGACCGCCGCCGCCAGGATCAACGCCGCTACGGCCAGTGCTCTTCCGTAACCGACCGTTTGGGCAATTTCCGCAATCGCAGCCGGAAAGCCGGGCCGCAGGAGCGTCAACCCGATAAATGGCAACACGACCAGCCAGGTGGCGGCCGTGCTGAGTGCGGCCATCACCAGCTTAGCGCGAACCAGGGCGGCCGTCGTCACCGGGCGCGTCGCCAGAAATGATGTCATCTCATATTTCGACCAGGCATCCTGTCGTCCCAGCGAACCGCCGACGAGCCCCGCGATGAGCGACGGCACGGCGAGGATCACTGCCAGGATCTTCCAGGGGAACGCCTTGTCCTCCGAGTGCAGGAAGATAACTCCGACCGGCCAAATCAACATGCACAGCAGAAATACGGGCAAGAGCCACCCGTGGCCGCGCCATTCAAACCACACCTGGGCCGCGGCCGGCGACGCAAAGACAGGGCGCGATCGCCAGCGCCAGAGGGAGATCCACTCCACGATGCGGCCGGCCAGACGCCATTCGATGTTGTCGCCGCGGCGGTGGCGGGCGACGACGGCGACGGCGGCGGCATAACACAGAACCGCCGCGCCGACCAGCAAGCCGGTCATGGCAATCTCGGGCACTTCGGCCAACAGCAGCAGCGCGATGCCGCCCAGCCACACCAGGCACAGCGGCACGGCCAAAAAGATGCGCAGCCAATTCTGCGTGAAGGGGGCCCACGACAAGGCCTGCAGCGTCGTCAGACCGGCAGCCAGAGCCCCTGCGGGCCACCACAAGGGAGCGGCAATGCCAACGGGCCGCAGGATCAGGCCGGCCCAGAACAGCCACAGGCAGCCCATGGCCACACAGCCGACGAGCATGGGGCAGGCCACGAGTGCCCGCGTGCGCACCGGCAAGACGAACATGTGCGCCGGAAATCCGATGTATTTGCTGTCGGTGTTGGTGAGCTGGAAGATCGCGATCCAATGGACGATGACCAGGCCGATCGGCAGGCACAAGTGCTGCGTGGCCAGCGGGATTTCGGTCGCGTCCAGCGATGCGCGGCGAAAGAGCTCCGGCAGCCAGTGGCTGAGCATCGCGGCCAGTAGCAAATAGGCCACCTCCGCGGCCACGAACCAGCGGTGCTGATGCCACATCTGCCACCAGATGGCCCGGAAGGGAGAGTTCATGATGGAGAACCCTCCGCCGAGGCGCTCTGCGTGCCGACCTGCGCCAGAAAGATTTCGTCCAGCGACAGCGGCTGCTGCTCAACGACCTCCGCGCCAATGGCCGAGCTGGCCAGGAGCAGGTCATCGAGCCGGCCGCTGGCCAGGGCGGTCCACTCGCAGCCGCGCCCTTCCCAGCTCAGGGCCCCGTCCAGCGCCGGCGGCAATTGCCGCTCGTCGTCGAAGCGGAGCGTCAGCCGATGGTGCGACTGCTTGACGTCGTCGAGCTCGCCGGCAAAGACGATCTTTCCCCCTCTGAGCATCGCGACGCAGTCGGAGACCCGCTCCACTTCCTCTAAGAGATGGGAGGAAAAGAGGACCGTTCGCCCTTCGTCGGCAATCGTGCGGACGATGGCCCCCAGGATGTCACGGCGGACAATCGGATCGAGGCCGCTGGAAGGTTCGTCGAGCAAGAGCAGCTCAGGGCAGTAAGCCAGCGCGACGAGCAGGCCGGCCCGCGCCCGCTGCCCCTTGGAGAGGTTTTTCACTTTTTGGCCCGGGTCGAGGGCGAATTGCCGCCGCAGGTCCTGTGCGTAGTTCTCGTCCCACTTGGGATAGAAAGCTCTCATATACCGCAGCAGCTCGTCCACGCGCATCCAGCCTGGCAGGTCCCCTTCCTCCGACAGATAACCGACGCGGGAGAGAACGCCGACTGGGTCGGCCACGGGATCGAGGCCGAAGACACGCACTGAGCCGGTCTGCGCTTTGAGCAGCCCCAGCACGTGGCGGATGAGGGTCGTTTTTCCCGCGCCGTTGGCGCCGACCAGGCCGAAGACGACCCCTCGCGGCACAGCAAAGCTGACGTTGTCGAGCGCCCGCTTCGCGCCGAACTGGCGCGTGAGGCCGCGAATCTCGATTACATTCTCCGTCCAATCGTTGCCGGCGATCATGATGGGCTCCTCGCTGGATGATTTCTACTTGTCGCGCAAAGCGGGTGCTTGCATCGCCTCGTCGCGCTCGTGGACCAGGTCGATCAGGGTCTCGGTGTCGATGTTGAGCTGCCGCGCCTCGGCCAGCAGGGCGTCGATCCGCTCGGCGACGATCTTCAGCCGCTGGCGGCGGGCCAGCGGCGAGACAGCGCCGGAGACGTAGGTTCCCGTCGTCCGCTTCTTGACGACAATCCCCGCCTGCTCCAGCTCGCGATACGCGCGGGCCACCGTGTTGGGATTAATCACAAGCTGCTCGGCCAGCGCGCGGATCGGCGGCAAATCCTCGTCGGGCGCGAGCCGCCCCGATGCCACCAGGTATTTCACCTGATTGACGATTTGCAGGTAGATCGGCACGGCGTCTTGAGGTGAGATGCGAAGCTGCATGGTGATGGCCAGTGCGTGCCGAACGGCATTACACTTGTATTAGCACAATAGTACAAGAGAGGAGCGGCTGTCAAGTGGCGGGAAGCGATAATCTGACCTACGATCTAAGCCCGGCGGACCGTATTGGTCTACCTTGAAGCGGGAGGCAATTGATGAGCAGTAATCAGAACCACATCGCAACGCACCACTGGTCGAACCCGGCGTCGGAGTTGCTCTACCGGGTTGGATGGCCGGATGAACCGGACTGCAAAGCACAGCATGAGCAGGGCCGCCAATGTGGCGGATGCTCCTTCTTCGCCGCATTCAATCAGGATTGGGGACTCTGCACTCACGCCAGTTCACGGCATCACCTCGAAACGGTCTTTGAGCACTTCACCTGTCCACAGTACGTCCACGAGGGTTGGGGGCCGCATAGCTTTACGGAGGACACATCGTTTCATTGCCGCTGTGGTGGCGAGGCCATCGCGGGCGAGTGAATTTGGACTTTTTGCAACTTCGCGTCTTCGTGCCTTGGTGGTTGCGGGCCAGTTGCCGTCTCCGGGATAATCTCGTCATCCACTTCCAACCTTTGATTCCAGGTGCCGCCATGTCCCCCTCTCGCCGCTTGTTTCTGGGTGCGTCTGCAACCGGTGCTGCCGCTGCGGTTGTTCCTGCGTCTCTGTTGGCTGAAGAAAAGAAGCCCGCCGAAGAACCCATCGATATCAGCTCGCTCGGCAAAACGAAAAACACCAAATTCGCCGTCAACGTCGAAATGTGGTGGAGCAAGCTGCCGTTCATGGAGCGGCTGGTGAAGGCGGCAGAATTCGGCTTTCCAGCTGTCGAGATCTGGCCGTATCAGAACAAGGATGTGCCGGCGGTCGCCAAACTGTGTAAGGAGAAGAAGATCGACATTGCTCAATTCTCCGCCTGGGGCTTCGAGCCGGGGATGAACAACCCGGCCAACGAGGAGAAGTGCGTCAAGCAAATCGAGGAAGCCTGTGGCATCGCCCACCAGTGGAGCTGCAATAAGATGTGCGTCGTGGCCGGAAACAATCAAAAGGGAATGACCAAGGAAGAGATGCACGCCCAGGTGACCAAGGTCCTCAAGCGGGTCGCGCCGATAGCCGAGCGCGAGAAGGTGATGCTGATCCTCGAGCCGATGAACGGCCGCGTCGATCATCCGGGGCACTGTCTCTACGGCACCGAGGACGCGGTGAAGATCTGTCGGGCGGTCAGCTCGCCGATGGTGAAGGTTCTCTTTGACTTGTACCACGCGCAAATTGCCGAGGGGGATCTGTGCGGTCACCTCAAGGACGGGGTCGATCAGCTTGGCTACGTGCAGATCGCCGACCACCCCGGCCGCAACGAGCCGGGCACCGGCGAAATCTACTACCCCCGCGTGATGCGGCAGCTCAAGGACCTCGGCTACACCGGCTACGTCGGCCTGGAACTCGTCCCCAAGGACGGCAACTCCCTGGCCGCGGCCCTGGCGGTGAAACAGATGGACGCGGCGTGGTAAATGAGCGCGTGACTTTGGGATTCGGCCATGGTACGCTGCTGGCCAATCCGCGGAATTCTCACCGTGCCAATTGCCGGAGGTCTCTCCATGCTCTGCCGCGTGACCCTTCCCGCTTGTCTGCTGATAGTTCTCATCGCCGCGACAACCACGGATGCCGCCGATCGCAAGCCCAACGTCATCGTCTTTCTTTCCGACGACGTCGGCTATGCCGAGTACGGCTTTCAGGGAAGCAAGGACATCCCCACGCCGCACATCGACTCGATCGCCAAGAGCGGCATTCGCTTCACGCAGGGGTATGTCAGCGGGCCGTACTGTAGCCCAACGCGGGCCGGACTGATGACCGGCCGCTACCAGACCCGCTTCGGCCACGAATTCAACGAAGGAGGAGCGACGGGAACCAATAGCGGCTTCGGACTGCCGCTGTCCGAGACGACGATCGCCAACCGGATGAAGGCCCTTGGCTATGCCACCTGCGCTATTGGCAAATGGCATTTGGGGGGCTCGCCGGAGCACCTGCCGATGAAGCGGGGCTTCGACGAGTTCTACGGCACAGTGGCCAATACGCCGTTTTTCAATCCGCCGAACTTCGTCGATTCGCGCGTCAGCCAGGAAAAATTCGCCGTGCAGGACGACAACTTCTATACCACAGACGCCTACCGCGAGCGGGCGGTCGACTGGATCGAGAAGCACAAGGATCAGCCGTTCTTCCTCTACTTCCCCTTCAACGCTCAGCACGCGCCGCTCCAGGCCACCGAAAAATATCTCAGCCGCTTTCCCGACATTGCCGACGAGAAGCGCAAGACGTTTGCCGCCATGATGTCCGCCATGGACGACGCGGTCGGCGCGGTGCTCGAAAAAATCCGCGCCATCGGCCAGGAAGAGAACACGCTGATTTTCTTCCTCTGCGACAACGGCGGGCCGACGCAACAGACGACCAGCCGCAACGACCCGCTCCGCGGCTTCAAGGCCACGACCTGGGAAGGCGGGGTGCGGGTGCCGTTTTGCGTGCAGTGGAAAGGCAAAATTCCCGCGGGCAAGGTCTACGAGCATCCGATCATTCAGCTCGACATTCTGCCAACGGCCATTGCTGCCGCCGGCGGCAAGGCCGATCCGGCCTGGAGGCTCGATGGCGTCAATCTGCTGCCGTATCTGGCTGGCGACAACACGAGCAAGCCGCACGAGACGCTTTACTGGCGGTTCGGCAATCAGTGGGCAATTCGCCACGGCGACTGGAAACTGGTCGTCGGCAATCAGGCGGGAGTACCCGCAGCGGCTACCACGGCGCCCGAGCTGATCAACCTGGCCGCCGACATCAGCGAGTCGAAGAATCTGGCCGACGCCGAGCCCGAGAAGGTCAAGGAGCTGAAGGCGCTCTACGACAAATGGAATGCAGAGCAGGAGGAGCCGCGGTGGCGTCCCAATCCGGCAGCCAAGGCGAAAAACAAAGCCGGCAAGAACAAGGCCAAGGCCAACAAGGCAAAGACCGAGGCCTAGCCGCCGTTGAGCCTGCCCGTGACGAGCGGCTGGCGAGCGTGCGAACTCAGGGAATAGTCTCCTCGATGTAACCCAGGCCGCGGTCGTTAATGATTTGCAGTGCTTCGTCGCGCGACGCCGGCGGAGCGGCGCGGTGGACGCGGACGAGGATCGAGCGCGGCGGGCCGGCAGCATTTTTCAGCGCATCGAGGCGACTGGCCAATTCGGCCTTCATGATCTGCTCGTCGTTCCACAGCAGCGTGCCATCTGCGTCGACGACCAGCACGTCGGCGTGGGCGACGACGGCGGGGGGGACGGGCGCGACATTGGGAGCCGAGTTGCTGGAACTGCGTACGAAAAACAGCGCACCGGCCACGACCAGTGCTCCGCCGCCGCACACCACCAGCACGACCACGACCAGCGTGGCGATCAGGCATCCGGTTGCCGCGGAACTGCCTTGGTCCTGACTCATGGTTGGTCCTCGGTTAGTCGTCGTACGATTTGCCGCCTGTATTTTGGTCCTGCGAGCGGAGTGAATCCAGATGGCGTGATTGGGGCCGGTGCCCAATGGGCGGAATTGGGCAGCGGTTGTCCAAGCCAGATTCTTGGCAGGTGCGCACTTGTCGCCTCAACGCAGCCTGGCAATACGGCCTGCAGAGGCTCAACCGGATTGAGGGGACGAATCTGCCGCGGTTGAATGAGGGGGGAGCTTGAGCGGATGATTGGGCGGGAAAGTTTGGCGATTTTCGGATTACCGCACGCATGACCGCGATTCGTCTGGCGACGCACGGAGAACTCAAAGCGCTGTCGCTGCTGATGTACGAATCGTTCTTCGATGATCCCGCGTGGGGCTACGTTCTGCCGACTGTTCAGCTCCGCTCGCAGTGGCTTGCACGCTTGATGTACGCCGCACTGGAAGTCGCGATGGACAATGGATTGGTTTGGTCAATAGCCCACGAGGGATGCGCGGCGCCCGCGGGCGTCGCCATTTGGTACCCGGCGGTAAAGCCCTTCCCGCCGCCTTGGTACCGAGGCCTCGTACCGGCGCTACGCATTTCGGATTTCAGCTTGTTTCACCTTCCCAGCGCCTTGCGATACTCGCGGCTCGAAAGGCGGATGCTCCAATTACGGCCCGCAAGCGTCAAGCGATGCTGGTACCTCGCAGGGTTGGCCGTTGCCAATATTCACCGTGGTTCGGGAATGGGATCAATGCTCGTTCGCGAAGCGCTGGCTCGGGCCACTACCGATCGATCCCCCGTTTATTTACAGGCGTGGGATCGGCTAGTGCCCTTCTACGAGCGGTTGGGATTTGCCGCGGTCTCGCATTTCTCGCTGGCAAACGGTTCCACGTCATGCCATGGAATGTTGTGGCAACCGCCAGCCATGGCCTGAATCGATCGGGGTCAATATCCGCGTCGAGACGAAGGTCAGTTTTTTCGATTCAGCCTCCACACATCACTCTGCATATTGTTACCCGCCACCATCCACAGCGAGCCGTCGTGGACGAAGACGCTGGCAGCGTGGCGCGGAGCCCAGGGGGTGTTTTTCAGTTCGTGCCAGGTGACGCCGTCGGCCGAGTGCCACACGTCGCTCACGTTGGCGCCGGAAAAACCTTCGAGGATCCACAGCCGGTCGTCCCACACGGCCACGTCGTGGTATTGCCGCGGGGCCCAAGGAGCAGCGGCCGTGTGCTGCTCCCAGGTGATGCCGTCGACACTGCTCCAGACGTCATTGAAGTACTTGCGCGTGGGAACCTTAGGAGTGTCGTAGGTGCCGCCGCCGAGGATCCAAATGCGGCCTTTGAAGACGGCACTGCCGCCGATCATCCCGCGCTGCGGCCAGAAGGGCTCTTTCGGCTTGACCTCGGTCCAGTCGATGCCGTCGGTCGTGGTCCAGACGTCGCGATAGAAGACTTCGTCCCCCTTGGCGAATTGCGGCACTGTCTGGCCGCCGATGACCCAGATCTTGCCGTCGTGGACGACCGTGTAATGCAGTGCCCGCGGGCCCCAGGGCACGGGCCTATCTTTGTTGACGAGCATCCACGTCTTGCCGTCGGGTGAGTTCCAGACATCAAAGTGGTAATGCCCCTGGTTCACATCGCCGCCGACGATCCACAGCATGTCCTTGTAGACGGCATACCCGGCCGTGTGGCGGCCTTCCCAGTCTATTGTCGAATCAAACGTTTGATCAAGAAACGTATTCCGCTTTACCAACGTCCACGCCGCGCCGTCCGCGCTGCTCCAAACCTCGTTGTTGCAAATCCGCGGAAAATTCTTCTTGTCGCTCGGATTCCAGCCGCCAAGGAACCACATTTTGCCTTGAAAAGTCAGCGCTCCCGCGCCGTCACGCGCAGCGAACGCCGCTTTGGCGGTGACTTGGGTCCACTCGTATTGCGGCGGTTCGTCCGCACCAAGAGATCCCGACGAACCGATTACCGCCGAAACGACGCAAATCACACGAAGGGCCAGGCTCTGCATGGCGCCAATCTCCTTTGTTGCACCTCACCGACTCGCGGTGCGCCGCCGCGCCGCCAGCCGTCCTTTTACGGCGGGACTGGTGAGTTCCCGCAGCGCGTCCATTCCTACCCACCGGGCCGCAGCGTCTGCTGAGGCCGCCAGCCGCTGAGCCACCGTCACGGCCGCCGCGTGCAACCCGGGACTTCGCTTGCCGATGGCGCGCAGGGCCATGTTCACGGCCTTCTTGACGAAGTGCCGCTGGTCGCTGGCCGCCCGCTCGATGAGGAGCAGGCCTTCGCAAAAGGGCTCGTCGCCGGCCTGCTTGTCGTGCACGGTGAGGCCCCACAGCAGGGCAAAGGCCGCGCGCCTTTCGAACTCGCCCGGCCGGCGGGACCACTGGCGCACCTTGCGCCAGGCGTGCGGCGTGCGATCGAACAGGGCAAAACAGACGGTATCGACGATGGCCCAGCTGTCAAAGCTGTTGCACCAATCGTCCATTTGCGTGGGCGTGACACAGGCAGGATCGTCCACATAGGCAGCCAGCATGCGGGCTTCGTACCAGCCCGCTTCCCAGAGGGCGGCCGCCAGTTCGTGGTTCCGCCCCAGGCGCTTGGCCAGTTTTTGCAGCTTGCCCACCGGTACGCCGAAAGCCTTGTCGGAAGGAATGCCGTACCGCGCCATGCCGTCGCGCACTTTCTTGGTGCCCAAGCGCTTGAGGGCTGCAATGACGGCGTCGGGGTCATCTTTGCGCGACCGTCGTGTTCCCTTGGCGGCCGGGCCGGCTGGCCCTCGCTTTGGCATCGCATTGGCTCCAAAGAATTACATCTGCCCATTCCATACCCAGACGACTGCCTTCAGCAGCTCATTTCTTGCGACGCACCTTTTGGCCGCTGTACTTGGTTGCCTTTTTCCCTGCGTTCTCGGCGATCCGAGCCTTGACCAGCTTCCGCACCAGTGTCGCGGGGAGCGGCCTTGACGCGGGAAAACGGATCGTCCCTTTGCTGGTGTCATAGTCCGCCAGCTCGTCCTTGTGGGCGGCAATCGTAATCGAACTCATCGGGTAGAAGGCGCAGTGGCCGGCAGTCGCGCCGAAGGCTACCAGCGGCCTTCCGGCAAGGCGAAACGCAGCGAGCCCGTAGCTGATACACTCCTCCGCCTGCGGCGCGGCGGCCCTGATGGCCTTACGAACTTTCTCGAGCGTGGCTCGTTGCTCGTCCGGCAAGGCGGCCAGATATTCGTCGACGGTCGTGGTCTTGATCCTCGGTTTCGCTGCCATCGCCTGTGCTCCGTGATAACCAGCCGAAATCCTTCCGCGTCACCGCTGCCGTCGACTGCCCTGGAAATATGTTGACCGCCAGCACACGACTGCCACCCGCGTTACGGTTGCTTCGCGTCCTTCTCCAGCGGCTGCGAGCGGTAAGCCCACCAGCAAACGGCGGCAGCCAGCAGAATTCCGACGTAGACGTTGAACATCGGATCCCACTGTTCGCGGCCGGTGTAGCCGAGCGATTTGCGCCAATCGGAAAACGCGCCGACGAAGTATTGCGACCCCATCGCGCCGAAGACCCCCATCATGTTCATCAGGCCGAACAGCGCTCCGACGTGTGGCCCGCTGACCTGAATGGCGCAGGACCACCAGTTCGGAATGCTCAGGAAGGCGATCAAGCAGGAGACGCCCGCCCAAACCGACGTCGCGACCGGAGATTCGCAGCGGACCCCCAGCCACAGGGCGATTGCCGCCAGGCCGAAGCAGCCGGCGCCCATCCAGCGGCGGGCAAAATCGGTGTCGCGGCTGCGCTTGACGATCCAGTCGGCAACGACTCCGCCGCAAAGCGTGCCGATCGCCGAGCCGGCTAGCACCAGCGACGTCAGCCAGCTCGACAACTTGTCTTCCACGCCGCGCCCTTCTTTGAGGTACGACGGAAACCAGGTGAAGTAGAAGTAGGAGTTGAATGCCGAGAAGACCATGATCGTCCCCAGCACGCGAAT
>DASRJP010000167.1:0-3815 GCA_035649415.1 Pirellulaceae bacterium | reverse complement strand
TTGCCCTCGCCTCGCTTCATTCGAGGGCTTCTGTGAGAAACGCCGCTCTGATTTTCTGGCGACGGAAATCGCTGGCGCCTCCGCCGTACACCTCTCCGGACAGACCGCCTCATTGCTTCGGCAGGCCTGCCAGCGAAAACGGCCAGGGACGAAGACGAGCACGGCAGCGGAATGTCGTTCCACGTCTCTGACCCGAAAGGAGGTATAGCGCTGCGAATGGATCCCCCTAGCGCTCAGCCGCTGTCGTATTGGACCCCCACGGCCAGCAGCGGCCGGCGCACCATTTTCCAAGGCAGAAGGAGACCGACAATGAGAACTGTGTACGCGGTGTTGGCTCTGCTGGTGGCAATGTGGGCGAGCGTGCAGCTCGCTGCCCAGGAAGCGCGTGCGATTCTCGTGGAGAGGATTCAGGAGCTGAACCTGACCGACGAGCAGGAGGCCAAGATCGCGGAGATTCAGAATGCGGCCCGCCCCAAGGTTCAGGCGGCTGCGAGGCAACTGGCGGCGGTGGCCAAGGAGGAGGCGGACAAGGCCATGGCCGTTCTCACGCCGGAACAAAAGGAGAAGCTGGCGGCGAACCGGGAAGAGCGCAAGGAGCTCCGGGCGGAGGGCATGAGCGAAAAGCTCGCGCGATTGCAGGAGTTGGACCTGAGCGAAACCGAAATCGCCCAGATCGAAGCTGTCCGGAAGGAGACCCGCCCTGCTCTGGCGAAAGCCGTAGAAGGATTGCGGGGCCTCTTGACCCCGGAGCAGCGCCGGGCCCGCGAGGAAGCCCTGGCCTCGGGCAAGAAGCACCGGGAAGTGCTGGCCGCGCTCAACCTCACGCCCGACCAGAAGCAGAAAGTGGGGGGCGCCTGCAAAGAATGCTGCACCGCCGTCAAGGCAGAGCTGGAGAAGATCAAGGATGCCCTCACTGATCAGCAGGAGCAGAAGCTCGCGGAGCTGAAGGACGAGCGCAAGGAGAACGTCCGCGACCGGCAGGTCCATCGCATTGCGAACCTCAGGGAACTGGCCCTGACTCCCGAGCAGCGGGCCAAGCTCGCCGAGATTCGCACGGAGTACCGACCGAAAATCCACGAGGCCGGCAACGCCCTGCGGGCCGCCGTGCGGGACGAGGTGCAAGCGATCGCAGAAGTCCTCGGGTCCTAGTGCCGAGGCAGGCGCGTCTTGGCTGGGAAGCGCCCACTAGGATGCCGCCATCCAGAATCGATGGGATAAGTACAACGACTGCTGTTGTACTTATCCCAATTTCTTACCGGCGGCTGCGCTAGAACGAAATCGTCCGGCGCTCCGTCTGGGTGTCGCGGACGCTGTCGCGGATCGAGCGCCGCACATCGCTGATCCGGCGAATCAGCAGCCAGCTGAAGACCTGCAGGGCGAGCAGCCCGATTCCGAACAACCCCGCAATGACGCTGAGTGCATTTGGCCGGCCGTTGGCAATCGACCCAAATAGCGCGAATACCAGGCAGCCGATGAACATCAGCCAGACCAGCGTACTGAGCCGGTACTGCGGCTTGGGCTCCGGGATTTCCGGCTCAAACTCGTCGGCATGCTCGAATTGCGGATCGCGGCTGCCATCGGTCGCTGTGCCGCACTGCCAACAGACCTCCAGCGCGTCATCGACCGTTTCGCGGCAGCAGGGGCAGATCCAGCTCATGTCGGCTCGCTTCCTGAGAAGCATAGCAACGGCCCGGCCCGGTCGCTTTTGTGAGCGAAACCTGTATAATGAACAGGCGCTATGACCACGGTGCCGCCGACGCTGGGGTGCATAAGCTGCATGGAAATGCTGCCTATGCATGGTGGGTTGGAAGAGAACCATGTCCGCAAAATCACTGGAAAAACCGACTGATATTCGCCACCGAGGTCCCAGCCTGCAGCGGGCGACTTTCCTTAAGGTGCATAAACTGCATATGCTGCATTGGGCAGTTTTGCCGCAACTCATTGCAGCGAAAGAGTTTGTGGTAAAATCGCATGCCGGAAAAAACGGCGGCGTATGCATGCATGAACTGCCTGGCCGACGGCTTGTCACTCGCCCAGGTTTTGACACAATGGCGAGTTTCCCAATTGCACAAAGCCCAACCTGAATTGCGGCTGAGCCATGGCAGAAGCACTTAACGTCAAGCGCCGCGAGAAGTTAGGCGGCGCGAACAACCGCCGCCTTCGCCAGACCGGGCAGGTGCCGGCCATCCTCTATGGGCACGGCGAGGCGAGCATCAGCCTGCAACTGGCGGCCGAGGCGGCGCTGGGCATCATCCGCCACGGCGGCAAGCTCGTGAAACTTCAGGGGGACGTCTCCGAGGGCGCGTTCATCAAATCCGTGCAGTGGGACGTGTACGGCAAGAGCCTGGTCCACATCGACTTTCTCCGCGTCTCCGAGAGCGAGCTGGTCAAAACGACGGTGACGATCGAGCTCAAGGGAACCGCGCCCGGATTGTCCGAAGGCGGCATCATCGAATTCCTCGTGCACGAGGTTGAAATCGAGTGCCCCGCCGGCGCCGTGCCGGAGAAGCTGATCGTGGCGGTCAACGACCTGCACCTCAATGGAGCGATTCACGCCAAGGATGTGGCGCTGCCGCAGGGGGCGAAGCTGCTCAGCGATGCCGAGGCCATCGTCGTGCAGTGCGTCACGCCGCACGTGGTTGCCGAAGAGACGCCGGCCCCGGTGGCCGAGCCCGGCGCTGCCGAGCCCGAGCTGATCCGCAAGGAGAAGCCAGTCGAGGAAGAGGCCGAAGAGAAAGAGAAGAAAGAAAAAGAGAAGAAAGAGAAAGAGAAGTAGGCGCTGGCGGCATGAAACTGATCGCCCTGCTCGGCAACCCGGGAGCACAATACAAAGACACCAGACACAACGTGGGATTCGATGTCGCGGCGGTGCTGGCGAAGAAGTACAGCCACAGCACGCCGCGGGCGAAATTCCAAGGAGAGATTGCCGAAGCCGCGATTGGCCCCGAGCGCGTGCTGCTGCTGACGCCGCTGACGTTCATGAACTTGAGCGGCGCGAGCGTGCTCGCCACTCGCGACTTTTACAAGATCGAGCCGGCGGACACGCTGGTCGTCTGCGACGACTTCAACCTGCCGCTGGGCAAGCTGCGGCTGCGTCCGAAGGGATCGGCCGGCGGCCAGAACGGGCTGGCGGACATCCTCCGCCGGCTGGGAACCGAAGAAATTCCGCGGCTGCGGCTGGGCATCGGCCCGCTGCCGCCGGGACGCGACGCGGCGGGCTTCGTGCTCACCCGCTTCGCCAAAGACGAACAACCGATTATCGCCGACGCGGTCCAGCGGGCCGCCGAAGCCGCCGCAGTGTGGGCCCAGCAGGGACTCCAGGCGGCGATGAACTTGTACAACACAGAAAGTTAAATGCCATTTGTCATCAGTCACTTCTCATTGGTCATTTGTAGCGGGACCGCACGAACCAAATGACCAGTGACAAGTGACCAAAGACTAACACGGAGCACTCCCTTGGCCAAAAACGTCTACGAATGCATGGTCATCCTGGATCCGAACAAATACGCCCAGGATCCGAACAAGCTGGGCGCGACGATTCCCGACCTGGTCGCCAAGTGCGGCGGCGAGGTGCTCGTCAGCCGCTTGTGGAACGAGCAGAAGCTGGCCTACCCGATCAACGGGCAGAAGAAGGGCGCTTATTGGCTGACCTACTTCCGCTTGGAGGGCGCGAAGCTGGTCGAATTCACGCGCGAAATCCGGATCAATGAGACGATCTTGCGGAGCCTGACGCTCAAGGTCGAGCCGCGGCTGGTGGACGCCCTGGTCGAGCACGCCAAGGGCGGCCAGAGGGCCAAGCCGGTCGAAGGGGCCGA
>DASRJP010000166.1:0-3307 GCA_035649415.1 Pirellulaceae bacterium | reverse complement strand
ATGGGGGTTGCCGCTTTGCTTGGCTTCCCGCTGCCATTGGCCGTCATGGTCGCGATGGCCGTCAGTTTGTTTGCCGGCGCAACTGCCGCCGGCATTGTGCTCTGGCTCGGCCGTCCCAGCCGGTTCGACAAGCCGGCATAGGGGTCGAGGTACCACAGTCATGACGAACGATAATAGGAGCCGCGATCGACCGCCACAGTTCTCGCTGGCAGCAATATTCGGCGCGATGGTGATCGTCGGCGCCGTGCTTGCGGTCTTTCGGATGTCGATCAGCGGCGGCTGTGTGTTTGCGGCAATTGTCGTGCCGGCTCTGGGCAGAGCGTACTGGGCGGAAACACTTCGAAAACGGGCTGGCGGCGGTGGTGCGCAAGGCGATGCTGTTGGCACTTATTTTGTCTCACTGATGATCATGGTGCTGCTGGCCGGATTCAGTTGGGCAGTAGCCGGCGCAGCCTTTGTGGTTGCCTGGCTGGCGACGGAATGGAACAGTCCTGGACATGGTCTGCTGGTATTGGCCACACTAGTTTTTAGCGCCGTGTACATGAGCCTGTTTTGGCTGACGCGTCCGCGAATGCAGCACTACGTTCCTTGACACGCAGACGCGGGCCCGAATTGTGGTGTCGTTGAGCATTCCGCGCACTGGCCACGGGGATAAACCCCGTGGCTCGCTGCCGCCTGACCCCTGCCGCCTGACCCCTGACCCCTGACTCCTCCCCGTGTACTCTCCCCCCATGCTCGCCGAGCTGCTCGCCGTCTCGCCGGCGCTCGTGCGCTCGTGGCTCAAGCGGGGATGGCTGGCGCCCAGCAAGGTCGAGCACAAATTGCCGCTGCTCGACTATGCCGAGGTGACCATCGCCCGCCAGCTGGCCGCCTTGCACCGGGCCGGCATCTCCGGCACGCGGCTGGCGCGGAAGCTGGCGGAAATCGAGCGGCACTTCCCCGACGTGCGGCGGCCGCTGGCGGAGCTGGCGATCGTTGCCGACGGCAGCCGGCTGCTCGTTCGCCGCGGAGAGGCGCTGGTCGATACGGCAGGCCAGCGACAAATTGACTTTGGCGCCTTGGAGGAACAAGAGGAAGCGCCCGCGACGATTCCCGCTGCGGCAGCGCTGGCCGGGCGGGACCAGCCGCCGCCGGAGCAACTCGTGGCGTGGGCCCAGGAGCTGGAGGAGGCCCTCGACCTGCGCGGGGCGGCGGAGATGTACCGCTCGGCAATGCTCGCGGGCGGGCCGACGCCGGAGAGCTGCTTTGCACTGGCGGAACTGCTGTATCGCTTGCGGGAGACCGGGGCCGCGCGCGAGCGGTACGCGATGGCGGTGGAGCTGGACGAGGATTTCGTGGAGGCGCGGTGCAACCTGGGGTGCCTGCTGGCCGAGGAGGGTGAGCACGATCTGGCGGTGGCGGCCCTGGAAGGGGCCCTGGTGCGGCACGCGGAATATGCCGACGCTCACTACCACCTGGCGCGTATTCACGGGGAGCTGGGAAATGTGGAAAAATCTTTTGTACACTGGGAGCGGTTTCTAAGTCTGGCTCCCGAAAGCCCTTGGGCGGAAGAGGCTCGCCACAAGTTGGCCCAGCGCGACGCGTCCCAAGTGAACAAGTGACCAAAGGTGTCACCGGGGCGCGTCTAATACTCTAGAGCGGCGAGTCCGCCCTTACCCGGAGGACAACGTCCTCCCTTAAGCGTCGCCCATTCCGGAGGCTGTTAGCCTCCGGCTAGGGACTTCCGCGAAACGAGAATTACCATGCGCGATTTGTTACAAGCCTTCCTTGCGCGTCCGCGCTTCCCGCACGCTCCGCGCGGCGTTGTCGATGAAGTTGTCGATCTGGTTCAGACCGCGGATCAGCATCTGGTGCCCGTCGATCACCAGCGAGTCCAGACCGGCGTCTTGCATGCCGCGGGCCAGCGACGAGATGCGCGCTGCCTGGTCCTTGATCCGGGCCAGGATCGCTTCCATCCGCTGGGCCGAATACGGCTCCTTGCGTGGAACCCGCGTCGGCGTCGCGCTGCCCGTTCGCCGCCCACCCTTTTTCTTCACCATGACCGTTTCTCCAGGTGTATGCCTCGCTGCAAGATGCCGCGGAATGTAACAACCCGGATGCAAGTTGTAAAGCATTTGCCACGGTTTTATCAAAAGTGCCTGCAAACATGCCACCTTTTTCGGGAATGACCAAGACCCGAGCCGACTACCGCTTCGCGGCGGTGCCCGTGACCAATGAGGGGACAACACTGATCCTGTTTCCACTGGTCATTGGGAAATTGCTCATTGGTCATTCGAAACTCGACCTTCGTCTATGAATCGCCGGAGAAATCCCATGTCCCTCGACTACGCCATCCCTCTGCTCACCAGCCTCGTCGCCACCAGCGTCGCCATCCTTCTGGCCGGCATCCCCTGGGCCTACGGCATTCACGGCCGCCTGACCACGATCGAAACCACGCTCAGGGAGCATCTGCTCCGCCGTGAGGCGTGGCTCCAGCTCGATCGCCGCGTAGCCCGGCTGGAGCTGGCCGCGGAGAAGGCAGAATCCTCAGCGTAAAAAAGGAGAACCCCATGTTCGCTCGACGTCCTCGCTCCGTCGCGCCCCCGCGACCTCGGCGGCCCCGGCGCTTGTGCATCGCCCGCGAAGAGCCGCCGCTGGCTGCGATCTACCAGGTTGTCGTCCAGTGCACGAGCGAGCGCGACCAGCGCCGCATGTTCGAGCGGATGACCGCCGAAGGACGCAAATGCCGCGTGCTGACGCTTTAACCAGAAGTCAGAGATCAGAAGTCAGAGGTCAGAACCTCCATCCGACTTCTGACGTCTGCCCTCTGCCCCCTGCCATGTCCCTCCACATTTCCCTCAGCACGAAAATCCGCGACAGCTTCCGCGTCCAGCAGGTCGTCGGCATGTTCGATCTGCCGCTGGATCGCGCGGGCCGCGTGGATCTCGACGTCGAATTGCCGGCGGCCGATGTGCCGTGGACGATCGGCGCGATCGTTGGCCCGAGCGGATCGGGAAAAACGACCGTCGCCCGCGCGGCCTTCGGCATCGAGCGACGTGCGCCGCGCTGGCCGCGAAACCGCGCCGTGATCGACGCCTTCGGCCAGTTGCCCATCCGGCGGCTGCTGACGCTCCTGGCGGCAGTGGGTTTGAATTCGCCGCTGGCGTGGCTGCGGCCGTACCACTTGCTGAGCACCGGCGAGAAATTCCGCTGCGACTTGGCGCGCAGGCTAAGCCGCATGGAAAACCCTCTCCCACTGGGAGAGGGTGGTTTGCGCAGCAAACCGGGTGAGGGCCGCCCCGCCCAGCGCTCCGCAACCAGCACCCTC
>DASRJP010000165.1:0-5827 GCA_035649415.1 Pirellulaceae bacterium | reverse complement strand
CAGATAACCGGTGGAATTGTAACTGAGGAAACACGGCGTCGCGACTGTTTTCAATTTGCAATGGACAATTTGCAAAATGAAGGCAGGGCTGCGTTTGGTGAGTGTTTTTGGACAGGTTGAAAACCCGTCCTACGGCCACTTTGGCTCGCGCTTCTCGAGGAATGCCGCCAGACCTTCGGCGGCCGCCTCGGTGGTGCGGGCGGTGGCGCTGGCGGCAGCGCCGGCGGAAAGAAGAGTGCCTAGATGCTCGCCGATCGTTTCGTTCAGCAGCCGCTTGGTGAGCAGCAGCGCCTCGGGCGCGCTCTTGGCGATCTCTTCCGCCAGCGCGTGGGCCCGGGCCAGCAACTGATCGTCCGGCGCGATCTCGTGAACCAGGCCAATGCGCAGCGCCTCGACCGCATCGATTGTCCGAGCCGTTAAGAGCAAATTGGCCGCGTGCGACGCGCCGATGCGAAACACCAACAGCGGCGAGATAATGCCCGCCACTAGGCCCCGCCGCGGCTCGGGCAGGCCGAACTTCGCCTCGCTGGCCGCGACGACCACGTCCGACGCCAGCACCAGACCCACGCCGCCGGCCAGCGCCGGGCCGTTGACCGCCGCGATGATCGGCCTAGGAAACATGCGCAGCTTGTCCAAGAGCTCGCGATACTGCACCGCGTCCTCGTGCCACTGCTGCCACGCATCGGCCTGCGGCATTTGCGCCGTGGCCTGCATCTCGGAGAGGTCCATGCCAGCACAGAAGGCGCTTCCCGTACCGGTGAGGATTACGGCTCGCACGCGCCGCTCCAGGTGCAGGTCATCGAGGGCCTGCGAAAGGTCGGCCAGCATTTGCCGCGAAATGGCGTTGCGCTTGTCGGGACGATTGAGAAGAATCGTCCCGGCCGGCGGCTCGACTTTGACGACGACGGTCATGGTCACCTCTTTTTGGCGTAGCCGTGCTCACAGAACCAGTCCCAGGCGTCGCGGACTGTCTCTTCCAGCGGGCGGATCTTGTAACCCAGCTCGCGCTGTGCCCGAGCGCTAGAAAAGCAGTGCTGCTCGCAGGACATGGCAATGGCGGCACTGTTGATGTCTGGCTCGATGCCCGTGCGGCGGTACTTGCGGTCCCCCCACCAGCCGCCGATCCAGCGGTTAATCGGTCCGGCGGGAAACCACGGCGCACGACCGCCGGTCAGTCGGGCCATCAGTTTCCAGGACTGCCAGTAAGTCATGTTATGGCCGGCCAGGATGAAGCGCCGGCCGTTGTAGGCCGCCGCTCCGCGGCGGTCAGTTTGCCTGGCGACGGAGTCGCGCCCTCCGAACTCGGCCGCACTCGTTGGGCGCGGATCTCCTGACCCCGCCCTTGCAAGACCGGCCCCAACGGAATCAGTTTGGCTCGCGACGGAGTCGCGGCCTACGAACTCCGCCGCGGCAATCGCTCCCGCCGCCACATCCCGCACGTCGCACAAGCTGTGGGCCCCGACCGGCGCCAGCGGCACAAACCTGGCCACTTCCAAGAGCATCCGCCCGCTGGAGGGCTTCCAGTCCCACGGCCCGAGCATAAAGCCCGGGTGGACGATTGCCGCCTTGAGACCGCGGCTCACCGCCTCCAAAACCACTTCATCCCCCTGCCGCTTGGTCACCGGATAGTGGCAGGGCGTGATTCCCGGAAGTGGATTGTCCTCGCCGGCCGGCTCGGCGAGCATCCCCAGCCCCAGCGCGTTGACGCTGGAGACGTGGACCAGCCTGGCTCCCGCCGCAAGTGCGCCGGCTGCGATGTTTCGCGTCCCGCCGACGTTGACCGCCTCGTGCTGCTCCTTTTGCGACCAGCCAATATGGACGTGGCCGGCGCAGTGAATGACGACGTCGATGCCGCGGGCGGCGGAATTAACGCTGGCCGCGTCGCAAACGTCGCCGGTGGTCCGCTCGACGTCGAGGCCGGCCAGCGGCCGCGGATCGCTCGTAGGGCGAGACAAGACGCGGACGCTCTGGCCTCGCGAGAGCAGCTCGCGGACTATGTTGTTGCCAAGCAGGCCGGTCGCGCCCGTGACGAGGTATTTCATGCGTGGTATGGTAACGCGTTTTGAACGGGGCGAATCAAGGGTTCAGAGGTCAGAGGTCGAGAGGGACCGCATCTGGCATCGCACAACTATCATTGCAAATTGATCATTGCAAATTTGCAATTGAAAATTTGCAATGAACAATTTGCAATTGCCGGCCAGTCCACTGCCCCGCTCGCCCCCTGCTCCTGAACGCTGAACCCTCAGCATGCCCAATCTCGTCGTCAAGCCGGTCCAATCCTGGTGGGGCCGCCGCGCATTTCTCAATTACCCCTGGGACCTTTACCGCGGCGATCCGAACTGGATTCCGCCCCTCCGCGACAATCAGAAGGAACTGCTGAACTACAAGCGGCATCCATTCTACGACAATGCCGAGATTCAGACTTTCCTGGCCCACCGCGAGAATCGGGTTGTGGGGCGGATCGCGGCGATCGTCAACCACGCGCACAACAAGAAGTACAAGGAACAGCGCGGGTTCTTCGGCTTCTTCGAGAGCGAGGATAACGTCGAAACGGCTCGCGGGCTGTTCGACGCGGCCAAGACGTGGCTCAAGGCCAAGGGAATGACGGCGCTGCGCGGGCCGATGAACCCGTCGATGAACTACGAATGCGGCCTGTTGATCGAGGGGTTTGATTCGCCGCCGACGTTCATGATGACGTACAACCCGCCGTATTACCTGAAGCTGATCGAAGCCTGCGGTTTGTCGAAATCCCAGGACATGGCCGCGTTCTGGGGGCATATCGACATGCTGGAGGGGCTCGATAAAAAAATGGAGTTCATCATTGCCGAGTGCAAGCGGCGGTTTTCCGTGCATCAGCGGCGGCTGGATACGTCGCGCTTCGATGCGGAAGTGCGGATGTTTTTGGACATCTACAATCAGTCGCTGGTTGGCACTTGGGGATTTGTGCCGATCTCAGATGCCGAGAGGGACCATCTGGCCAAAGGACTCAAAAACCTGATCGTGCCGGAGATGACGAGCGTGGCGGAAATCGAAGGCAGGCCGGTGGGGGCCGTCTTTGGAATGCTGGACTACAACCCACGGATCAAGCAAATCAACGGCCGCCTGTTGCCGTTCGGCTTCATCCGGTTGCTGTGGAACCGCAAGGCGATCAAGCGCGTGCGGCTGATCAGCACCAACGTGATTCCCGAGTACCAGAAGTGGGGACTGGGCCTATTGATCGTTTCCTACTTCGTCCCCGCCGTGAAGGAGTGGGGGATCGAGGAGGCCGAGTTCTCCTGGGTGCTGGAGAGCAACACGCTGTCGTACGCCACGCTCAAGCGGGGCGGTGCGAAGATCACCAAGCAGTACCGGATTTTTGATGGGAAGATCTAGACGCTAGTCCTCCCCGATCCCCGCGAATTCGCAAAGGTTCGCCGCCAGCACCCCCTGTGGGCAGCTCCACACAAGAAAGAACAGCGCCTCGCGGCACCAGCGGCCGGCCGGATGGCCAGCGATGAAGCCCGCGCCCTTGGCGGCGGCCAGTGCCGCCTGCGTCGCGCGAAGCACCAGGCTGTTGGCCTGTGTGCGGACTTCGCTAGCCGACCAGCCGCCGCACTGCTCGCCGCCGGCCAGTGCGAGTAGCGCGTGCTCAAGGTAAGTCAGTTCCTCCCGAAAGGCGCAGGCCGGCTCGGCCAGGTCGGCCCGTTTTTCTGCCTCGCGATCAAGGAATTGCAGAGCTGCCCGCGTCAGGCCGACCGCCAGCGTGGAGGTTTGCAAACCGCCGGTTTTGGCGCCCAGCCCCTGCTTCATCACCTCCTGCATCGGCCCGGCCAGCAACCACTTTCGATCGACGAACACCCGCTCGCAATTCACGGGCCCCGTGTGGCTGGCGGAAAGCGCAACCAGCTCGGGTGACTGCGGCACGACAACACCTGGCAAATCGGTCGGCAGTGCGACCAGGATCTGCCGGCCGTCCGCGAGCGTCGCGCCGACGACGATGTGCTGTGCGAACTGGCCGCCGGTGACCCACGGCGAGTAGCCGTCGAGGACGAAACTTTCGGCCGTCTCCTCGGCCCGCAGCACCGGCTGCGCAAGATGCTGACGGCTGGTGGTCAGGTGCGAAATGCCGACGGTGGCAAAGGTCCGGCCGCTGAGCAGATCGGGCAGCAGCGTTTCCCTGGCCCACCGGTTGTCGCTGACGGCAATTCGGCTGGTGGCGCCGGCCCGCTGGGTAATGACGAACGTCGTCGTGAGACATGCCTGACTCAGTGCCAGGTAGCCGCGAATGACGTCGGCCTCGCTCCAGCCCTGCCCGCCCGCCTGACGCGGCACGAACCACTCAAACACGCCGGCATTGCCGCACAGCTCAAGCTGCTTCTCCGGCCACGCGCCGGGCACATCAAGCTCTGTCGCCAGGCTAGCCAACTCGGCACACAACTCGACCAGCGCAAGATCGTCAGGCGACTGGATGCGACGGATATTCATCAGGGCTATTATACGGTCCTCGACTTTGGACTTTGGACTCAGGACTTTGGACTGAAATCGCCATGCAAACCATCGACGACCTCCGCGCTGCCACACCCACCTACGACGCCGTCGCCGCCCAGTGCCGCCAGATCGAGCAGGCGCTCGACGCGGCACAAACCGGCGAAGCGGCCACGGCGGCCATCCGTCGCTGGGACGACTTGCGGCGGCAGATCGAGACCTGGTCGGCACTTGTCGATCTGCGGTTCAACCAGGACACCGGGAATGCCGAGTTCAAGAAGGCTCGCGAGTATCGCGACGAGCTGGCCCCGCGGCTCACTGACCTCGACGTCCGCATCAAACGGAAGCTGCTGGCCAGCCCGCTGCGGCCGGACCTCGAGCGAAAGCTTGGCCGCCAGGCGCTGGCGCTGTGGGAAGCGGACGTGATGGCCTTCGATCCGGCCATCGAGCAGCAACTCGTCAGGGAAGCCAAGCTCCAGGCTGAGTACAGCGAGTTGACCGCCTCCGCCGAGCTCATTTTCCGCGGCGAGAAACACAACCTGTCGAGCATCGTCAAGTATCGCGAGCATCCCGACCGCCAGACGCGGCATGACGCCGAGCAGGTGCGCTGGCAGTGGTATGCCGACAATCGCACGCAGCTCGACCGGATTTTTGACGACCTGGTGCGGCTGCGGCACGAGATGGCCCGCACGCTGAAGTACGAGAATTACATCGGCCTGGGTTACAAGCGGATGAAGCGGGTCGATTACACGCAAGGCGACGTCGAGCAGTTCCGTGCAGAAGTGCGCGAGCATCTGGTGCCGCTGGCCGTCGAGCTGCGGCGGCAGCAGGCAAAGGCGCTGGGCGTGGACAAGCTGATGTTCTGGGACGACGCGATCCACGACGTGCGCGGCAATCCCGCGCCGCACGGCGATCACGACTGGCTGATCGCTCGTGCGACCGAGATGTTCGACGCCATGGGACCCGAGCTGGGGAGCTTCTTCCGGCTGATGCAGGAGGCCCGGCTGATGGACCTCAAAAACCGCGAGCGGAAAAGCCCCGGCGGATTCTGCACGTCATTCCCCACGGTTGGGCTGCCGTTTATCTTTGCCAATTTCAACGGCACCAAGCACGACGTGGAGGTGTTCACCCACGAAATGGGACACGCCTACCAGGGTTACGCCAGCCGCAACCAGCCGCTGATCGATTACCTTTGGCCGACATACGAGTCGTGCGAGATTCACTCGATGGGCCTCGAATTCCTGAGCTGGCCCCATATGCGATTGTTCGTTGCCGAGGATGCAACCCGTGCATGCCGGCAGCATCTCATCGACAAACTCTTGTTCTATCCGTACGGAGTCGCTGTCGATCACTTCCAGCACAT
>DASRJP010000164.1:0-7577 GCA_035649415.1 Pirellulaceae bacterium | reverse complement strand
CATTTATTCGGGATTTTACTACGCCGGCCTCTTTGCGGCATTCCTCACCGCCTTTTACACGTTCCGCGCCTTCTGCCTGACGTTCCACGGCGAGGAGCGCATTCCGCACGAGGCGGGGCATCACGCGCACGAGTCGCCGGCGGTTATGACCGTTCCGCTCGTGATTCTGGCGTTCTGCGCGGTCGTGGCAGGAATATGGGCGATGGGCATCGATAATTTCTTGAAAGGTGATTGGGGCCGCATCCGTCTGGCGGAATTCCTTAGCAACACGCCGTCGCTGGCTGCCGGCGGCCTGGCTTTTACGGCTGGCGAACATGAATTTCACATGGTCGTGGCTGGCGTCAGCACACTCGTGGCCGTTGCCGGAATCGGTCTGGCGATGTACTTGTATCTCGGCGACCGAAGCGAAATCGCATTCCTCCAGAAGTTTTTCGACGCCGAGGGGGTGGAAAAACTGGCCGATCCGCAGTGGGTCGTGCAACTGGAGCGAATCGGGTGGATTGGCGCAGGGACCAGAGGGCTGCGTCAGGCCGGCCTGGGCTTTCTGGTGACACTCATAGGGCTCGTTCTCGGAACTCTGTCGCTGATCGTGGGACTGCCGCTGGTGGTCCTCCGCAACCTCAGTCCCTACAAGCTGTCCTCTGGCAAGTTCTATTTCGACGAGATTTACGACGCGCTGATAGTGACGCCGCTGCTGTGGCTCTCTCACTTCTGCTACTGGATCGACCGCAAGCTTGTGGACGGACTGGTGGACCTGGCCGGCTCGTTGCCGCCGGCAGTCGGCTCGCTGATGCGCGGTTTGCAGGGGGGGCAGGTGCAGTTCTACGCAATTGCGATGGTGCTGGGTGTGCTGATCCTGATCGCGGCCCGGTTGCTGCTCGCGGGATGACCAAATGAATGCACTGCTGATTGCGACGGTCCTTTTGCCGCTGGTGGGAGCGGTGATCTTATGGGTCATCGCGCCGCTGGGCCGGCCGATGATCCGTCTGATCGCCCTGGTCGCGACCCTTGCCACGTTCGCCTGCGCGGCACGGCTGATCGCCAACTTCCCTGTCAAGGTCGCCGGCCATTTCGAATCGGCCGCCGCTCGCCAAACCGCGCTCACAGCGGCGCAGCTTAACTACGCCGCGGCCGAGCCGGAGGAGGAATGGCGCTGGGTGGGGCAGGTGCCGGGGGTCAACTTCGACATCCGTTTCTCGCTCGGCCTGGACGGCCTTGGGCTGTGGATGTTTGGCCTGACTGCGCTGCTCATGATCACCTCCGTGCTCGTGAGCTGGGAAGCGATCGAAGAGCGCCCCGCGCTGTTTTACGGCATGCTGCTGCTGCTCGAGTTCGGCTGCCTGGGGGTGTTTGCCGCGCGCGATATCATTCTGTTTTATATCTTTTTTGAGTTCACGCTGATCCCGCTGTTCTTCATGATCGGCATCTGGGGGAGCGAAGAACGGCGCTATGCGGCAGCGAAGTTCTTTCTCTATACGCTCGCCGGCAGCCTGCTCACGTTCCTGGGGCTATTGGCGATCGTTTTCTGGGTCTACCAGCGCACAAGCGGCGGATCGCTCATCTTTTCGATCCCTGAACTCACGGCCAAACTCCAGGAATACCCGCTGCCCATGTCGTGGCAATTGACGATCTTCCTGGCGCTGTTTGCCGGCTTTGCCATCAAGGTGCCGCTGTTCCCGCTGCACACCTGGCTGCCGCTGGCGCACGTGCAGGCGCCGACGGCCGGCAGCGTGATCCTAGCCGGCATCTTGCTGAAGATCGGCGCGTACGGCTTTTTGCGGTTCAGCGTTCCTATGCTGCCGGATGCGTCGCTGGCCTGCATGCCCTGGATGCTCGCCCTGGCGGTCGCCGGCATTTTGTATGGGGCACTAGTGTCGCTGGCGCAAAGCGACATCAAACGGTTGATTGCCTATTCCAGCGTCAGTCACCTCGGCTTCTGCATGCTCGGTCTGTTCGCCTTCAATCCACTCGGAGTGCAGGGGAGCGTCCTGCAAATGGTTAACCATGGCATTTCGACCGGCGGGTTGTTTGCGCTGGTCGGCATGCTGTACGAGCGATATCACACGCGGCAAATCGCGGACCTGGGCGGCCTGGCGCGGCGGTTGCCGATGCTGTCGTTTTTCATGCTCGTGTTCGCGCTCTCCAGCATCGGTCTGCCGGGGATGAACGGCTTTGCAGGCGAGTTTTTGATCTTGCTCGGTGCCTTCCAGCGGGCCTGGACAGGCGCACCGGCGGGGTGGCAAGGGCCGCTCTTGGCGATGGCGATCTTGAGCGTGCTGGGAGTCGTACTGGGCGCGTGGTATTTGCTGAACCTGGTGCGGCAAGTGTTTTTTGGGCCGCTGAAGGAGCCGGGGCACACGCTCCCTGAGACGAGTCATGAGAACGTTCACGACATGTCGCTGCGAGAAATCGTGGCGCTAGCGCCGCTGGTGGTGCTGATCTTCTGGATCGGTCTCAAACCCAAGGATTTTCTGGACCGGATCGAGTCCAGTGCGGCCGTGGCGACGCAGCAGGTCGAGGAGTCGCTGGCCATGCAGGGCGAGCGGCCGGCAGCGCTCGTAGAACGGATTTCAATCCGTTCATTGGAACTGAACGAATTTGTCGCGAACGAGAAAAGGGAACGGAATGAATTCCGTTCTACGAACGAAACAATGAGGGTCACTTCCAGTGCTCGTTGATTGGAACACGGTTCGACTGCTGTTGCCCGAGGAGGTGCTGGTCGCCACGGCCAGCACCATCTTCGTCGGCGGGGCCTTTGTTCGCGGCCGCAGGTTGTGGGCCACGGCAGCACTGGCTGGATACGTACTCGCGCTCGTCGCGCTGGCGCTGGCCGGTTCCCCCTTTAGCGCGCAGCCGGTCGCCAGCGGGCCGATCATCAGCGACCCGATGAGCCTTGGTCTCCGCTGGCTGGCAGTGATCACCGGCGCGATGTTCACGCTGGCCCTGACTCAACTCGCCGACAAGGATCTGGCGAGCGAGATCATGGGCATGCTGATGCTCGTTGTCGTAGGTGTCATGCTGGCGGCTGGGGCGAATGAGCTGGTGCTGTTGTTTTTGGGGCTGGAGATGATTTCGATCCCCACGTACGTGCTGCTCTTTTTGGGCAAGCGCGACCGGACCAGCGGCGAAGCCACGATGAAATATTTCTACTT
Organism: Pirellulaceae bacterium; assembly: GCA_035649415.1. Taxonomy (GTDB): domain Bacteria; phylum Planctomycetota; class Planctomycetia; order Pirellulales; family Pirellulaceae; genus DATKDU01. The sequence continues at coordinate 4,425 of DASRJP010000164.1, read as the reverse complement.
GAGCCTGCTGGCGTCGGCATTGCTGCTGTACGGTTTTTGTTTCCTGTACGGCCTGTCGGGGACGACGGTCATCGCCGGCAGCCGAGACATTCCCGGCATTCGAGAAAAGCTGGTTTCGGCTGCGATGGACAACTCGCCGCTGGCCGCGCTCGGCCCGCTGGCACTGGTCCTGATGGTGGCCGGGCTGGGGTTCAAGTTGGCCGCCGCGCCCTTTCAGTTCTACGCCCCCGACGTTTATCAGGGAACGACCAATATCAACGCGGGCCTGCTGGCCGTTGCCCCAAAAATCGCCGGCACTGCGGGCCTGATCCGGCTGCTCGTGGTGGCCATGCCGCTGGTAGCCGATTACGCCTGGCAACTGGCGCTGGTGCTGGCTGTGCTCACGATGACCGTGGGAAACGTTTGCGCACTGTGGCAAAAGGACGTGCGGCGGCTTATGGCCTATTCTTCGATCGCGCATGGCGGCTATCTGCTGATCGGCCTGGCGGTTGGGACCGGCTCGCTGGCGATCGGCAGCTCGCTGCCCGGTGGCGCGGCGAGCATGCTGTTTTATTTGCTGGTTTACGCCGTGGCTTCCATGGGGACGTTTGCGGCGCTGGCCTACCTCGGTTCCAGCGACCGCGAACTGAGTTCCATCGGTGATCTGGCCGGTCTGTCCAAGACGCAGCCGCTGGCGGCCGCGGCAATTGCCGTGTTCATGTTCTCGCTGGCCGGAATTCCGCCGCTGGTGGGATTCTGGGGCAAGCTGGCGCTCTTTTCCGGCGCCATCCAGTTGGCAGCCGCCAACAACGAGAGTCCTCTGGCGGGCTGGTTCATCGGTTTGGCGATTGTGGGCGCGCTGAATGCGGCCATCGCCGCCGCCTACTATCTGCGGATCGTCGCCGCCATGTACTTCACCTCGCCGGCCGCAATCCCGGTGCGGGCCGAAGGAGGAAAGGGAGCGCTGACGGCCGCCGCCATCTGCGCTGCGCTCGTCATTATCGGAGGCATGTTTCCGGGCCAGCTTGTGGGGCTGGCGCTCAAATCGGAGCAGAGCCTCCGCTTTTCTGGTCCAGCGGCACCGGCGGCGGCCGACTATATTGAGGATGGTGGCCAGACATTGACCGCCGCCAAGCACCAAATCCCAAGCTCCAAATTTCAAACAAACTCCAAATCGACGAAATTCAAATGACTCAAACGGTCGTCGCGTCACGCCGTTACGAGCCTTTCAACTTCTGATTTCGATTTTGTTTGGTGCTTGATGCTTGGGGTTTGCTGCTTTCCCCCATGTTCCCTTCGCGCCTCGGCCTATGCCTCGCAAGCCTTCCCCCGCGCGACTGCTGACACGCCTCTTGGACGCGGCGGCGACGCCCGTCTACGTGGTCGACAAACAGCGGCGGCTCGTGTGGGGCAATGTCGCTTTTGCCGCCTGGACCGGGCGCAGCGTGGAAGAGATCGCCGGCCTTAAGCTCTCGTACACCACCAGCGGCGAGGTTACTGGTCCGGCGGAGCTGGCGTCGGCCCTTTGTCCGCCGCCGGAGGCCTTTGATGGCAAGCTGACCTCGGGTGCCGTTGCCGCGCCTGGCGCCGATGGCCAGCTCGTGACGCGACAGGCGCAGTTTGCCTGGCTGGCCGGTGAGGCGGACGTGCCCGAGGGACTGTGCGTGTTTGTCGGTCCTCCTGCCGAGGCAATCCAAGCCAACGACGTCGCAGCATCGCCGGCCGAACTGCACCGGCAGCTTGTGGCGCTTCGCAATCAACTCGGCCGCCGCTATCACATCGGCCAGCTCGTGGGGAGCACGCCGCACATGCGCCGCGTGCGCCAGCAGGTTCGCCTGGCCGCTCAATCGCGGGCCAGCGTTCTGGTGGTCGGGCCCGCCGGCAGCGGGCGCGAGCACGTGGCCCGCACGATCCACTTTGCTCCGCAGACCGGCGGCGCTGCCGTCGGCCCGCTGGTGCCGGTAGACTGCGCGCTGGTGGACGCCGAGCTAATGCAGTCCGCGGTCAAATCGCTTTTGCGGCGGCGCGATGAGGGGAAGGGGCTGCCACGGCCGGGAACGCTGCTGCTTCTGGAAGTAGATCGTTTGTCGGCCGAGGCCCAGCAGGAACTGGTCGGCTTCTTGAAGCTCCCCGGCGTTGAATTGCCGACGCTGGCCACCGCGAGTAGGTCTGTGGCGCGGCTGGTCCGCAACGGTAAATTCCAAGGCGAACTGGCCTGCGCTCTTTCCACGCTCGTCATTACCCTTCCGCCGCTGGCCCGCCGGTCGGCCGATGTGCCGCTCTTGGCGCAGTTCTTTCTGGAAGAGGCCAATGCCGACGGAGGGAAGCAGATTGCCGGCTTTGCGACCGAGGCGCTCGACCGGCTGTGTGCTTACGACTGGCCGCAGAACGTCGCCGAGTTGGCCGACGTCGTGCGGCAGGCGCACGCCGCGGCTGCCGGCCCGCGGGTGCAGCTTGTCGATCTGCCGCCGATTGTGCATCACGCGGCGGCCGCCCAGGCCCGTCCGCGCCGCGCGCCGGCGCCCATCCGGCTGGATGAATTCCTCGAGCGGATTGAGAAGGAGCTGCTCCAGCGGGCGCTGGTGCAGGCCCGCGGAAACAAGACCAAAGCGGCACAGCTTTTGGGCATTCACCGGGCGCGTCTGATCCGCCGGCTGGTGCAGCTTGGCCTGGTCGCGGCGCCCGCCGCCGGCGAGACGATCGTATTTGAGGAAGTGCCGGACGACGATGCCAGCGAAGCGGCGTCGTGATCTGTAGCAGGTGCACGTTGTACTACAAACGGCCGGATTCATCGCAGACTGCAAAGATTTCCGGAGGGGAACAACCTCGGAATTCGCGGAGAACGCGGATGGGAATTCTCAAATCCGCGTACATCCGCTCGACGTCGTTACGCATCAAGGTCCTGCGGCGCGCTCACCCATCCCGGCGGCCAATCCTCCGACCACGAATTCCACTCGATGTTGAGCGGCCCCGTCACGCGCTTAAGTGCTTTCGCCGCGGATGTTGTCCGCGTCACGACGTACAGCCAGGCGTGATCGTCATCGAGCTCGGCTTCGACTTCGCCGATGATATCGCGATATCCGTAGAATCGAGTGGGTGCTGGCCAGTGCCATTCCGCCAGCGGGAGCCGAGGAAAATTTGCCGCGAGGCAAGCCAAGACGTCCCGACCGACATACGCATTGGCCCACCACCGGCACTTGTTCGACCACTTGAGGCAATAGACGAACATTTGAAGCGCGAATTCCGAAACCGAGTCGTTTTCCTTTAGCCAGGAAGACTCGGTATCTACGGAGGACACGTACACAGGCGGATCGACAAGTCCTAGTTCATCGATCCGGACACCCCATTCAACCACATTCTGGTTCTCGATGAGGAACACCAAGTAGCCGCCGCGAATTTCAATCTCGCCAGGGGGAAGGAGATGATCCTGGCGGGACCAGATGTCATGCCGCCGTCCGCACAGCAGGTACCACTCGCGCAGGGCGGCCGGTATCAAATGGTCCAATCGTGATTGCGCGGACTCAAGTTCGCTTTGGGCAACACCGTCGCCAGCTTCGATCGGCGGATACCACTGCACGACAACCTCGCGCAGCAATTGCCACCGATCCGATCGACGAGCGGGGATTGTGGCCAGAGGCGAAGGATGGTTCGCAGCGGCAAGCGATTCACCGTCGGCATCATGCGGATCTTGGCTCATTGGCCCACGCTTGAAGGACGGCACCTGGACTGTGCCTGCTACTTTTTCGGCTGCTCTGGAAAATCCTTCTCAAACCGCGCCACAAGTTTTTCGACGTCGGCCGGCACGATGTACAGCTTGCCGCGGATGGTCTTGGTTTCGCCCGGCTTCAGGCCGCCGATGCGAAAGTCATTGTGCATGCAGGCGATTACTCCTTGAAAAATCTCCTGGTACGGCTCCCACGCCACCGCCAAGATCTGCTTCTCGTCGGCCGAAAAGCAGCCGCACAGGCCGCACGAAGGGACCAGCGTGCTGAGCGGCCGCGGGTTGACGTCGTTGCGATCGACGTCCTTGGGGCAATAGACCTGGCCGGGAGTGTACCGCGCCTTGTCGGCCCACGGCTCCGTCGGCAATCGCGCCAGCTTGCCATCCACGAACAAGAAGCACTTGCGGGCGTAGGCCGGGACGAGCACCCGCGCGTCGTCCTTTCCCGCGCCGGTGAATTTATCCACCCGCATGCAGGGCTGGGCCCAATGCGCCTCGGACTCCTTGTCGGTCGGGTTTTGGGCCACAACGTGAAAATCGACTTCGTCCGCACGGGCGGTGATCGTGTGCTCGACGACGACGCCGTCCGCCAGCTTGTCCTTGAGGCGAATGATCCGGCCGCTGTCGCTGATCGAGACCAGCTTCGCCTCGTGCTTGATGACCGTCTGGCCCCAGTCGCGGTCAGTCGAGCCCGGCCGGCAATACGCTTCCAGGTACATGATCTG
>DASRJP010000163.1:0-5664 GCA_035649415.1 Pirellulaceae bacterium | reverse complement strand
CCGCTGCGGTATTCGGGGGGAAACGCGCCGAACTGTCCCACCCTCGATCCGCCGACGAAAAACTCGCGGGCGTCATCAGCCGCCTCAACAAACAGCGCGATCTCTCGCCCCTTCCATTCCGCCGGCACGTGCACGCGGCAGCGATACCAGACGAAGATGTTTTCCCCCTCGGGAACGTTCTTCCAGGCGTCGGGGATCGCGGCGGGCTTCCAATCCTGAGCGTGAGCCACCGTCGCCAGTGCAGCGACGATCAAAGCGACCACAGAAAATCGGCGAGGGTGCAGCATGAATTCAGCCTCGGGCAGGAAAGAGGCGCGGCGGGCAATTTTTTCGACGGAACTGATAATAGCTGATGCCGATACACGTTGCGAGTCAGTCCAGCCGACCGGGTTGGCGGCTGCTCTCCGAATTACGGTAGTTTAGCCATGGTGCAACTTCCGCCGTTGCTCTGCTTGAAACTCATGCCGATGCGCCTATACAATCAACGGCGCAGGGACAATGTCATCCGGCGGACGCGGTCCTCGTCAGTTCCCGCCGGCAGAAAGCGCATCGCCATGCAGCGACGCCAATTCCTGGCCGCCAGCAGTGTGTCTGCCTGCACATTTTTTTTCGGCCGTTCCATCTGCGAGAAATCGGGCGCCAATCCGGCTCTCGAACAGCGCTCGTTCCATTCCCCCACCTGGTCGATCATCCCGGTTGTCGGCGATGGCAAGTGGATTTGGACCGAGCCTCCCAAAGCGCAAACCGGCTATCTTGAGCCGCGTCCTTACGAGCTGAGCATCGGCGTCGAATTGCAAGGCGCGGGTGACGCCATGCAAATTCGCGCCAGCACGCCCGTGCCGCTGCCCCACGAGGAGCAACAAGTGGACGACGTGCGAATCGAGACTGAAGGGTGCGAAGCGTCGATCCAACGGGTGGGAGAAGGGGCCGCTCAGCTTTTGCTGGCCGCGCCGAACATCAGCCGCGGACAGCGGATTGCCGCCATCGCCCATTACAAGCTGAAGCTGAAAAAGCAATACTTCGGCTACCAGCGCGATCTCTTTCCCGCTGCACAGAGCGATCCTCCGCCGGCGATTCGCAAGCTTTATCTCGGCGACAGCCCCGGCATTCAGACCAGAGCCCCCGAAGTGCGCAAGCTCCACGCCGAATTGAGCAGCCAGGTGGCACATCCATGGGAGCTGGCTGAAGTTTTTCAGCGATGGGTGCACACGGAGATTGAGGCCAAACAGGGCAGCTTTATCGGCGTCGTCAACGCCCTCAAACGGCGTTACGGAGACTGCGAGGAGAAGGCGGCGGTGTTTGTAGCGCTCTGCCGTATCGCTGGCATTCCGGCGCGGCTCGTGTGGGTTCCCAACCACAACTGGGCCGAGTTTTATCTCACCGACCACGAGGGGCACGGCCATTGGATTCCGTCGCACACGTCGTGCTATTCGTGGCATGGTTGGACCGGCGCTCATGAATTGGTGATCCAGAAAGGGGATCGCGTCATGCCGGCCCACGAAAAGAAGGCCCAGCGGCTGCTGCAAGACTGGATGCAATGGATGGGCAAGGCCCCCGCCAGTCGTTTCGTCGCTGATCTAACGCCGCTGCCACCGTCAGTGAGCGAGAGCGATCCCGGCCCTGGCGCGCGCAGCAAACAGGCCAGCGGCGAGTGGAAAGTAAGCGGCAACCATCCGCTGGATCGCTATATGCGCGATGGGTGAAAATCTCCAACGCGAAGCTTTTGGACCGTTACAAACCCGCCCTGCGCACCGGTGCAATCACCCGCGACGCGCGCTGGGCACTTACATGTACGGCGTTCTTCGCCACGCGGGCATTGACGGGGAAGTCGATGGTCAGCGGCTCGCCCGTGTTGGGGTTCGGCTCGTAAAACGGCGCGCCGGTGCTCGCTACGGTGACGCGGATGCGATGTCCGCGGTTGAAGATCTGGCTCATCCAGCCGAGGTGAAAGGCCACCTTGTAGATCTCGCCGGGCTTCATGAACACTTCGTTCTCGAAACCGTCGCGATAGCGGGCCCGGCGGACGTAGTCGGAAATCAGAATTGAGCGGCCGTCGGGATAGACGTCGCTGATCCGCACGATAAAGTCGGTATCTGGCGCGTCAGACGACACCAGAAGTTCCGCCTTCACGTCGCCGGTCCATTCCATCGGCTCGGTCAGCACATCGGTCGTGAAGGTCCGGACCTCCGCCTGCTTCTCAAACTCTCGGGCGTCTTTGGCGCCGGGAAATGCCGTGCCGGGAATCGTCGCCGGATGGAGCGGATCGGACAGGAACGTGACCTTGTCATCCCCTGGCCCGGGACGCTTCTGGGACAGTGTCCTGTCGGCATGCAGAAAATACGACGTCGGGTCGGCCATCATGGGCCAGTCGTCGGCACTTCGCCACTCGTTTCCCGGAGCATCCTTCTCGCCCGTCGCCCCCATCACGTAATAGCGGACCGCCGGCCGGCGCTCGACGCCGTTGTCCTTTCCTTGGAGATAGTGATCGAACCACTTGAGCATCTGTTCTTCCAGACCGAACTTCGCATTCTCGGGGAATTCGAGGTCGCCGATCTTGTTGGCTTTGCTGCCGCCGTGCAGCCAGGGGCCGATCAGCAGCTTTTGCTTGCCGCGTGAATTCGGGCCGCCAAGGCGTTGCCGGCCGATGTAGCTCTCCACCGAGCCCTGGCACATGAAGTCGAACCAACTGCCGAGCGTAAAGCACGGCACGTTCATCTCGGCAAAGTGCAACGAGCAATCTTCGACCTTCCAGTAGTCGTCGTACGTCGGGTGGGCGAACCACTCCGCCAGCAGCGCCCGGTTGTGGGCCGGCACGCGGCAATTGGCGTCCATCGCCTTGAACCGCTCCGGCCGGGTCGCGCCGCCGATGCGATAACCTTCCTGAAACAGGCTCAGCCCCGTGTCGGTCATGAACTGCGCCACGAGGTGAGGCGGTTGCGTCACCGCCAGGAAGTTTTGGGCATAGCCGGCCTGCGAACCACCGAAGGTGCCGATTTTCCCGGTAGACCACTTTTGGGCGGCCAGCCACTCGACCAGATCGTAGCCGTCTTTGAGTTCCCCCCAGCCCAGCGCCCGGTAGCCAACCCAGGTGCCCTCGGACTCCTGCGCCCCGCGGAAGTTGGCAATCGCCACGACATAGCCCCCCTTGGCCAGCCGGGCCAGCGATTGCCGAGTCGCGGCGCCGCGAGGATTGGCGTATCGCTGTTCGAGCAGCACCGGCCATGGGCCTTCCCCCGGCGGGAAATAGAGATACGCGCTCAGCCGCACGCCGTCCCGCATGGGAATCATCTCGTGTTTCTCAGTGACGCCGCCCAGATCGAGGGGCGGATCTTCGGCGCTGGCCAGTGGGGCGCAGGCGAGCGCAGCGATGGCGATTGCGAACAGGGTGCGAGGCACGGATTTCTCCTGACAGACCAGATCGGGCAAACAAACGATGGCCCGCACAGTTATTTGCGCTCATCGCATGTGGCGATCGCCAGCGCCGCCATCGCGGTGCCGGCGTGGCTGATGTAGTGCTTGCTGTCCTTATGCAGCGAGCGGGTGAACCACCGCCCGCTGTCGCGCTGGTTCGCCTTGAGCCAGTCGATCGCGCGGCCAATTCGCTCGTCGCTCGCGGGTGTGCCGCAGCGGCGAAGGATCACGACTGCCAGCCCTGTGGCATAGCCGTCGCTTGTCTTGACGTCCTGCGGCGAATCGTCGGCACGCTTCCAGTCACCGTAGGACGCCAGGCTAAAGCCGCCATCGGCATGTTGAAGCTGCGACAACTCGGCGAGCCATACCTTCTGCTGCTCGCGGGCAACGACCCCTTCCAGGTACGATCCGGCCCACAGCAGCATCAGCTTGTGGTGCAGCGTCGGCGGCGGATTGGCCGCGAGGTATTTTTTCAGCTTGTCGATCCCCGCCTGGGCCTCGGGCGTCTCCCGGTAGTTTTCGGGGGCAGCGCCGACGCCGATCAGGGCCATCGTCGCGCCGAAGTGATCGTCCGATTCCATCGGCGGCCAGTCGCACTTGAGCCACGCGAAACCGCCGTCCTCCTTTTGCACGGTCCACATTCGCTCAAGTGCCTTCTTCGTCGTGGTGTGCAGCTTTCCCGTCGTGGACGCGTCGTGCATGGCCAGCACGGCGGCACTCATGACCACTTCTGCGTCCCACCTCGGGCCTTCCATCTGCCACCGCTGCTCGACCAGTTCCTCGAGTTGCCGGCGAACATCCGCGTGGACCGGCGAAGCGTCCTTCAGCGCCGGGCGCACGAGCAGGTAGCTGTAGTTGGTATGGCAGGTGAAGCACTTGCGATTTTGCCCCCAGTCGGCGGCGGCTGCGTCGAGAAATGTCGCCGCGGCTGAGAGCGAAAACTCCTTGCGCAACGGCTCGTCGGCCGTGTTCGGACCGGGATACGCCGGCGCGGGGTCGGCAGCTCGCGCAACAGTTGCCAGGAGCAAGGACGCAGCGACGGCGGATGAAAGCAAGCGGATCATGTGATACTCCTGGATCGAAGGTTATTGACGCGTTGTATTGAACCAGCCCGGGGCAGTTTCGTCAAATTCGCTGGCGGGTCGTGAAATCAGAGACGACAGTCGACCCACCCTGGGCAGTTTTTTCGCGGCGCGGCACAATCAAGCTCCGCCCCGGAAATACCGCATGCGTGAAATCTGGTTGCACACCAATCGCCGCGCGATCCTGCTGGGGATGCTGCTCCCCGGCTCGATAGCCGTCAGCGGCGCGATGCTGGCCATCGTCTCATGGCAACTGGCAGCTGCCTGGTGGTGGATCGCCGTTGGCATCGTGTGTGTGCTTGGTGGCCTGTCAGCCATGGGGTCGCTTGCCTGGTGGCTGCTATTGCCGCGACTGGCCTACGAGCCGGGGGAACTGCTTGTCTTTGTCGATCGCCGCGAGCCGATCCGCGTGCCGATTGATATTGTGGAGTGCTTTTTTCTCGGGCAAGGCCCCAGTTTTCTCCCCGAGCTGGCCGGCCGCGAGCCGGAAACGGCCAACGTGATCGTGCGGCTGGCCGAATCGGCCGCCGAGTGGAAACACCGCGACGTCAATCCGCGGATCGCCCACTGGTGCGAGGGCTACATCACGCTGCGCGGCGCGTGGTGCGAGCCGATCAAGCCCGACGGGCTGAGGCGGCTCAATCACCGCCTGGCGGAGGTCCACCGCCAGCGGACGGAACATGGACAGCGGGCAGAGACCTCGCAGCCAGGAGCGAGTCATCGATGACGGGACTACTGGTCAGCGTGCGTGACCCGGCCGAGGCCGAGGCTGCATTGGCGGGGGGCGCCGCGGTGATCGATATCAAGGAACCCGATCGCGGAGCGCTCGGCGCAGCCGATCCGGAAACGTGGCAAGCCGTGCACCGCACCGTCGGCGGTCGAGCGCCTGTCAGTGCGGCATTGGGAGAGCTGTTTGAGAAAGGCCGCGTTGGTGCGGCGCCCGCAAAGCTGGCTGTCCAAACCGCCGGGCTGGCGTTTACCAAGATCGGGCTCGCGGGCGCGGCGGCCTTCGGCGATTGGCCAAGGCAGTGGCGCGACGCGCTGGCCTGCCTGCCGCCGCCCGTGGCCCCGGTCGCGGTCGCCTATGCCGACTGGTCCGCGGCCGAGGCGCCGCGGCCGGAGGAGGTGATCGACGCGGGCGCGGAGCTCGGCTGTACGATGCTGCTCATGG
>DASRJP010000162.1:0-29869 GCA_035649415.1 Pirellulaceae bacterium | reverse complement strand
CTACCGACCCGCAAACCCTGACAAGAAGCCACTAGGAGAACCCAGGGTGCGAAAACTAAACGTCAACGAACGAGAAACACTCAGAATCCACGACCATCGTGTCGCTGCCTAAAATACTTCACAGCGTTGCCCGAAGGGGCGGAACCGACCGCTCGGAAGCGGTTGGCAGTCGATTTCGGGCGACGATTTTCAATTGGCAAGCGCGCTGCCCTAAATCGACTCCCGATCCCATTGTGCCGCGCCCCACCCGCGCCGTCGCGCCTTGTGTCGCCCCTTGCGGGGCTCGATTTGAAACATGGGACGGCTTCATTCCCGGGCCCTCACGGGCCGGGCTACTTCTTGCCGGCCCATCGGGCCTCATTCTCCGCCCCCTCCTGCGGCTCAATGACGAGCGTTTTGCGGTCTTTCCAGCGGATGCGGAGATCGTACTGATCGCACAGGGCGCCGAGCGCGTGTTGCAGGGAGATGCCGCGAACGTTGGAATTGACTGGCTGGTGATCATCGCCAACCTCGCAGATCATCGGCACGCGGTAGTACTCTGCGATGAATTCTATGGCGTTCTTTGCTGGCGTATCCACGAAATCAAATTCGGCCGGCCCCTGAAATGCCGCGGCGATCTTGCTGAGATCGCCGGGCGATGCTTCGGTGGGCGGAGACGTTAGCACTTCAGCGACGCCCGTGCGATCGACCCAGTTCTTGGCGTCATCCATCGTGGTGATCCAAATCATCCCGAAGCGGTAACTGGCCGCCAGGCCGTGAGGTTCAAACAGCAGAACGAGCATGGCCCCAAGCGTCGCGTGATCTTCCTCAGCGGCAATTCGCAGGTCTACTGGGACGTTCGAAGCTTGCAACGAGTTTCTGTCAAGGCAAACGTTGATTTTGTAATTCTCGGCTAGGAAATCGGCGACATCTTTGAGCGGAGTCCCGAAAAAATCTACTTGTGCGGGCCTGGATAGGGCGTCGTAAATGCGGGGATCGTCGATCTGTTTCAGTCGGTAGCTCCGGCCCAAGTGATCATCGAAGTGGCGTCGATCAATCTCCGTCACTTCGCCATGATCAAACTGAACGGTGCGAACTGATTTACCCTTTTCGAACCACTCCCAAACGCCGTGGGGATCGCCATTGTCAAATAGCTTTCGAGACGTGAGTTGACCCTGCTCGTCGAATCGTTCCCATGAACCGACTCTGCGCCCGAGTTGAAATCGCCCTTGGTCGCGGATTTTTCCATTGGTGTACCAGGTCCTCCACAATCCATGAGGCTGTCCTTCCAGCCAGTTCTCCTCGCGCACACGATGCCCGGCAATATCAAAATGCTCCGTTCGACCCTCGCGGACAGGATTGCCGCGCAGCACTCTGCGAAATCGCTCGATCGTTTTCCCCAGCAGCACTGGGCCCGACTTCTCTCTCCAAAAAAACCCGCTATCTTTCGGGTGGATGATCTCCGTAGCATACGGCACCCGGAACCAGTACCACACGCCGACGCAGGCCAGCGTCAGAAAGATGAGCAGCCCCCGCAGACTGTAGCGGAGAAAATGCCGCGGGCGGGTGGCTGTCGGCGGAGATGGAGCAGAGGCCGCCATGCGGCGCATGGTAACGCGCCGCAGCGGGCGTTGGCAAACGTGGCGGAGCGCCGCGGGGAAGGGGTCGGGAGCCGATTTCGGCCGACGGCTCTTCGATTGGCAAGCGCCCTGCCCGAAATCGACTCCCGACCCCGTTGGGTTGCCCGCCGCCCCGCTCACCATCACGATGATTGTCTGTCGTGCCTGGTGCCGCCCCAATCGGGGCTCAATTTGAAAAATGGGACGGCTTCATTCCCGGGCCCTCACGGGCCGGGCTACTTCTTGCCGGCCCTCCGGGCCTGAGAATCGTCTTGGAAGATCCAGGCAGTTCTGGTAATACACGTCGGCAATGAGCGAGCGTAACGACAACCGAGGCAGCTTGGCTGGCTGCGCCTTGTGGATCGGGCTGCTACTAGTGTTCTTGTCAGCGCTATATGTCCTCGGAATCGGGCCGGCGAGTTGGCTTGGGGAGCACTACCCAGAAACCCAGGAGTTCGTTGCTGCCGTCTATCTGCCGCTGGCCCTCCTGGCGCACTATTGCCAGCCGATCGGCCGGGCGCTCGACTGGTACGTTGAGTTTTGGGTCTAAGGCCCCTTCTGGGTAGAAAACGGGCTCGCCGGGGACACGGAGGCAGGTTTGCCTCCGGCTAAGAATCCTGACCCCTGACTCCTGAACAATCCTCCCACGATCTTCAGCAGCTCTTCCCCCTTCATCCGAAATGCCGCCTCGTGGGGGCAGGCGTGGACGCAGCTCACGTTCCGCCAGTCGTTACCAACGATATCGCCGCACAAATCGCACGTCGTGGCGCGGAACTCGACGACGGCCTGCCTGGTCTGTCGATCCACGACTTCCCTGCCGTGCATGTTGATGTTGCCGTAGGGGCAATTCTCGGCGCACTGGCCGCAGCCGATGCAGTTGTTCTCGATCTGGATCTCCATCCGCTGTTTGTCAGGATCGTCGCCGTGCGGCTGAATCTTGATCGCCCGGCGGGCACTGTTGGGATCAATGCGGTGGATGGCATCGACCGGGCAGCCGACCAGGCAGTACGGGTCGGCGCAGCTCCGGCAGGAGCTGGCCACCAACCACTTGCCGAACCGCAGTCCCTCGCGGATCAGGCGGGTAATGCCGCCGTGCGTGTCGGAGCAGGCCTTGGTGCACTCGTCGCAGCGTGTGCAGGCCTCGAGGTCGAGCACCAGCAGCCGCTGGGCGTTGTACAGCCCCTGGTCGGCATATTCGCGCATCACGGGGGAGGAGATGCGGCCCGCCATCGGCGCCGTGGGGCTGACGCGCGACAGGTAGTCCTTGGCCTGGGCGACCACCCGTTCCTTGATGGCCGGCACGTCGTTCAGCATGCGGCGGAAGACCTCGGCATCGATGCGCACGAGTTCCACGTCGTCGAGCGCCGTGCAGCTCGTAGTGCGGCGGTTGTCGAGCGGCCCCAGCAGGTCGGTCGGGATGTTGGCGCGGATCTCCTCCCAGTTGCCGATGCAGGCGATCTCGCCGAACGAGCGGTCGGGACGGAGGTAGTCGAGCACCCGCTCCTGGCCGCCATAGATCTGCGTCACCTTCACGTGGCCGATGCGGATCATGTAAAAGCAGTCGGCCCGCTCTCCCTGGCGAAAGATGGTCTGCCCCGGCTCGACGCGCAGCAGCTCGACGCTGCGGCGGCGCGGCTTTTGGCGGGAGTCCGATTCCTGGCGCGGCTCGGCAGTGAGGATTTCCAGGCACGCACGGCGGTCGTCGTCGCTCAGCCCGGCAAATAGCGGCACTCGCCGCAGGTGATTGCTGATCGCCCGGCTGCGGTAGACGCGATCGAGCTTCTCGCGGGCCTCGGGGCTCCGCTGCAAGGTGAAGAGGATGTTGCGGCGGATCTCGAATACTTCGCCGTCGGCCAAGGCGCGGACGGTGGCGGCGCGGGGATATGAGCTGAGGATCGTCATCTCGCCCAGGATCAGGTCCTCCTTGGTGTTGACGAACGTCGGCTCGCCGCGATCCCAGCCATCCTTGAGCTTGCCCCCCTCGCCGCGCTGCGGCACCCAGACGCCGAACTGGCCGTCGTTGAGGATGAAGGCTGTCGAGCCGTAATCACCCAGGCGGCACAGCTCGGTCCCCTGTTTGACCTTCCAGCGGACGAGCGAGCTTTGGTTCCACTGGCGATAGCGCCAGGGGAGCGTGCGCAACAGCTCGTTGTCCTCCATTTCCTCCGGCGTCACCGCCGTTTTGCCGCTGCCGCTGGCGAGTTGTTCCTTGAACCAGTCGGACTGAAGCGGCTGGCGGAAAGTGAGTGCCGTTGTGGGACAGGCGAGCATGCACTCGCCGCACTCGACGCAGTCGGACTGGCCCATCGGCTGGTCGAGGTCGAAGCCGATGCGGGCCGTGTACCCTTTTCCCGTGCGGCCGATGATGAAGTTCTCCTTGACGTCGGCGCAGGAGCGCGAGCAGCGGTCGCAGAGGATGCAGGAGTTGGGATCGACGAGGATCAGCGGCGAGGACTCGTCGCGGGCGTAGTTAAGCGGCTGGCGCGGAGCATAGCGGCGGGAGTCGATGCCCAGGCGGGTGCCGTATCGGGCCAGCAGCCGCTCGAGGTCGGTCAGCTCGTGCGGCAGTTGCTGGCCGCCCTGCGGCGGGGCGTGGTCAGCGCTGAGCAGCTCAAGGAGCACGCGGACGCTGGCTTCGACTTTCCGGCTCTGCCGCTGGTCGGGGGAGTTCATGGTGTAGACGACCATGTTGTCTTCGACCGGCTGCATGCAGGCGGGGACGAGCTTTTCCTGCCGCCGCGGCGTCTTCTTGGTCGGGTCGCGGCGATCGATCTCGAAGGTCTCGGCCGCGACGGAGCAGACGCGACAGACGCCGACCGGCCGCAGATGATCCATGTGGCAAAGGGTGGGAATCGGGTTCTCCAGCAGGGGCGCGCGGGGGTCCTTGCGGCGCAGCTCGGCATTCTTGCGGTCGATGAGCGTGCGAGCCGCGTCGTAGATCGTCGTGGCCCGCGGGATCGTCCGGCCGGCGGCATCGGCGTAGAGGATGTTCCCTTGCGCGTCGCTGGTGGGGACGGCCCGGGGGACGCGGATCTCCTGACCATCGATCACCACGGTGACGAACCGGGTGTAGTCCTCTTCTGTCTTGCTGACGACGCGGATCAGGCGGCCGTCGATGTCGCGGGCGAAGAGACCTTCCTCTTCCCAGGTGTGGGCCAGCTCGTCGAAATACAGGTCAGCGGGCATGCGGTTGTTCTCGTAGGACGGGCTTCCCAGCCCGTCTCCTAGTGTGACGGGCTCTTAAGCCCGTCCTACGGTCATTTGTCAACGTACTGCTTCACGTCCTCGGGGAAATACGCCAACAGCGACTTGATCGGGTTGGGCGCGCTGGTGCCCAGCCCGCAGATGGCGGTCTCAGCCATCGCCTGGGCCAGCGCGAACACAGGGCTCGCATTGCGGTCGTTCAAGCGATCGATGTCGGCCTGCGTCAGCTTGCCGTTGTGGAGGTCTTCGCAGATCTCGACGAGCTTGGTCGAGCCGATGCGGCAGGGTACGCATTTGCCGCACGACTCCGCCTGGTAGAACTTGAGGCTCCCCAGCGTCTGGTCGACCAGATCGGTCCCCTCGCCGTAGACGACGATCGCCGCGCCGATCATCAGCCGCAGCTTGCGGGCGACGCCCAGATCGAGCGGCAGCTCGCGCAGGTCGAATGCCGTCGCATTGGCGGGGACGAGCTTCTCCACTTCCTCCCGCACCTTGTCGCTGAAGGAATCCAGCGGCAACTGTGGCGGCAGGAAACCGCCAGATGGACCGGAGAGGGCCAGGGCCTTGATCGGCTGGTCGTCTTTCATGCCGCCGCAGAACTTGTCGATCAGCTCGCCGAGCTTGATGCCAATGGGGACTTCGTAGACCCCTGGGCGATTGACGTCTCCGGAGATGGAGAAGAACCGCGCTCCTTTGTAGCCTGTGGCGCCCTGCTGGGCGTACCACTTGCCGTCGCCTGTGCTCGTGGTGACGATCGCCGGCACCCAAGCGAGTGTCTCGACGTTGTTGAGCAGCGTGGGCATGTTCCACAGGCCGTTGGTCTGCAGTTCTGGCGGGCGGTTGCGCGGTTCGGCTCGCTCGTCCTGGATCGCCTGGACCAGCGCGGTCTGCTCGCCGCAGATGTAACCGCCGGGGCTGACGAAGACCTCCAGATCGAACTTGAGCCGCGTGCCGAGGATGTCGTCGCCGCACAGGCCGCTGTCGCGCACCTGGTCGATTTCTCTTTGGACCGCGGCAATGGCTTCTTCGTATTCGTGTCGGATGTAGATGTAGCCGCGCTCGGCGCCCACGACCAGGCCGGCGAGGATGACCCCTTCTACGATCAAATGCGGCGTGCGGAGAAACAGCTCGCGGTCCTTGAACGTACCGGGCTCGCTTTCGTCGCCGTTGCAGATGACGAATTTTCGATCGCTGCGCGGTTCGCGGACTTCCTGCCACTTTTTATAGGTGCGACCGCCGGCGCCTCCCATGCCCAGCAGGCTGGCGGTCTCCAGCGCCTTGATGATCCGGTCTCGCTCGGCCTCGCGGAGCGCGTCGGTCTTGCCTGCTTCCACGAACCGCCGGATGGACGCATAGCGCTGCTCGGCGGGCAGCGATTTGTAAGGGTCGATGCGCCACTGGTCGGGTGGCTGCGACAAGGTGAGCGACTCGTCCCGGTCGTCGGGCAGGTGTTCGGTCGGCTTTCCCTCCACCACGGCGCGGACGACGCTGATCACTTCTTCCAGCGGGCGGCCCAGCAGGGCGCGGACGCGATGGGAGTCGTGATGCGCGGCGTGACCAATGCGCTGGCGCTCGATGATCCGCACCGCCGGGGCACGGTCGCAGCGTCCCAGGCAGGAAACACCGCAGACGTTTACTTTCGCACCGTATGCTTTCGCTTCGGCCGCGAGCTTTTCCAGGTACCGTGCCGAGCCGCGCAATCGGCAGGTCATGTCGCGGCAGACGGTGACTTCAAACTGTGGCAGGTTGGCCGCCTCGCGGCGTTCTTTCTCGTCGCTTTGAAACACGTGGAAATGCGGAAAGAAGCTGGCCACTTCATGGATGCGATAGAGCGGCACCTTCAGCCGGTCGGCCAGTGCCACGAGCTGCTGCCGCGGCAGGTAGCCGTGTCGCGATTGGAGGTGGAGCAGCTCTTGAACGATCATGGCGTGGCGCCCGCGCGGGAGGACGATTGATATTCTTCCAGGATCGTGCGGATCTGGGAAAGGTGGGGAGCGACTTGGTCCGCGTCAAAGTGAGCGGGCGAGTCGTACTGCGTAAGGGGGCCGTCGGAGGTGCCGAAGTTGGCCTGATCGCTCAAGGCGGCGAACAGTTTTTCCGTGGCCACGTTCAGTTCCACCCTTTGGCCGTCGTCCGGCAGGTCGCGGGACAGCGCCTGGACCGCCAAATAGAATTGCACCGCCCGGTCGAAGGTGATTTGCTTCTCTTGACGCTTGAGAAGCGCGGTCAGCAGGCTAGCCTGATCGGACAACCGCGAGGGAGATAAGGGTGCGAGCGGGGCAACGTCGATCGCCTGGAGCGTTCCCTCGACTTTCTCGATCAGCGTGATGACTTGGTTTGGGGTTGGACTCAAGCCCGCCCGAAGAAACTCCCGAACGCCATAGAACTCCGTGCGGCGCGGCTGCATGCTCTCGAAACTCTCCAGTGCCGCTAGCGCGGGCCGCGGCATTCCTCCGCGAGCAGCCGTTCCGCTGCCGTGGGTCCCCAGGGCGTGGTGGCAATCAAAACATTCGTAACTGGAAAAATCGGCAACGGACGAATTGGAGTCCGCGAGTCGGAGTCGAATCTGCTCGACAAGCTGCCGGGCGATCTGCTCCTGGCCGAACCGCCAGGCATCGACGTGGAACGAGCCGCCGGCTTGCTGGTGCCGGGCCACGTCGGCAGCTGCGTCCCAATGCTTGGGATAGTTTTCCAGATACGTATCGAACTCGAATGTCAGTCGCGGATGCCCGGCGGCAATCAGGTCGTGGTTGACGTCGTACATCCGCCCCGAGTGAATCTGTGGCCCCACGTGGCAATCGACGCAGACGCCGGCCCGCGTCCGCAGGTCCTTCGTGTCGCGAAAGCCGGTTGGATTCAGGCTCGCTCGTTTGGTGGTTCCCGGCTTGGGCCAGGCTGAAATGTAGTGGTCGTGGAGCCAGCCGCCCGCCGCGCCGTGACACGATTCGCAGTGCACGCCGGAAAGATACTTGCTTGGCGAGTTAGTCGAAGCGGTGGCACTGGACGCCTCGCTGCGGCGCTCCGTCGCGTGGCAGCCGATGCACCGCTGCTCGAGGAACTCCAGGTAAGTTGCGTCTGCCGGCGGGTCATCGGCCAGCTTCGTTGCTCTCTGGAGATTGCGATACATTTCCACGGACCGCTCGGCATACAGCACCTCGAAGGCCCGGCGGTGCGGATCCTCGCACAACCAGACGCTGTAGGCGGTCGTCCAGTCCCGCTTGCTGCCATTGAAAGGGCGACCGTGGCAGCCGGCCGAGGCGCAGCTTCCCATGCCGGTATATGTCCCTGGCCCACTAGTGACCGGCGGCGTGACCGGCGCACCAGTTGCGCTGCCGCTTTCCACCTGCAAGCTGCAACCGGCGCCGGCCAATAGCGCGGCCCACAGGGCAAGATCGCAAATTGCCGCTCGATTGCCCATGTTACGGTTTGGCGGACGAGGAAGGTGCATCGCTCGAGCCCGACTGCCCCGTCATCCGTTGGAGCATCTCGCGCCGATCCGGCGGCACGCCGCGCTGCGCCGCACCGATGCCGTGCGGCCCCAGATCGCCGCCATGGTAACGGTGGCACTCCACGCAATCGAACCGCACGCCGGCCGTTCCGGCTGCCGTCGTTGGCGCGTGGCATTTTAGGCACACGTCGCGATTGGGAATTATTGGCGGCTGGCCGAGGCGCGTGCTCTTCGTTTCGTCGTTCCAGGCGAAGTGCTTCGCATCGTGGCAATCGAAACACTGCATCGGCCGATGAGCCGAGTGGGCGAAGCGGGCGTGTTTCAGCCACACGGTCGGCACGGCCGTCGGCTCGACGGCGGGCCTAAGCCCATCTTGGCCTTGCTGCTCAAACACGTGGCATTTTCCGCAGCGGTGCTTTTCCACCAGCCGGGTTTCTGCCGCGACCAGCCGCGAACCGGGACCGTCGTCGATACGCTGCGCCAGGTTCCCGCCCGGCGTCTTGCCGGGAATCGGTTGGAGCGGTTTGGCCGGGGAAAGAGGCGGAGCCGGTGCAACCGGCTGCAGCAGGCCGGAAATGACCCGGCGGATCTCGTCGGGCTGCAGTCCGTGCGGCAACTCTCCCAGTGATGAGCCGACCTTATTATCTGTGTCGATCTGCAAATCCTCGTGATGGCAGCCGGCACAATGGCGCTCATATCGGACCGGTTGCATGTAAGCGCCAAGGGCTGGCACTGTCGCGCCGCTGACCGCGTCGTCCAGTTGGTGGCACGAGGCGCAGGACAGTTGCACCGGCGAATCGACCTTGGCTGGAGCCGGCTGACCGGCGAGCAGTTGGGGCCAATGCTTCTGCGGCACCGACTCCCATTTCTTCTTCGCTTCTTCTTTGGCCCCTTCCGCCACCTGGCCTGCTTGCATGTGCAGCGCATGGTTGAACCGCAGCCTTCCCGGATCGGCAAACGACGCCTGGTTGTCGCCGCCGATCGAGCGAAAGCTCGGGTGCCACCGCCAGTCGGTCACATTCGCAAACGGCTCGCCTTGGGCCACGGATTTCTTTGCCCTGTCGCGATGCGACGAAAGATCCGCGTGACAATGGGTGCAGACTGAATCGGCCACGCGCGTCAGATCTGCACTGCGTCCTTGATGATCCCGATGGCAGGCCGCGCAGGAGACGATCTCAGCCGCAAACTGGTTGTCGTGATGGGCCGGACCAGCGTGGCAGGCAATGCAGCGGCCGTCGGCCGCTTCGCGACGCGATTGCCCACTGGAGAGAGGTGCGGTAAGCAGCGAAATGGCTCCGCCGTCGCTGCGCTGGTTTACGCCGGTCACATGGCAAGTCGCGCATTGCCCGTTCCACGCGGCATGGACGTCGGCCACCGGCGCCGGCGACCACTGGCGGGCTGCCGACGCAAAGCCGGCCAGCCAACCGGCCACGACCCAGACGAAATAGATTCCACCGAGGATGACAGCGACGAGAGTCACGCGCCATTTCCACTGGTCCAGCCGCGTCGGCTGCTGGTAATAGTCCAGCGGAATTCGCCGCGAGCGCTGCTTGGCCGATTCCCGTCCTGGTGTCGAGACGTATTCCATGATCCTGAGCTAGTTGTACGCGATCGCGCCCACGATGTGAGCCGCCAGCAGCCAGATCAGCGCCACCGACAGCGGCAAATGAATCGACAGCCAACTGTGCAGCCAGAAATGGATCCACACCTGGAGGTTGAATTGCCGGCGGCGGCGGCAGAGGTCTTCGATCTGGTCCACGGCCGGCCGGGCTTCGGGACGGACCCGCCGCCGCAGATCGTCAAAAAACCACTGGATCTGCTGCGCTGAACCGAGCTTTCCAGTCGAGCTGCGCCCGGTCCGCAGGAACTCCGCAACCTCCTGCTTCACGGCCCGGTGCAGGTCCGGAGAATCGGCGCCTCGCGGAAGATTGACCTCCGGATGCGGCGACCGCTCGACCATCGTTCCCACGCGGCGCGGCGCGCCGGCAATCACTCCCTCCGCGGTGGGCGATGGCCGCGACGCGGACGCTTGCTCCAGTTCCGCCCATTCCTCAGGGGGCGGCCCGCCATAAAGCCGCGCCAGACGTGCCGCGTCGGCCGCGAGCTGGCTGCCCACCACGTCGATTTGCGAGTAGATCGTCTCGTCTGGCACCGCCTCGGTGAGCAGCCGCGGCAGCACGTTTTGCAGAGTCAGACCCACAACGCCGCTGACGATCACGACGATAAACAGCCACGCCAAAAGCCAGGAGAGCGTCCCGCCGAAGCGAAGGCCGGCGTGCATTGCCACCAGCGGCACCGCCAACAGACCAAGCCAGATGTGTGCCGCCATCCACGCGCGGGCCGTGCCGAGCGGAATACCTAAAAGGGTGCGGCGAGCGCGAAACCACCTCGTCTTGCGGATCACGAGCGCCATCTCGAACAGGCAAATCAGCGCGGCTGCGATGCCAAACGCAAGCCCCGTCCAAGAACCTCCCCCGGGATTTCTGCCACTACGCCACCACGTCCATGCAAACCACGCCGCAGACGCGATCGTTACCAAAATCACGGTCGCCAGCCAGTTGCGGTGCAGCGGGCTGAAATGCTTGCGATCAAGAAGCACGGTTCAATCCAACAGAAGAAATGCCGACCCTGGCGAGCCATCGCTCGTCTTTCCCAGGGGCGCCAGGCGAGTGGGACGCCGCTGTACCGCCGACGGCATGGCTGCGATCTCAAGTGGTTCCCCACTCTAACGTTGCGGCCGCGGGAGTGTCAATTCGCCGCATTTGCAGCGTCTTAAATTCCGATTCGCCGCCGGACGCGAAGGCGATATGATGTGGGAATGATTTCGGCGGCTGCGGCTGAGTTCGCCAGGCCGCGGCTCCCACGAGTTTCAGGCTGTGGCGTCCGCGACATCCGACACCGTCACCGCTGCTATTTCCTGCCGATCGTTTCATGTACGAATCGCTGCGACTCGAACAAAAGCAGAGCTGGCAACGCGGAGAGCGGGTGCCGATCGAGTCGTACGTCCAGCGGTTTCCGGCGCTGGCCAGCGATGCCGACGCGCTGGCGGGACTCGTCGAAGCCGAGCTATCGCTCCGTGAAGCTGGCGGTGAATCCCCTCAGCTCGAAGAGTACTTGGAACGATTTCCCCAGTGCAGCGACCAGTTGATTCGCCAGTTCTCCGCGCGCGGCCGGGGTCTGGAAACCAATTCCCAGTCACGCCCGGAACTGGGCACTCCCGGTGGCCAGCACTATGAGACCATCGTGAGCCAGCCGGGAGGAGAACTGGCTACCGCCACCCAGGAGCGCCAGCCTGAAAGCCCGGAGATTCCCGGCTTTGAGATTGAAGGCGAGTTGGGGCGCGGCGGCATGGGAGTCGTTTACCGGGCGCGGCAGATTTCAGCTGACCGCATTGTCGCCTTGAAGGTCGTGCGGAGCGACGTGCTGGATTCGATGCCGCTGGCCAGCCGGGCGAACACGCTGGAGCGGTTCAAGCACGAGGCGCAGGCGGCGGCAAAGCTGGAACACGACAACCTGGTGACCGTGTACGAGGTGGGCCAAGCCAAGGGATTGTGCTACTACGCGATGAAGTATGTCGAGGGGCAGAGCCTGTACGACATGCTGCGCGATGGTCCGCTGGAAAACCGGCGAGCGGCCAGGTACCTCGAGCCGATCGCCCGCGCACTGCACCTGGCACATGAAAAGCGGATCCTGCATCGCGACCTCAAGCCGCACAATATTCTCGTCGACGAGCGCAGCGACCGGCCGCTGCTGGCTGACTTTGGGCTGGCCAAATTCGTCGAGCGTCAGCAGGACCTGACGCTGGCGGGGGAGGTGATGGGGACGCCGTCGTACATGTCCCCCGAGCAGGCCCTGGACCCAGCCCACGTAACGGCTTCTGCCGACGTCTATTCGCTGGGGGCGACGCTCTATCACCTGATCACTGGGCGGCCGCCGTTTCTGTCGGCCAGTCTGGCGGAGACGATCCGCCAGATTTGTGAAATCGAGCCGGTGCCGCCGTGGGTGCTCAACCCGGACATCGACCGCGATCTGGAAACAATCTGCCTGAAGTGTTTGCAAAAGGAGCCGTCGCGGCGCTATGACTCGGCTGGGGCACTAGCGGACGACTTGGCGCGGTATCTGGATGGACGGCCGATTGTCGCGCGGCCCGTGGGTACCGTGGAACGCCTGTGGCGCTGGTGCCGCCGCAATCCGATCCTGTCAAGCATGATCGCCACGGCGGCGACGTTTGCCGTCGTGGCGGTGGTGGCGATCATAGTGGGGTACGTGCAAACTGCCGCCGCTTTGGCCAAGGCAGAGCAGAACCTCGATCAGGCGCTGGAAGTAGTCAACGACCTGTTCACGCGGTTCAGTGAAGATGAGCTGCTCAACGAGCCTGGCATGCAGCCGCTGCGGAAGGACCTGCTGAACCGAGCGCTGAAACATTACAACAACCTGCTCGCGCAAAGCAGCAAGGACTCGCGGGTGCAGGATGAAGTAGCAGCCGCACAGTTTCGGGTCGGAAAAATCACGGATTTGATCGGCGCACCCGACGCAGCACTGCATCACCTCGGAATTGCGCGTGAGATGCAAGAGAAACTGCTTGCCGAGCGGCCGAACGACGCCAAGCGTCTGCGGGCGCTGGCCGACACGCTCAACGCGCTGGGAAGTTTGCACAACGAAAAAAAGAAGTCCCCCGGCAAAGCGCTGGAAGCCTATCAAGGCGCAGCCAAGATTCGCTCGCAACTAGTTGACGCAGAACCAGACAACCGAGACGCGAAACGCCTCCTGGCAAACACATGGATGCACCTGGGGATTGTTGAGGGAATGCAGGGCAACCTTAGTCGTGCCCGTGAAGAAATCAATCGTGCTCAGAATCTGCGCCTGAAGCTCATCGAGCAAGATCCTGAGTTCGGCAAGGCTCGACGCGATCTGGCAATGGGCTACTTTCAGATCGCGAAGCTGGAACAGAGTCAAGCGAATCGGGCGGATCAAGCGGCAGCGCACTTAAAGGACGCCATCCAGCAGTTTACGGAGTTGCCTATAGAAGAGTCTCGGTCACTCACAAATCGCTTCAATCTATCTGTCTGTTACCGCTTGTTGGGAAACGTTTACCTTAGTCAGAACCGCCTTGCTGACGCGATTGAAAACTACGATCAGGCCAGCGCCATACTCCAGTCGCTTGCCGCTGGGAATCCGGATGTCGTGGATTATCAGCGTGATCTGATCACTCTTTCACTCAGCAACGGAGGTTTGTGTTGGGAGGAGAATAGACTGCCTGCTGCGCAGGCCGCGTTTTCGCAGGCGATAACCACGGCAGCCCAACTCGCCCGACGCTACCCCGAAGAGTCCCAATACCGGAAGGAACGCGCTTCGGCGCTTAGTGGATTAGGTAGAGTCCTACTTGATCGCGGCGATCGAACCGCGGCCGCGAAAACGCTAGCAGAGGCTCGTGATAAATTACAGGATCTGGTCAAAGAGTTCCCAAAGGATGAGACCCTCAAGGCCCGCCTGGCCGATACGCTTGCTGACTTGGCAGCCGCTGAGCAGTCGGAACGGTAATGGGCGCATTGTCTCGTCTTTCTTGAAGTCATTACGCCACCGGCCCCGATGATAACGATTGACGTGGTCTTGTCGTGTCTACTGGCGGTGATGCTAGCAGGCGGAGCGCCAAGCGGCGATGTGCAATGGTTGCCAGGGTTCTATTTACACTCGGGCTGCTGACCGCGGCATTGTCTGGAGTCGCAGGACAGGAATTTACTGATCCTGAAGTTCAGGAAGCAGAATTTCTTATTCAACAACCGGTGGTTCAGCCGGAATCGCGACCCACTACGCCGTCACGCGCCGCACGCCGAGCCAGCTTCCGTGAATATGCCAGTCTGGATCGCGTGCCCAACATGTACGGCGACTTCCTGGCCCAACCCTTCATCGTTGCCGTCCGCGGCGCCAACTTCCCGCTCGATTCCGAATTGCCCTTCGGCACCGCTCGCAGCTTCAAGATCTCCGAAAACAACAAGCCGCTGCCGATGGACCGCATCTACTTCAACTATAACGGCTTTCAAAACGCCCTCTCCACGCGACAAGTGGCCCCAGGCATCCCGGGTGGCTTCCGTCTGGCCGATGCCAACGTCGATCGTTATACGTTTGGTCTGGAAAAGACTTTCTTCGGCGGCAATGCATCGCTCGACCTCCGCATGCCATTTGTCGGCAGCTTCAATTCCACGGACAACATCTCCTACGCCATTGCCGGGGAGAATGTCGGCGACATGTCGCTGTTCTACAAGCAGCTCCTGTACGAGGACGACATGGTGGCCATCGCTGCCGGGCTGGGCGTGGGAGTTCCCACCGGTGACGACCTCGCGCTCCAATTTGGCAGCCAACCCTTCACACTTCACGACGAGTCGGTCCACTTGATGCCGTACTTTGGCGCGCTGATCGTCCCCAACGACTTCTGGTTCTTTCAGTTGTTCTGTCAAGTCGACGTTGCAGCCAGCGGCAACGACTTCACCGCCGATCGTCAGAATTTCACGTTCGGCAAGCTGACCGAGCAGAACTTCTTCGAGGTCAGCTTGTCCGGCGGATACTGGCTGCACGACAATCCGGACGCTTACTATCTCCAGGGGATCGCAGCGATCCTCGAGCTGCACTACTCCACGGCGATCAACGATGCCGACTTCTTCATCATACCGGGCGATCCGACGGTCGGCGCGGTTGGCAATCCGTTCAACCGCGTGGACTTTTTGAACCTCACTAGCGGCCTGCATTTCCAGATTGGGCCGCTTTCCAATCTCCGCGTGGGCTGCGCCGTCCCGATGCATTCCTCCGGGGAGAACCGTCAGTTCGACTCCGAAATTCAGGTGCAGTTCAACCGGTTCTTCTAAGGGCGGGCTGTTGCTTAGAGCGGAAATGTGCCCGGCCTACTTGCTCTCCAGGTTCCACACGGAGTCGAAATGCGCAGGAGGTTGCTGAAGGCACGCTGCGTTGCGCTGCGCCAGCCGCCGCGCCGGCTCGTCGTCGGGAAACTCGACCAGTAGGTTTTCAAGCGCCTCCTTAGCCGCCGCGAATTGTGCCTGCTCGAACAGCGCCAGGGCCTGCTCGTACAGCACCTTCAGAACGTGCCACCGCTTGTCCGGCTCAGCCACGAGCTCCAGGACCTCCGTCGGCTCGCCGATATTCACCGCGCGGATCGAGCCGAGTTTTCGCACATGGAACTGCGGGCCCAGTCGGTTCGCCGTCTCGCGAGTGATCATCGTCGGCACGCCGAATTGCCGCGTGGCTCCCTGCACGCGGCTGGACAGGTTGACCGTCGTGCCAAAGGCGCCGTACTTGAATTTCCGCCGCGAGCCAATGTTGCCCACCTGGGCCGGTCCGGTGTTGATGCCGATGGAGACGTCGGTCCGCTCTCCCAGCCGGGATTGCCAGCGCTCGTTAAGCAGCGGTAGGGCGGCCCGCATCTGGAGCGCCGCCTGGCAGGCCTGCGCGGCGTGCTCGCTGCTGGCCAGTGGCGCGCCCCAGATCGCCTCCAGCGAGTCGCCGCCGTAATCGATGAGCACTCCCTGGCAGTTAGCGACGCAGTCGGACATCTCGCTGAGCACCTCGCGGACCCATTCGATCGAGGCTGCGGCGCCGCTCTTGCCGCTGATCCGGCTGAAGCCTTTGATGTCGCAGAACAGGACGGTGATCTCGGCGTCGCGGGCGACGAGCATCTCGTCCCCTCGCGACTGAAGAATCCGCGCCAGCTCCGGGGTGAAAAACTGCTCGAACTTCACCCGCTCGGCAATCAACTGGCGCTCCTGCTCCACCCGCGCGAGGCCGGAAGCGACGCCGTAGGCCAGCAGCTCAAAGAGTTTGGCTTCGATTTCGCTCACCGGCTGGACCGTGCCGCGGCCGCTAGCCGATCTCCCTTCGCCGTAGAGCGCGCCGGTCACGTTGGCCGAGCGGTCGAGAATCGGCGCGGCAACCACGGCCTGCACGCCGAGCAGGCTTTGCGTTCCTCCCACGACGGGCGGCGCATAAAAGAAGGTCCGCTGCTCATCCAGCACGCGCTGGAGCATCGACTGGCTGGCCCGCCAATCGGCCGGCACGGGCGTGGCGTCGCGGTTACAGACGGCCGCGACGCTCCATTTCCCATGGGGGCGGAGCAGGACGGCTACGGTATCCAGATCGACCATTTGGGCTGCTGCGGCGACCGCCTTGGGGAGGAAGTCGGCGGAAGCGGCCGCGCTTTGGAACACATCCATCGAGGCCTGAATCCAGGCCAAGAGCTCTTCCTCCCCCAGGCCGGCTTTTTCCGAAGCGAGGGCCGATTCCGCCAAACCGCGCAGTCTCGTCGGCTTGACGCGCGTCGAGGTTTGCCCGGGAACCAGAGCTGGCTGGCGGAGCGACTGAAGCAGTGGCTCCTCCACCGTCCGCAGTTTCAGTTGAACTACCTTATTGCCCAGCTCGCAAGTGATTGGCAGCCGAAGGACGCACTGCTCGCCCGGCGCCAGCCGCTGTCCCCGCGCCAGCGCGATTGAGTTCTTTGCGCTCTGATTGACGATTCGGAACTGTCCGTCGGGCAAAAGCTCGAGCCTAAGGTGCTTGCGCGAGACGGAGGTTTCCGTCAGGTCGGCAATCACAATCCGGTCGCTATCGTCGCGCTTCATCCGGGCAAAGGGGGGCGGCTCGCTTGGCTCGCGGCGGCCCAATTCGATCGTCCTCCAGACCGGCAGCGTCGCGATCAGCCGGGTGCCGTCGTACACCTCGAGCGACAAAGTAGTCTGCGCGCTCTCGTCCGACATCAACTCTCTCCCTGTCGCGTTCTCGGCAGCCCCAGGTGACCAAGAATCTCATTTATTCATGGTTTAACATACCTCACGGATGATTAGCGATTTATGGCTGTCAGGTCATGAAACGACTTGAAGCGGACTAATTTCACGATTTCCGGCCGCAGGTGGCAGTTCTCAGCCGCGCTGCCTACGATAGTCGATCACGGCGCCTTGTCCTCGTCTCCACCGAATTTCTATCCATGTCCGCCTACCAACTCCCGACTATCAGCTATCCCACCAAAGCCGCCAAGAAAGAAGTCCTCCTTGTCGCCAGCGGCGATCTGCGGCTGTCGGCCAATCAGAAGTGCTGGGAGGCGCAGGCCGAAATGGAAGGTGCCCTCGACAAGGCCGTGGCTGCCTGCGGCTACGTCCTCCGCCGCGCGCACGCCTATAAGCCCGAGGAACGACACGCCTTCATCGGCTCGCAGCGCGAAGGGATGCAGGTCTTTGCCGGCATCGATCCCGATGCTCCGCTGATCATTGCCGAGGCGGTTTGGCAATATTCCCACCACGTGCTGCACGGCCTGGTCACGCATTGTGGGCCGATACTGACGCTGGCCAACTGGTCCGGCACCTGGCCGGGGCTGGTCGGCATGCTCAACCTCAACGGCTCACTCACGAAAGCGGGCGCGAAGTACTCCACCCTCTGGAGCGAGGATTTTTCCAGCCAGGATTTTCAAAGCCAGCTCGGCCGCTGGCTCAAGAAAGGAAAACTCCGCCACAACACGGACCACGTCGTTCCGCTCAAGGACGTCAAGATCCCCAAGCGCGAGCGCAAGCTCGGCGAGGCGCTGGCACAACAACTGTTGCGGCAAAAGGCCATCATGGGCGTCTTCGACGAAGGCTGCATGGGAATGTTCAATGCCATCATTCCCGACGACCTCCTGCACGCCTGCGGCGTCTTCAAAGAGCGGCTCAGCCAGTCGGCGCTGTACTACGAATCGATGCAGGTTCGCGACGACGAGGCCCTCGCCGTGCGGCGCTGGATGGAAGACCGCGGCATGAAGTTCGTCACCGGGCCTGTCCACGAGGAGCACCTCACCGACGCGCAGATTCTCATGCAGTGCCGCATGTACGTCGCCGCGCTGCGACTAGCCGACGATTTTGGCTGCGACTGCATCGGCATTCAGTACCAGCAGGGGCTCAAGGACCTGCTGCCGGCCAGTGATCTGGTGGAGGGGATGCTCAACAACAGCGAGCGGCCGCCGGTCAAAAGCCGCGACGGCAGACGGTTTCTATACGACGGGCAGCCGCTGCCGCACTTCAACGAAGTGGACGAGTGCGCCGGCCTTGACGGCCTGATGACCTTCCGCCTGCACCGGGCCATGGGGGAGCCGGTGGAAAACACGCTGCACGACCTGCGGTGGGGGGACTGGGACCGCTCGGGGACGGTGAAGGATTACGTCTGGGTGTTTTTGATTAGCGGTTCGGCGCCGCCGGCCCACTTCATCGGTGGCTGGCAAGGGGCCTCTAGCGAGCGCCAGCCGGTCATGTACTTTCCCAACGGCGGCGGCACGCTCAAGGGGATTTCCAAGCCAGGAGAGATCGTCTGGTCGCGCATCTACGTCGAAAATGAACGGCTCCAGATGGACCTGGGGCGGGCCGGCGTCGTCGCCCTACCGATCGAGGAAACCAACCGCCGCTGGCAGGCCACCACCCCCCAGTGGCCCATCATGCATGCTGTCACTTACGGCATTTCCCGCGACCAGATGATGGCCCGGCACAAGAGCAACCACATCCAAGTGTCCTATGCAAACGGTCCGGAGCAGGCCGACCGGGCGATGCTGGCAAAATCGGCCTTTGCACAGGCTCTGGGAATCAAGGTTTTCCTTTGCGGAACGAATAAGGACGGGAAAACTTGGAGCTAAGCCCAACGCCCATTACGATAGCCAATGGGTGGGCTGAGGTCTGGGGGAAATGACCCAATTGAGGCGTACGAGCCGCGGCGCACGCGGCACACGGAACGAGAGACAGACGGCACCAGTCACGCTGCGCACCGGTCGACGCGACCTCGGGGTGCGAGGGGCTAGTTATGCCGCTACAGATCAGTTGCCCACACTGCTTTCAGTCGCTGCTCCTGCCTTATACCGAGGCAGGTTTGAAGGTGAATTGCCCCAACTGCCATGGGGTGATTCAGCTGACGGCTGCGCATGAAGAAAAGAAGCAGGAGCGCAAACGGCCCGCGGGCAAGACCGACTTGTGGTTCTTCAAGGCGGAGGATGGCGGCGATTACGGGCCGGTGGAAAAGCCTGTCCTGGACCAGTGGTTTGCCGAAGGACGCATCTCAGCCGACTGCCAGGTTCTCCACGTCGGGGACGAGCAGTGGCACTGGGCGAGCGACCTGTTTCCCGAGTTGGACGACAGAGATGGAGAAACGGCGCAAGGTGCGCCTCTCAATCGCTACGACATATCGGACCTTTTGCCACCGGTAGTTGCGGGCCCCGTTGCTCCACCCGGCATGTACGGCCTGCCGGGCTCGCCGGCGCCACTGCCAACCATGGGAACTGCCTCGCTGGGTCCGGACGCGGCCAGCGACGTGCCGCGGATGACACGCCGCCTGAGCGAGGCGGTGGACCCGAACCTGAGTGGCGGCTCGCTGTACCTAGAGACGCTGGAGAAAATCGAGCACCGCCGCGGCGGCCATCATCCGCTGGTAGTGGCCACGGCGGTGCTCAACTTCATCTTTGGCACTTATGCCACGATCCTGGGATCGTTTTCGTTCATCATGGCGGTGTACCAGGCGACGGATGCCGACCTGCTGATCGAAGGGGACTGGAAAATCTGGGTGCCGATGGTGCCACTGGCACTGGCCGGCTACGGGTTCTTTGTGCTTCAGACGGCAATCGGGCTGCTCAACTACCAGGCGTGGACGATTATGGCGACGTACATCCAGTCCGCCATCAGCTTGACCACTTCCATCGTCATTATTTTCATACCGGTCTGGTTGGCGTTTCCGCCGCTGCTGATCTTCGCGGTCGGGGGACTGGTGTATGGCGTGCTGGCCACGATTGCCGTCAGCCTTCCATGGGTTGTTGCCGACTTTGATTGACCGGGGGATTTGATGCACACCATGGAGGACCTGGCATTTTGAGGCACTGGGGACGACTCCCCTTGTGCCGCCGATTATCCTGGAATCACCCTGCCGCTGGCCAAGGCGCAGAATTCAATCCTTGCATTGCTCGTGAACACTCCCCGCGACGGCGGCTACGCGCCTCGCTGTTGAAGGTCGTTGTCATGCCCATCCAGATCATGTGCCCCGGGTGCCAGGCGAAGCTTAGAGCACCGGATACGGCAGTGGGGAAGAAGACGAAGTGCCCCAAGTGCCAGACGATCGTCAGCGTTCCGGCCAGTGGCAGCGACGCCGCCGCTGTGGCAAAGTCGCCGACAACTTCCGCGGCTGCCGCTTCGCCCGCCGGCAAGACGGATCAGTGGTTCCTGCAGACGCCCGACGGCAGTCAGTACGGCCCGGTACCGCGCAACGAACTCGACCAGTGGTATGCCGAGGGACGAATCTCTGCCGACTGCCAGTTGCTGAAGGAGGGGCAGGCGCAGTGGCAGTGGGCATCCGATCAATTTCCGGCCCTGTTGCAGACGGCAAACGCCACAGCCAGTGTCGGCGTGTCGAGTTCTGGATTGCTCGGTAGCGGGCCATCCGGTTCCAATGCTGGACTGCTCGGCAGCAGCACATCCGGGGGATTAAGTCCGCTAACGCCGCTGTCCCCCGTAAGCAAACCGGCCGATCCGTTTGGCTTGGCCCCGGTGGGCACGCCCGCTTTAAGCCCGCTCGGGAGCAGTTCCTTTTCATCCACGGCTACTTCCACTGCCACGTTGCCGAGCTTCACCGCCGGAACAGCGCCGGGGCCGTTTGCTCCTTCGCCCAGTCCGCAGAGTTCCTACGGCGCGCCGGCGATGGGAAGCTACGGCATGCCCTCGCCCGCAGGCTACGGCACTTATGCCGGCAGCTATCCGCGGCGCAGCGGTCCGCACGCCCTGGCCATCATCAGCGGCATTTTGAGCATTCTCTTTGGCGTTTGGAACGCGATTGCTGGCATCATTCTCATTGGTCTGGGAATCTTCGCCCTCGTAGGCGGGGGAACAGTGGCGGCGGCAACCGCGCCGAATGAGCCGGGAGCTGCCGGCGCGGTAATGGCCATTTTTGGGGCGCTGGGCGCGTTTGCAATCCTGATTGGGTTTTTGCCCTTGGCCTACGGAATTGCCCAGGGCTGTACCGGAGTGGGCGTCATCCAACGGCGTCAGTGGGCCCGGATCGTCACATTTGTTTTCTGTGCCATGTGTTTCATGAACATGTGCCTGCACGTGCTGGGAATTCTTACGCTGAATCCGTATTCGTTCCTGGTGTTCTTCGTGGACCTGGTGTTCATCACGCTCCAAATGATCGCCATGTGCCTGCCGGATGTGACTCGCGATTTTGCGTAGAAACTGAGCAGAACGGTCGCTCGCCAAACTCATGACGGCATCACCGACCACCCAAGTGCCCGTCGATCGCTGGTGGATGCGACAGCCGGGAGGACAGCCTTATGGTCCGGTGGCGAAAGCCCAACTTGACCAGTGGTACGCCGAGGGACGGATCAGTCCCCAGTGTCAGGTGATGTGGGAGCCGCAGCAGGTGTGGCGCTGGGCGGCGGAACTTTATCCGGCCATGGCGATGCCGCCCGTTCCTGTCATGGGGCAGGCGCCAGGCAGTTGGCCAATCGGCATAGGGCCCAGCAGCGGACCTGGCAGCAATCCCATGGTCATCGTGGTGGCAGTGGTGGACCTGCTGATGGGCCTGTTTCAGATCGCGTATTCGCTGCTGATGATCGTCCGCTCGCTGCCGTTTTTGGTCATCTTCTCCGTAACGGATGTGGGCCGGGATCCTAATGCCGGCATGATCCAGTGGCTGACCGCGCTCAGCGTCGTCGTGGCAGTGGTCGGACTGTGTATGGGGATATTCACGCTCGTGTGTGCCTACGGCACGAGCCAAAAACGCCGCTGGGGGAGGGTGGCCAACTTCGGCCTGGCGGGGTACTTTGTGGCAGCGGCAATCGTCAATGCAGTGGTCAATGGGATGTTCCATCTCATGGCCGGCTGCATGCTGATTGTCGTCTCGCTGGCGTTTGCCATCTTCGTGAGCATCGTGCTTTCGCTGCCGCAGGTGTCCAAGGAGTTTTCGTGATCGCCAGTTAATTGTCGGCACGGTCTGCGGTCCGCTTGTAGAACGCAATTCATACCGTACCCGCCCCTTTTTCGACTGCGCCCATGCCACAGCCCGCCAGCGGAATGAATTCCGTTCCACCGCGCACAACGCTGATCCGCGTCGGCCACAGCCCCGACCCGGATGATGCCTTCATGTTCTATGCCCTGGCGAAGGAGCTGATCGATACAGGACTTTACCGCTTCACCCACGAGCTGGTCGATATCGAAACGCTCAACCGCCGGGCGTTTTCTGGTGAGCTGGAATTGACCGCACTCAGCCTGCACGCTTACGCCTATCTGGCTGACAAATACGTGCTATGCACCTGCGGCGCCAGCATGGGGGACAACTACGGCCCGATGGTTGTCGCCCGCGAGTCACGTGCAATTGACGCACTTCGCGGACAGACGATTGCCGTCCCCGGCACGCTGACAACCGCCTTTCTCGCGCTGAGCATGTGCTTGGGCAAGGACCAGTTCCGCCACGTCGTCGTGCCATTCGATCAGATTCTCGATGTCACCCAGGCGGGCGAGTTTCAGGGTCAGAAAATCGACGCTGGGCTGATCATCCACGAAGGACAGCTCACCTTTGCCGATCAAAATCTGAAGCTGATCGTCGATCTGGGAAAATGGTGGCACCAGCAGACCGGCGGCCTGCCGCTGCCGCTG
Source organism: Pirellulaceae bacterium (assembly GCA_035649415.1). GTDB lineage: Bacteria > Planctomycetota > Planctomycetia > Pirellulales > Pirellulaceae > DATKDU01. The sequence goes on along the minus strand of DASRJP010000162.1, from coordinate 6,971 downwards.
GGGGCCAACGGCGTTCGCCGCGACCTGGGACACCAGGCGACCGACGACGTGAATCGGCTGCTGCGGGAGAGCATTCGCTTTGGCCTGGCCCACCGCAAGCCGGCGCTCGACTACGCTCTCGGTTTCGGGCGGGGACTGGACCACGCCAAGGCCGATACGTTCGTGGGAATGTATGTCAACGATTGGACGCTCGACTTCGGTCCCCGCGGCCGGCAAGCGGTTCGGGAGCTATTGGCCCGCGGACATCAGGCGGGGGTCATCCCAAAGCTCGTCGAGCCGGAGTTTGTCTCGTAGGACAGGTTTTCAACCTGTCCAGTCAGTCGCCGTATTACGTCGGGCGATAAGATGCACCAGCAAGCCTGGCCGGCTCACAGGAATCGATTCAGGACAGGTTGGAAACCTGTCCTCCGAATATCGCCCAGCCTACAATTGGGCCATGCATGAGCCGCCGCCCGATTTTCCCAGCCGACCTGACTTCGACCCGCCGCGCCGACGCTCCTGGTTGCCTATTCTCTTGGCCGGCGTCTTTGCCGTCATGCTGGCGGCCATCTTCTCGATCCTGACGATCGGCTACTTCATCCCGCTGTTCGTGCTGGGGGGTACGATGTTCGGGATTATCTTCCTCCAGTATCTCCTCTGGGGTTGGTGGTTCGAAAAGATCTACCGCCAGCCGGCGATCAAGGAGCAGGAAGAGTCGTTCGCGGACGAGGCGTGATTTGCGTTCGCAGTTGCTCTCGTCCCACACGCCCGTCCTGCTAGAATTCTCCTGCCATGACGGCCCTGATTGCCGACGCTGCGGCAACCGAGCGGATGCGGCAGCTATATCGCCGTCTGTTTCAGTGGGATGGCTGCGTTGAATGCGTGGCGGCCCTCGAGCGAGGGAACCCTGCCACGTTCGACGGAGTCTGGGGATCATCCTGCGCGCTGGTCGCGGCGGCACTGCACAGCCGAGCTAGCGGCCCCCTAGTGGTCGTCTGTCCGACGCAAAACGACGCCGACGAACTGGCGGCGGACCTCGAACTCTTCACGACTGAGCCTATCGCCCAGTTTCCCGCCTGGGAAATCGCGCTGGGCGAAGGCGTTGTTGAGGATGAGGCGCATGGACAGCGCCTGGGAATGCTGAAACAGTTGGCTCGGGAGCGAGTGGGAGACCTGCGGTCGGCAACTGCGGCGGGGTCAGGAGACCCGCGCCGATCGGCCCGCCTCATCGTCACCAGCATTCAGGGGCTCCTGCAGCCGGTCCAGTCCCAATCGTCGCTGGCCGAAAACTCGCGCGAGCTACGCGTCGGTCAGCGCGTCGATCTGGCGGGACTGTGCCGCTGGCTCATCGAGCGCGGCTTTCACGCGACGAGTGCTGTCGAGCTTCCCAGCGAGTTCTCGCATCGCGGCGGCATTCTCGACTTGTTTGCCCCCGATTGGCGCGAGCCGGTGCGGATCGAATTCTTCGGCGACGAAGTCGAGTCGATCCGCAAGTTCGACGTGGCCAGCCAGCGGAGTCTCGAGCGGCTGGATGCCGTGGAAGTCACCGTGCTGGGGTCCGGTGTGGGGGTGCGACCCTCACACCCCCAGTTGGCCCATCTCACAACTTATCTCGCGCCGACCACCTGGTTCCTCCTTCACGAGCCCGAGCGCATCGCCGAGGAAGGACGGAACTACTTGCAGAAGGTGGATCGGCCCGGCGAGTTTCACTCGGTCGCGGCAGTGCTGAGTGAAGTGAGCAATTTTGCGGTGGCGACGGTGGGGAGCATCCTCCAGGGTCGGGCCGGCGCGGCGTGCCAACTTCCGATCGAGTCAGTCGAGCGATTTAGCGGCGACATCGGCCGCGTGCGGGACGAGCTCGACCAGCTCGGCGAGGGGCACGAAGTGTACGTCGTCGCCCCTACCGAGGCCGAGATTGAGCGGCTCCACGAAATCCTCGCCACCACGAAGCTGGCTGCCGCCGGCAGACTTCACTTCCCTCTCGGCACGCTTCGGCAGGGTTTTCGACTGGCGCGCGATGGGATTGTCGTCATTACCGGCGGCGAGCTGTTTCATCGCGGCGAGCTGCGGCGACTCCCTCGCCGCCACCTCGGCAAGGCGATCGACAGCTTCCTGGATCTCCGCGAAGGGGATCTGGTCGTCCACCTGGCTCACGGCATCGGCCGCTACCGGGGCCTGGAGCTGATCGAAAAGCAAGGCCAGGCGGAAGAGCACCTGGAGATCGAATTCGACGGCGGGACGAAAATCTACGTCCCGGCCGTGAAGATCGACCTGGTGCAGAAGTACGTCGGCGGAACCAAGACCCGGCCAGCGCTAGCCAAGATCGGCGGCAAATCGTGGCTCAGGCAAAAACAGGCGGCCGAGGCGGCGGTTCACGATCTGGCCAGCGAGATGCTCGAGATGCAGGCCATCCGGGCCTCGCGACCGGGTATCGCACTGACGCCCGACAGCGATTGGCAGCGCGAATTCGATGCGTCGTTCCCATACACGGAAACGCCCGATCAGCTCTCCGCGATTGCCGCCATCAAATCCGATATGCAGCGGCCCCGGCCGATGGACCGCCTGCTGTGCGGCGACGTCGGCTTCGGCAAGACCGAAGTCGCAATGCGGGCCGCATTCAAAGCGGTCGATAACGGCTACCAGGTGGCGGTGCTGGTGCCGACGACGATCCTGGCGGAACAGCACTTTAACAGCTTCAGCGAGCGGCTGGCGGAATTTCCCTTCGACATCGCCAAGCTCAGCAGATTTTGCACGCGCGACGAAGAGCGAGAATCGCTCGCGGGGCTCAAGTCGGGAAAGATCGACATTGTCATCGGCACTCACCGGCTGGCGTCGAGTGATTTGGAATTCAAGAACCTGGGCCTGCTCGTCATCGACGAGGAACAACGGTTCGGCGTCGATGTGAAGGAGCGGCTGAAGATGCTGCGGGCGACGGTGGACGTGCTGACGCTATCCGCCACGCCGATTCCGCGGACGCTGCACATGTCGCTGGTGGGCCTGCGGGACATTTCCAATCTGGAGACGCCGCCTGATGACCGGATTGCCGTCGAGACCCGCGTCACGCGCTGGGACGACGAAATGATCCGCCACGCGGTCCTCCGCGAGCTGGCCCGTGGCGGGCAGATTTATTTCGTTCACAATCGCGTGCAGGACATCGATATCGTCGCCAAGAGGCTGGCGATGATCGTCCCCGAAGCGCGGATTCGCATCGGCCACGCCCAGATGGCCGACGACGAGCTGGAGCAGGTGATGGTGGACTTCGTCGCCCATCGCTTCGACCTGCTCCTGGCCACGACGATCATCGAAAGCGGCCTGGACATTCCCAATGCCAACACGATCTTCATCGACGAGGCGGAACGATATGGTCTGGCCGACCTGCACCAGCTTCGCGGACGAGTCGGCCGCTACAAGCACCGGGCGTACTGCTACCTGCTCATCGACCCGTATAAATATCTCACTCCCAATGCTTCGCGAAGGCTGCGGGCCATCGAGGAATTCAGCGAGATGGGGGCCGGCTTTGCCATTGCCATGCGCGACCTCGAAATCCGCGGCGCAGGCAATCTCCTGGGAACACAGCAGAGCGGCCACATCGCGGCAGTCGGTTACGAGCTGTACTGCCAGCTCCTGGAAAACGCTGTCCGAATGCTGACGAAAGCGCCCCCGCGGATCAAGCTGGACGTGGACATTGACTTGCCAGGTGACGCCTACCTGCCGGACGGCTACGTCGGCGACATGCGGCTGAAAATCGATCTGTATCGGCGGATGTCGCGGATCAGCACGGCAGGCGACCTGGCGGATTTCCGCGGCGAGCTGGTCGATCGGTTCGGCGCGATCCCCGAGCCGGCCCTGCGGCTGCTGGCACTGACCGAGCTGAAGATGGATGCCGCCACGTGGCAAGTGTCGTCGATCTTCCTGGAGAACCAGTTCGTGGTCTTCCGCTACGAAAACCGACAGCGGATCGAGCAGCTGGCACGGCTGGACGGCCGGCGGCTGCGGATTGTTGACGAGAGAAGCGCGTATCTGCCGCTGGCGCAAGCAGATCGGACGCCGCCCAGGCTGCTGGCGCTGGTCAAATCGGTCTTGCGGCCCGGGAAATGAGGCTGCTAAACTCCGCGGCCCATTCGTAGTAGACACACCCCGCGTGCCGCTGGTTTGCCGAGCGGCACACGAGGTGTGCCTGCTACATTCGTCAAGGACCACCTCGTGACGCTGCGCCTGCTGTGGAGTCTGATGGCCGTGTGGACTTGCGCGCTGGCAGGCTGCGCGGGGGCTGCTCCGGCGGCCGGCGGCGATCCGTACGCTGCCAGCGAGCAGGCGGCTCCGAATTCCATCGGGCCCGGCCAGCGTTATCCGCTGCGAGTTCCTCCGCCGCGGCCGCCAAAGCTGACGATCTCGGACGATACACCGCCGTTCGATCAGCCGCCGCCCGATATTGCCCGGCAGACGACCGCGACGGCGCCTATCGATGAGCCGCTGTTTACGCCGCCAGCCCCCGTCGTGCGCCGTGAGAAATGGGAAGGGCCGCTGGACGAGGGAGAGCTGTTTCAGCCCAGCCAGGTAGTGGCCCGCGTCGGCGACCAGATCATCCTCTACGGGGAAGTCGCCCCGATGGTCAACCAGGCCCTGAAACCGTATCTCGACAGCGCCAAGTCGGAATACGACCGCGCGGAGATACTCAGTCAGCGCGACGTGCTCACCGAGCAGATCGTGCGGCAGTTCGTCGAGACGAAACTCTTGTACAACGAATTCCTCCGTGAAATTCCCCGCGACCAGCTCGAGGAGGCCAAGAAGAAAATCAAGGCCAACATTGGAGCGACGTTTGAGGCGAATCTGACCAAGGCCCGCCAGGAAGTCGCCGCCGCCAAAAAATCGGAGCTGGAGAGAGTCCTCCGCAAGGACCCCGTCCTGATGCGGCTGGCGCTGCTGATGAACGAGAAGCAACTCGAGACATCGGCCGAACTCGACGCGGCGCTGCGGCAGGAGGGGACGTCGCTGGAGCGGCAGATCGCGTTCTTCACGGAGTATCACCTGGGTCAGGAAGTGATCCGCAAGCAGATCACCTTCAAGCCGGAAGTATCGCACCAGGAGATGCTCGACTTTTACCGCGACCACGCCGTTCAGTTTGCCGTGCCGGCCAAGGCCCGCTTTGAGATCCTCACCGTCTACCACCAGAATTTCCCCTCGCAGCAGGCAGCCGAGCAAGCGCTAGCGGAGATGGGAAATGCTGTCTACCTTGGCGGCGCTTCGTTCGCTTCGGTGGCGCAGAAGTCGTCGCAGGAGCCCGGGGCATCCAAGGGAGGGCAGTACGACTGGACCACGAAAGGGAGCCTGGCGTCGGAAGTGATCGACCGGGCGATCTTTAGCTTGCCGGTGGGGAAGCTGAGCCAGATTCTCCACGACGAGCGCGGCTGCCACATCGTCCGCGTGCTCGAGCGGAGCGAAGCGGGACAGATCCCGTTCACCGACGCGCAAAAGAAGATCAAAGAAGCGATCATGGCCCAGAAGCGCGAGGCCCAGTACAAGAAGTACGTCGAGAGCCTCCGTAACAGCACGCCCGTCTGGACGGTCTTTGACGAGAAGAACCTCGCCCGTCAGCAGCGGGGGACAGTGCCGCGCTAAGATCTCTCCACGTCGCTCACCGCGGCAGCGGATTGGTCGGTGGTTTCTTGACCGCAGGAGCCGGCAGCGGCTGCGTCGCCGACGCCCGCTTCACGGGACGGGACGACGGCTCTTCGGCCGGCGGCGGCGGCAGCGCCAGTCGCGGCTGCTCCTGGCCCGCGCGCGGCTGCTGCTGGGCGGCCCGCGCCAGTTCCTCGGCATACGCCTTGAGCAGCTTGTGCGTTTGGGCAAATTCGCGCTGGCCGGCCAGCGCCCGATAGCGCTCGTCGCGGGCGATCGTGTCGAACCGGCTGAGCGATTCCTTCACCGCCTCCGGCTGCGACGGCTGCCGCGGGTCGAACACTTCCGCCGGCAGCGCCAGGTACTTCTGCCAATCCGGGTTCAATGCCCCGTACATCTGCGGCGCCGTCTTCGCCAGCGCTCGGCGGGCCGACTCGCTACGCGAAATCTCCTCCCGCTGCGGCTGCCCGGCAGCCGGCTGAGGAAGCTCGTTGGCCGGCACTCCCTGCGGCTGCGGAGCTGCGGCGACTGCCGCCGGCCCGGAATACTTGCCCACCAGATCGACCAACTGCGCCGCCGACTGCGGGGCTTCCTGCCGCCCCGCATAATACGCGGCATTTAAATTGGGATCGATCTGGAGCACCGAGCCTTCCAGCGATACACCGGCAAAAAGCCCCTTGCTGCGGGCATAGGAGAGGATTTCCGAGTACAGCTCGATGTCGGTGGAGGCGTTGACGCGGCGGCCAACCGGTCCGGCCGCGGCCGAAGCGTCGGCGCCGATCGTGAACTTGCCGGCCATCAGGCTCTGAACGCTTTCCGGCGTGCGAAAGAGCAAAACGAAATCGCTCGATTGGGCCCCGGCCTGCCAGCCGATGCTGCCGCCGGTGAGCGTGACGAACTGCGGCGCACTCCAGGCGCCGCCTTCTTGCCGCGTCAGCACTACGCCGCGGCCGCGCTGGCCGCCGACAATCAGCCCGAGCTTGATCGTCCGCGGGATGATCACCACCGCCTGTGCGTTTTGCAGCAGCGAGGCGGGGATCGCCCTGCCGGGAGTATTCATCACATCGTTGAGCACGATCGTCGCCGACTGGACGGTCAGTTCAGGATCGGCGGCAGAAAGCGGCGCGGCGAGTGCAACAATCGCGAGCGACGTCCAGACGATAGTGCGAAACATCGAAAACCCCTTCCGCGAGCGGGAGGCGCGAAACAGCCCCAAGCTGAGGAACTGTAGGCGCGATAGCGTACGGCGGGCAATGGCAGTTCATTCGCTAGCGGTCGATGGCTGCGGCGATGGCAGCTCAAGCTGTCTCCGCTGCGCGTGATGTCATACAATCCTCATACTCCATTAGGCCTGGGCGACAATCTTCTTCCCA
>DASRJP010000161.1:0-37386 GCA_035649415.1 Pirellulaceae bacterium | reverse complement strand
CCGGCCGCCGAGCACCTGCACACGGAGAAGAGCAACGTCTCCTCCGACGAGCGCACCGCCCGCTTCGGCCAAAAGCCGGCGACGATTCTGCTCACCGGGCTCACCGGCGCTGGCAAATCAACGATCGCTTACGCTCTGGAGCGCCGCCTGTTCGATTCCGGCCGCGCCGTCGTCGTCCTCGACGGCCAGAACATGCGCCGTGGCATTTCCAAGGACCTCGGCTTCACTGCCGACGAGCGGAGCGAGAATCTGCGCCGCACTGCCGAGGTGGCCAAGCTGTTCAACGACGCCGGCATCGTGTGTATTGCTGCGTTCGTGGCGCCGGACGAAGCCGTGCGTCAGAAAGTGGCTGACTCAGTCGGCCGCGAGCGGTTTCTGGTCATCCACCTCGACTGCCCGCTCGAAATCTGCCGCCAGCGCGACACCGACGGACACTATAAGCTGGCTGACAGCGGCGAGCTGTCAATGTTCCCCGGCGTATCGGCTCTCTACGAGCCACCGGGGTCGCCCGACCTGGTGCTCAAAACCAACGAGCTGTCGGTCCGCGAGAGTGTGGAGCGGATCGTGCAACTGCTGGAATCACGCGCGGTAATCGGTTAGCCTGACGCGGTCTTTGCCACCCGATCAGGTTTGCCGATGTCATTTTCCGAGCCGCCGCCGATCAATCCCTACCAGGCTCCGTCGCTGTCCGCCGCGATGCCCGTCGTTGACACTCGCGATGCGGAGGTGCGGGCGAAGATCAAGAAATTCCGCGATCAGATTCATGCGCTGGGCGCATTCTGGATCATCATCGGCGGAATTTCCCTCGGGCTGGGAATCTTTCTGTTCACGACGCTCGAGGGAGCCCGCGTGGAGGGAGCGCCGATCCTAGGCGCGATCGTCAGCGTCGCCGGCGCATGCTGGTTTGGCCTGGGCGTCGCTACCTGCCTGAAGCAGTTGTGGGCCGTCTACATCGGCCTGGTTTTGAGCTATTTGTCCGTCCTCGGAAATCTCGTGCGGCTCAACGTCTGCTCGCTGATCATTCTGGCGGCTGTGATTTTGCAGGCGCACCGCGTCATCGGCTGGGCTCGCGAGCTGCAAGCCGCCGGCATTCCGCTGGATGCCAAACCATGAGCGTCGGCGGCCTTCCAGCCGTTTCCCTCGCTGGCGCTTCGGGCTTGTAAGAAGTGGCGGCTAGCCCGGCGTCCCCGGCACGCGCACCAGCCGCACCAGCGTCTGCTCGCGGCTGCCGTCGTCGTAAGTGACATTCAGGATGTCCCCGGCTACCTGCTCGAGCGTCGCCGAAACGTACTCCTCGCCGGCGGTCCTGCGGCACTCCAGGCTCATTCCCGTAGACAGCTTCAGCGGCCGGATCTCCTCCGGCTTGAGCCAGCCATGACGCCCATCAAAGAAGCTGGCGAATGTCCGGTCGCCGTCGATCGACAGCACCTGCGCGGGATACCAGAACTGATCTCTCCCGGACACCAGCACGCGTTCTCCTTCTTTCCAGCCGATCGTCCGGCCCGATTCGCGGCGAATGCGAATGCGGCTGACGCTCGTGTTCAGCTCCTCGTCCTCGGAGTCCTCGTAAACCACGTCAATCACTTCGCCGGTCACGCGGGTCACTTCCGCCGGAAAATAACGCAGCGCAGGCTCGAACTTCGGGCGACACAGAACCTTATCCCCGACCTGGATGGCCAGCGGCATCAAGTCGGACGGCGGCACCACCGCCTGATCCTGGTCGTCAAACAAAATCTTGTAGCCTTCGTCCTCCACCGCGAAGATCGTCCCCGGATACCAGAACAAGTCTCCGCCCCAGCGAGCCAGGACGCGGTCGCCGACGGACCAGCGCTGGCTGCGCCTGGCCTTACTCAGCGGCACCGGCCGCTCAGGCACGCGGATCGACGCCAGGTTGGCAGACAGCTTTGTGCCGTCGCCCGTCCGTACCTGCACGATGCTCCCTTGCACCGCCTCGACGACGCCAACCTGTGACTGACTGGACGGAGGTTCGAGCACGGCCACTTGCGTGCCGGCGGCAAGCTCCAGCGGCCGGAGCTGATGATCTCGGAACCAGCCGTCCTCCTGGTTGTCGAGGATAACGTAATACCGCTCGCCCTCGGCGTGACGCACGGTGCCCGGATACCAGAAGGAGTCCGACTCGGGGCGCACCAGAACGCGCGCGTGAACGGCCCACATGGCAGATACCTCACCAGGATCGGCCTTCGTTACCCGCCCCTATCCTGACTTGACGCGGCAAGGGCGTAAAGAGTTCGCCCCACAGTTTTTTTCCGAATTACACCGGGGGCCAGGTGACTTCCAAGTTGTTGTCGATCCGCTCCACCCCTTCCACGCGGCGCACAACTTCCTGCGCCATCTGCTTTTGAAAATAGGTCTGCACCACACCCCGCAGGATCACGCGGCCGCCGTCGGTTTCGAAACGCAATTGGCGGCCAGTCAAATAAGGGCTGGTCGTGATTGCCGAGTCCACCCGCTCCGAAAGCGTCTTCACGGTTGCCATGGTCACCTCAAGGTTGCAGGACGCCAGCGAAAGGGTCGCCCCTGCGCGCGAAGAAAAACGTCGTCCAGCGTGGAAAAAAGTATCGGTCGCCGCTCAGATTCCGGTAACTCTTTCCCAGAATTCCGGCGGGGAAAGGGAAGCGGGACAGGAAAGCGGTAGCGGTAATGCCGGGGGTAAGGGCGCTGCGCATTGCCTACGCGCGTCCCGCTGCGTCGGAAGTGGGGCTGTTTGGCAGACTAAAGCGGCCACACGGCCGCCAAGGCACCCATCAGGCAGATGCCCACCAGGCCCCAAATCAACCAGAGCATGCGGGCTCGAAAGCGGGCCGCCAATTCGGGACCGCGGCAGTTCCGCCGCAGAAAATCGACGCGCTCGACTACCGAGGGGTGGAACCAGCGCCGGCGGTCGTACTCCGGGCTGTCCCCGACCAGTTTGCAGAGCGCAGAATGGAGATGCTCTACCGCACTTGCATTGACCGCCAGTTGGCCCGCAGGCTGTCCGGTCGACGATTCCATAGCGGAGAGCCCGCAGCAGGCGGCCAGATCCGCATCGTGCTCGTGCAGTCGAGCCAGCCAGCCCACGGCAAGCAGGGCATAGGCCAATGCCGCGGCCGGCAGGAGTAGCGACGTCTGCATCGTCGGCGCGATGCCCAGTGCGGCAAGCTGCTCCTGAAACAAACCAAGCGCCTGCGGCCAATGCGTCGCAATCACCGCGTAAAGCACCAGCGGCAGCACGAGCAGCGCCAGTCGCTGCCATAAGTGCTGCTGGGCCAGGTGGGCCGCTTCGTGCCGCACGACGACGTCGATCTCGTCGTCGCTGAGCCGCTGAATCAGGGCGTCGGAAAGGAAGATGGTCCGCGAGCGGGGTATCAACCCCGCCACGGCGGCATTGGCCACCATTCCTCCCGTTTGCCACACGACGATATCGCGAACCGGGCATCCCACACGGCGGCAACTTTCCAGCAGGCGGCGCTTCAGGGGACTGTCCATGACGAACTGCGTCCGCCATACCGAGCGCAGAAGCCTTGGCAAAGCGAGCACCGCGCCCGCCACGAGCAGTACCGCCAGCCACCAGGCGCGCGAATCACTTGCGCCGTTTGTGAGCCGCATTGCCGCGGCCGATTCCTGAAGCCCCAAGAAAACCAGAGCGGGCAGCAGCGTCAGCCCCAGATAATGCCGCCAGCGCAGCTCGAGATAGCTGCGCAGGGTTGCTTCGGGCCGCGGCTCGGCCGGATTCAGCCGTCTGTGCAGCGCCAGTTCCATGCGATGCGAGGCGAACCAAACCAGATTCAGCGACGCCACGAGCGGCGCGAGGATCAGCAGATCGTCCAGCAGCGGCCACGCCACAGTAAAACTCGCCGAGCGGACGACGTCCGGAAGCCGCGCGATGTAAAGAACCGCCAGACAGCCCCCCATCCACACCCACGTCACCAGCGACTGCCAGCGCGTCAGATCCCGCCGCCAGTCAGCCGCCGATTTGCAATCCAGCCGGCTGCGCCTGGCCGCCCCCGGGAAGGACAGCGCTGTCAGAGGCGCGGCGGAAAGAAAGGCCAGCGAGGCCAAAAGCCGCCAGCCATTGCCGCCGGTGTGTGCCGCTTCGCTGCTGGCGGCAGAAATAGCGCACACCACCACCGCGAGAATTGCCAGTTGCATGAGCGCCGCCTGAGGACTGAGCCAACCGCCCAGACTTTCAGGCTAGTTACGCTGCCGGCGATTCCCAAAGGGAAGCCGGAAAAACATCCGCCGGAAGGTTCAAGGCGAGGCGGCCAGGTTGCGACGATACCGCCTATGCAGGTGGCGCGGTCAGCGGACCCGGCTATGGACGGGGCTAATTTGCCGCCAGGAGCGCTACGGCGCACCGGGCGGAGGCGAAAAGCCGCCAAAACCGCCGCCGCCGGTGCTGGGAGGCGGGCTCTTTTTCAGGCCGTCCGATTCGAGCTTGCGGAAGGCATCGATGCCGAAGCCCGAGTCCTTGGCGGTGGCCCCTTCCTGGATGATATCGCTGCGGCCGAGATGGATTTTCTTGTAGGTGTCTTCGGAGATGACGTAGTACCACTGGGCAAAGCGGGCGTTGAGCTCGGCGACGCGTCCCTGGGCTTTCCTTTTCTTGTCCTCGTGCTCTTTGAGCTTCCGTTCGTTTTCTTTCTTGATCAACTCACGGCGGGCCTGAGCCGGATCGGGAGCCGCCTCTGTCTTGGGAGCCGCGGGCACAGTCGGTTTGGCGCCGGCCGGGGCCTTGCCTGCGGCCTTCGCCTTTGTTGGCGGGGCCTTGGCGTCCTGTGCTGCATCATCCTGGTCCGCAGCTTGCTCCTGGCAGTCGCCGCCGCTGGCGCCGGTGGCGGGTTTTTCCGGTGCATCCTTGGCCGGCTCGGTCGTCGCCGGGCCGGCGGGCTCCGGTTCCAGGACCGGCGGCGGCAGCAGCTCCTCGGCCACCTGTGCCGTGACGAGCAAGTAGCGATTCAGCTTGTCGAGCGCAGCGCCGTCCACGCTCGCCACGTCGCCAAACCGCAGAATGTAGCGCACGCCGTCCTTGCAGTCGGCGATCACTTCGCCGTTGCGGCTGAACAGCTCGAGCTTGCCACCGCGCGGGCCGGCAAAGAAGCCGTGCTCCGCCAGCGATTCCATCGCCCCCTGGTTGCCCGTCAGTTTTTCATCCAGGGTCAGATCGGCACCAAGGCCTTCCGGCTTGCGGTCCACACTTTCGATCTTCAGGTCGTCGAGCGCATTTTTCAGGTCGTCCAATTTGGTCTTGGCCAGCTCCTCACCCTCGCCCAGCGGCGCATCGTGCGGCCGCTGGCGGTCATCGTAGAGCTGGAAGCGATCCAGGTTCCAGCTTCCCTCGAGAGTATTCCAGGAGACGGTCGAATCCATCTTCAATTGCACGCGGTTTTCGGTGCCGAATTGGTTGCGAGTGCGGATGATAGAATAGTCCTTCAGGTTCAATTGGGCGATGTCGTTGGGATTGAGCTGCAAGAGATCGCGCTCGATCCACTTCCCAAACTCGGTCGGCAGCTTGTCCAGTTCGATCTTGGCAACATAAACCTGGTCGGTCAGGTTCCCTCCGGATTCGGCTATTCGCACGAACCGCTGACCGGGGTTCTTGTCCACTTCCTTACCGACGACCATCCGCACCAGATCGTTCCCCTGTTCATCCTGAAGGGAGATCAATTTGCCGATCCCCTTTTTCGTCGTGCCGCCTTGGTCCTGGGGAGGCTCGACGACGCCAAACAGCTCGTGATCCTCGGCCACTTCGCTGGCCACATGGAGGCGGCGCAGATCGAACAGGCTCTTGGCCGAATCGCGCAACTGCTGCTCGGCGTCCGCTGGATAATTGTTGTGGGAGGGAACGACCCATTTGCCGCCCACTTTGGCCACCTTGAAACTCTTGACGAGGCTCAGCGGCTCGTCATACCAGGTGATTTCGAGGCTGGCAGCCTTGGCAGTATCGTCGAACTTGGGAAAAAGCGGCTGGCCGACCTTCTGATCCTCGCTGACATTTTGCGTTCCCGGCAGGGTCCACCAGCCGACCAGGCCGAACAGGGCTGCTACAGCCACGTAGGCGGCCGTCTTGACGTTTTCGTTCATAGCCTAGGCTTCCAATACACCAGTTGAGTGTTCAGTCATTCGGTGGGTCGGGTGTGCAACCGCATCACGCAGCTCAATACTTCAGTCGCGTTTTGGAAATTCCCTCCCGCTCCCGCAGCCGGCGGCGGACGAACACGATAAAACCAACGAGCAGCGGTGGAATGGGAGGAATGGCGACCGACCACAACTTATACTCGTTCTGCACGCTGCGCACGGTCTGGTCCCGCTCCCGCCGGATCGTTTCCATGTTCTTGGCCAGTTCCCGCTGCAATTCCTTGCGGGCGTTTTCGGCATCGGACTGGGCCTTGATCAATTGCAGCGCCAAAACCTGCTCCTTGGCCTGCTCTTCACCCAGGTCGATCAGTTCGCCGGCATTTCGCCTCTTTTCGCGGTCTGCGCGCAGATCGGTCAGCTTCTTCTCAATCTTCCGGACGTTCTCGTCCTGCTTTTCCAGTTCCTCTTTGTACTTCTTCTGGAATTTCTCCGCCTCGATATCCTCAAGCTCGCCCGCCCTCCGGGCCTCGTTCTCAATCCGCTGGAGTGTGCTGTACCGGGGCTTGCGCTGGCGGATCGCCAGGAACCGGTCTTCGCCTGCGACCAGGTCGATCAAGTTCAGAACGAAAGGACCGTTGTCCCAGCGGAACTGGTCGGGCCCCGGGCTGTTGCGGTACATGAACCACTGGTTGTGCAGGCAGTCGATGTCGGCCACATAGATGACGCTCATGGGCTTTTTCTTCGGCCCATATTTCGCCTCGGCAGGGTTGACGAGACCCTTGCCATCTTTGCCGCTGCTGGCCTTCTCGTCCGGCTTTCCCTCCTTCGCACCGGTTTCCTTGTCCTGTTTTTCTGCCGAGGAATCCTTTGCCGCCGTGTCGTCGCCGCCACTCGCCGACTCTTGGCGAATCCAGGCGGCAATGGTGTAGGCTCGCTCGGGAGTTCGCTTCAGTTTGTCGCGGATTACCTCCTCGCCCCCGGCGCGGACGAACATCCGCAAGTCCTCGACATCGATCGTGCTGGTGCCGTCTTTCGCCGTGTTGACCAGCTCGACAAACTTCAGGTCGGTCCGGTCGGTTTCCTGGACGATTGCGCCGCTGAAGGGGAACAGCAGCTCTTCAAAGCCTGCGACGGCCGGCTGCGTCGAGTTGAACGAGCCCGGATTCTCCTGCCGCACGAAGATAAACGGCCCAAACTTGAGCATGTCGTAAAAGCGGGGGTAGGGATTTCCCGCCTGGCAAACGACCTTTCCAGGCAGTGTCCCCGGCAGGGTCGCCTCGCCGATGGGCGCGATTCCAAGCGCCTCCCACAACATCTTGAACGATTCCCCCTTGGGCTGCGGCGGACCACCGCCGAACATGCCGCCCGGAGAAGGCTTGTCCTCACCGGTCCCCACCGTCTGGTCAAAGACGGCGGGCATCGGATCCTCGAAAATCACCGCTGGCTGCCCCTGTTTGATCGCCTCCACCAGATTTTGAAGTTGGGGCGGCGAGAGCGACGACGGCTGTACAACCAGCAGCGCGTCATAGCGCAGGCTGCCATCGTCCCCAAACACCTGGATGGGACTAGTGGCGTCCACGTCCTCCACGCGGTACTGCCGCTCGAGGTCATCCAGGATCATTTGCTTTTCGATCTGGCGGGGTTGTCCGCCGGCGAAGGTGAATCCCCCTTTAAGCTGGGCGTCGGTCTGGACGACGCCCAGTTTCTTGCGCTGTGGCTGGGCCACCGTCGCGATCGAGCGCACCAGCTCATATTCCACCGGCATTCCGTTGCTGAAAAACGGCACGACAACCTTTTCCACGCCGCAGGTGAAGGCCGCCCCCATGATAAACTCCTGCGTGCGACTCTCGCCGCGCTCTTGAACGCGGACGCCGACGCGGTGAATGCCAAAACGCTCCTCGGCCAGCATGGCTTCCTTGCTGAACTCCTCGAGATTCTCATGCAGCACGACGCTGATCTTGCTGCCGGCATAGCGCTCCAATTCCTTGAGCATCGAGACGAGATTGTATTTGGTTTTGACGTATTCCTCGGGGACGCGGGCACTCAGGAACGCCTCGATCTTGACGGGACTTTTGTTCTTGAGTGAGGAGAGGATCCTGGCAGTGTAGGGTGAGAGCGAGCCCACCTGGCCCGCGGTCAGGTCCTGCCGCACGAGGTCGTGATTGGAAAACACGACGTTTGCCCCTACCAACAACCCCACTAGCGCCAAAGCGCGGACGATGTAATGCCCGAGCATCGACTGGCCGTCGCGGCCTCCAAGCCAGTGCCGGCGTCCGATGAGGACCATGCTCAGGTAGATTCCCAGGACGACGATTAGCGCGAAGTAGCTGACGGCCGACAGGCTGATCACGCCGCGTCCGAAGTCGTCGAACCGCTCGGAAAAGCTCCACCGCGAGACCCAGTGCGGCCGGAAATTCGCGGGCAGGATCGTGTCGGCATAAACAGCAAACACGAGCGGCGCGTTGAACAGGCCGCCCAGGATGAAGCCGACCGTGAGGTTGTTCGTCAGGAACGAGGCCACCATCCCGATCGCCAGCATGGCCACGCCGATGAACCAGTAGCCCAAGTACGTGGTGAAGTACAGGCCCGTATCGACCTCTCCCATGGCGAGCGAGATGAGGACGGAGAAGTTGGCGATCTGCGAGAAGAGAAGCGACACGGTAAAGACGGCCGCTGCCGCCAGATACTTGCCGATCACGATGTCGAAATCGGCCGCCGGCAGCGTCAACAGAAGTTCGTCCGTTCCCTGCCGCCGCTCGTCCGCCCAGATGCTCATCGTGATGGCGGGAATGAACACCAGCATGATGAACGGCAGCCACATGTTGAGCTGGTCGAGGTTTGCCAGGTTGCGGACGAAAAACTCATTGGGCCAGAATGCCGCCAGGCTCGTCAGCAGCACGAAGAAGCACAGGAAGACATAGCCGGTGGGGTTGGCGAAGTACGAGACAAAATTGCGCATCAGAACTGCGAAGGCCGCCCGCCGGTAGATCTTCAGCGGCACGAGCAGCGCGATCAGCACGCCGATGAACACCAGGTCGTAAAGCGCAAGCCAGGCAAGCTGGAGAAAAATCTGCTGTAGCACCATGGCAATCTCGATTGGTAGTTTGGCTTGTACTGTCGCGGCGGCCAGCGATCGACAAATCAGCTCGCGGCGGCGGTGAGCTTGTGGAAGGCAGCCTCCAGACCTCGATGTTCGGGATCCAAGCCTTCCGTGGGACCGTCGTAGACCACTCGCCCTTCGTTGATCAGGATCACGCGGCTGGCCATCGCCTGCACTTCCTGGAGGATGTGCGTGGAAAGAAGAATCGTCTTCTCCTGGGCGATCTTCCGCAGCGTCCCCCGAACCTCGGCAATCTGGTTCGGATCAAGGCCGGCGGTGGGCTCATCCATGATCAGCACGTCCGGCTCGTGGAGCAGCGCCTGGGCCATGCCGACGCGCTGCCGAAACCCCTTGGAAAGTTTGCCGATCGGCTTGTGAACGACCGAGTCCAAGGCACACAGGTCGATCACGGCTTCGATGCGGCTGGCCTTCGTCGCCGGGGACATGCCGCGGGCATCGGCAAAAAAACTGAGCAGCGAATGGGGCGTCTCGTCGGTGTACAGCGGACCGTTCTCGGGCAGGTAGCCGAGTCGCGCCGAGCCCGCCAGCCGGTCCTTGGCCATGTCGTGGCCGGCAATCTTGGCGACACCTTCCGAAGGCGCCAAATAGCCGGTCAGGATTTTCATGGTCGTGCTCTTGCCGGCCCCATTGGGACCGAGGAAGGCGACGAGTTCCCCCTTGGTCACTTTGAACGACACATCCCGGCAGGCGGCAAAAATCCCGTAAAACTTGGAGAGGCCGATGGCCTCGATCATGGGGACGCCGTTGCTGGAAGGGTCCGTCATTTTTGCTTCGGATGTGCTTTTTTCTGATTTGCTCTTGGCAGCCTGGACCATGGTGATATCGCCTGTTCCAACGAAACGAGCCGGCAGCAGCTCCGGCTCGCGTAACTTGCCACAGTATAAAAGGTTCTGGCAAATCCCCAATAGACCCCGCCTGGCCGGGGAAGCACAGGGCCGGCGATTTCTGGCCAGTCACCACCTGCCTGTTTCAGGGACCTATTCTCTGGCAATGGTTCAATCGTTTGCTACGGCGGCTGGGCGCTGATGGTTCGCTGAGCGTAAGTCTTGAACTGACAGAGGAGTTAGGCAAACGGTTCCGCTTACTGAAGCGGCCTTAACCGGGCAGCTAGGATCGTTGATTCGGCTCGATGTGGGCAGTGGAATAGAAGCCGGCATGCATGTCGTAATAATCTGTCGAAAGGGAGGCTGCATGAACGAAACGCCGCTGGACTCCGTCACCCCTTTCGCCACAGGCGCGCCTGCGAAGCCTATCGTCTCATCGCCAGTGGGGGTGGAAGCTGGTCCCTTGCCTCGCGTGTGGACGGTCTTCGTGGTCTATGTGCTGGCGTTTGCAGTAACAATCGCGTTGCAAATCGTGCTGTCGATCGCAGTGGTGCTGTGGATGCTGCAGCAAGGGACCACGCTCCAGGAAGCGCCGAATCGGTTTATCGAACTTGCGCAAACACCGGAATTCTTCATCGGGATGGCGCTCCCTTCTCAGGTGGCGCTGTTGCTGACTGCCCTCTGTGCGGCCTGGTTTTCTCCTGTTCCCTTCGTGCGCCGCCTTGGGCTGCACTGGCCGCGCGCAAACTGGCTGCGGATCGTCTGTTGGCTGGTCGGCGCGATCGTACCTTTCCTGCTGGGACTCTGGGGGGCAATCCTGCTGGCCAAAGTCATTCCTCCCGACCCCGGTGTCGCGCAGCTTTATCAGAACATGAATTGGCAGATCGCGGTTCCATTCATCGTCTTCATTGCGGTGGCGCCAGGGCTCTCGGAAGAATTCCTGTTTCGCGGCTACATGCAGCGTCGCTTGATCCAGCGCTGGCCGGCATGGGTCGGCATTCTCGTCACTTCGCTGCTGTTTGCTGCAATGCACATCATGCCCCATGCGGTGGTGTTTGCCTTCCCTCTGGGCATCTGGCTGGGGCTGATCGCTTGGCGCTGCGACTCGGTCTGGCCCGGCGTCATTTGCCACGCAATGATCAACGGATTGTGGAATATCTGGCAGATTGGCCTGAGCCTGAAGATTTTTTCCGCGGATGCCGAGCTGCCGCTGCTCATCTCGCTCGGCGGCTTCGGACTGGTGGCCTTTGCGTTGGCCTCCTGGGACCTGGCGACATTTGAGCCTTCAGATCGCGAAACCGCGGTGAGCTAAAACCCTTGCCAATCCTCCCTGGCGGCATGCTCTTCGCATCCGTGGGGACCGTGGACTCCGGCAACTTCAAGGGGGTCGAAGCGCTCGACGAACTCAGGCGGCATACGGAAAGATCACTTGCTCGTTAGTCGATACGGCCCGGCGGATGGGCTTCGCCTCGGCATCGTACTCAAGCGTCGGGACCGACGTGGTCGATGAGTTGGAGCGGCTCTGCGCCGAAATCGCTGAGAAATATCCACGTCTGACGATCTTCTCCGGCCAGCTCGTCTTCCAGCGCGGCGGCGGCTCCAGTGGCGCGGGCTGTCGATGGTGATCCTCCCGACGCGCGTGGAACTGAGGCGCTCCGTCACCCGCGCCGCGCCACCTCCACCAGCGTCCTGACGCCAAACCCGCTGCCGCCGGCATCGATCCAGGGCTTGGCCGAGTCGAGGAACGCTGGGCCGGCAATGTCCAGATGGACCCAGGGTTTTCCGCCCACGAATTCTTCCAGGAACTTGGCGGCCGTGATTGCGCCCCCCCAGCGGCCGTTGCCGATGTTCTTGATGTCGGCCACTTCGCTGCGGATCTGCTCGCCGTAATCGCTGAACATCGGCAGCTGCCACATTGGCTCGCCGCAGTCGTCGGCAGCGGTTTTGACCGCGTCGCACCAGCTCTGGTCGCTCGTCATCATCCCGGCCACGTCATTCCCCAGCGCAACGACGCATGCGCCGGTCAGCGTCGCCAGATCGATGAGTTTCGACGGATTCTGATCGAGCGCCACATTCAGCACGTCGGCTAGCACCAGCCGCCCCTCGGCATCCGTGTTGAGCACTTCAATCGTTTTTCCGCTGCGGGCCTTGAGGACGTCGCCTAGCTTGTACGACGAACCGGAGAGCATGTTCTCCACCAGGCCGCACAGCCCGACGATGTTCAGCGGCAGCTTGAGCTGCGCGATCGCCTGCATCGAGCCGAGTACGGCGGCGGCACCCGCCATGTCGCACTTCATGGTGGTCATGCCGTCAGTCGGCTTGATCGACAGGCCGCCCGAGTCGAACGTCACCCCTTTGCCGACGAAGGCGATCGGCGGCTCGCCTGCCTTCCCGCCTTGATAGCGCAAGATCACCAGACGCGGCTCGCGAGCTGAACCCTCCGCCACGCCCAAGAGCGAGCCGCACCGCTCGGCCACCAGTCGCTTCTTGTCCCAGATGTCGATTCCCAGGCCGCACGATTCGGCAATCTTCACCGCCTCCTGAGCAAACGACTCCGGGTAGATTTCGTTCGGCGGGGCGTTGACCAGCCGCCGCGCGAGATTGACGCCGTCGGCAATTGCCTGGGCGCTGCGCACCACGTCATCGCTGACGCCGGCCCAGACAATTTCGCCAGGGACGTGTTTGTTCTTTTTGGTGCGATAAATATCTTGACCGACGCAGCCGACGAGACTGCCGACGATGCCGCTTTCGACCTGTTCCGAGGGCCAGCCGTCGGCCAGGTAATACGCGACCTTGGCCCGTTCCTTACCGGCCAGGTGCTTGGCCGCGGCTGCCGCGCAGCGGAACGCAGCCCCGCGATCGAAGGATTCCTGCGCCCCCAGGCCTACCACGGCCGCCAGCGGCGCCTTGATGCCCGCCGGCGCGAGAATTGTCGTCACGTCGTGCCGCTTGGTGCTGACCTCCTTTTTTTCGATGAGCCGCGAAAGCGTGCCTCCGCTGGCCTGATCAAGCTCGTGCGCGGCACCGGTCAGTGCGCTGTCGGCGACAATGCCGACCACAACGGCATCGGCATCAATTTGGGTGACGGAAGTATGCGTGGTAGATAAGGTCATGAGATTCCATCCAAGTCCATGAAGGCGGAAAGGAGGTTATTCTAGTGGCCACGCTGCGGTAGCAGCCAGAGGCGGCGATGAGCTGACTGAAGTGAGGTCAGCCCGGTTCCTGACTCCTGATCCCTGGCCCCTGACTCCTTCCACATGTTTTCCCTCCGCCGACTGTGCGATGAGCTCGAAGCCGCCGGGCAGCTGGTGCGGCTCGAGGAGGAAATCGATGCGCGGCTGGAAGCGGCAGAGATTCAGCGCCGCGTGAATGCCGCCGGTGGACCGGCAGTCTTTTTTGCCAACGTCAAGGGCTGTCGTTTCCCAATGGTGTCGAATCTGTTCGGAACGATCGAGCGGGCACGGTATCTCTTTCGCCACAGCTACGAATCCGTCCGCCGGGCGATCGAGCTGAAGATCGATGCGTCGCGGGCCTTCAAACAGCCGCTGCGGTATCTTTCCGCGCCGCTGACCGCGTGGCGCATGCGGCCCAGGCTCGTCCGCCGCGGCGCCGTGATCGAGCACCAGACGACTATTTCGCAATTGCCGCAGCTGGTGTGCTGGCCCGGCGACGGCGGGCCGTTCGTCACGCTGCCAGAGTGCTATACCGAGGATGTGAATGCGCCGGGGATGGACAAGAGCAACCTGGGCATGTATCGCATCCAGCTCGCCGGCAACCAGTACGTGACCGACCAGGAAGTCGGCCTGCACTATCAGACCCACCGCGGGATTGGCGTGCATCACACGGCCGCCATTTGCGCCGGAGCGCCGCTGCGGGTGAACGTCTTCGTCGGCGGCCATCCGGCCATGATGTTGGCAGCGGTGATGCCGCTGCCGGAAGGAATGAGCGAGCTGACGTTTGCCGGAGCGCTGGCGGGCCACCGGATTCCGATGATACGATCCGTAGGCCGCGACTCCGTCGCGCGCCATTCGCCTGACCCCCGGCGGACCGGGCACGCGACGGAGTCGCGGCCTACGTTGCCGATCTATGCCGACGCCGATTTTTGCATCGTTGGCTACGTCGATCCGACGGCGCCGAAAAGGCCCGAAGGCCCATTCGGCGATCACCTCGGCTACTACAGCCTGGCGCACGATTTCCCGGTGCTCAAGATCGAGCACGTCTATCACCGCCAGGGGGCCGTCTGGCCGTTCACCGTCGTCGGCCGCCCGCCGCAGGAAGATACGACGTTCGGCCAGCTCATCCACGAGCTGACCGGCGACGTGATCCCGACGGTGCTGCACGGCGTCAAAGAGGTTCACGCCGTCGATGCGGCGGGCGTGCATCCGCTGCTGCTGGCCATCGGCAGCGAGCGGTACATGCCCTTCGTCGACAATCCTCGCCCCTAGGAGATTCTCACGCAGGCCTGCGCCATCCTGGGGCAGGGGCAGCTCTCGCTGGCCAAGTACCTGTGGATTGCCAGCCAAAATGACGACGAGCAGCTCAGTACGCACGACATACCCGCCTTCTTTCGCCACATGCTCGAACGCCTCGACTGGCGGCGCGACCTGCACTTCCACACGAATACCACCATCGACACGCTCGATTACTCGGGCGAAGGGCTGAACATGGGGTCGAAGGTCGTGCTGGCTGCCGTTGGGCAACCGACTCGAGAACTGGCGAGGGAAGTTCCCGGCGATTTGCGACTGCCCGAGGGCTTTCAAAATCCGCGTGTGGCGCTGCCAGGTGTGCTTGTGATCACGGCTCCGCCAATTGCAAATTTGCAATTGCAAATTATCAATTTGCAATTGCCGGACGCGGCCGCGTCACTCAACACGTTCTGCCGTTCCTTCACCGCGATTGATCCGATCTGCCGCTTCCCGCTTGTCGTCCTGGTGGACGACAGCGACTTTGCTGCCCGCTCCCTGAACAACCTCCTGTGGGTTACGTTCACGCGCAGCAATCCGGCCACGGATATTGGCGGCATTGGCGCGCTGACGCGCGACAAGCACTGGGGTTGCAAGGGGTCGCTGGTGATCGACGCCCGCATTAAGCCGCATCACGCGCCGCCGCTGGTGGCAGACCCGCAGGTCGCAAAAAAGATTGACGCACTGGCAGCCCGCGGGGGGCCGCTGGCCCGGTGGCTGTAGCTGCCGTCAGCGGCCGGCGGAGTTTTCTTCAAGCAGCTTGTTCGCGGCTTCCCACCTGTCCTTGAAGCGCTCCATGGCCTCGCGGTCGTCGTCGCGCAGCGCGACAATCAGCGCCTGCCAGCCCTCCCGCCGCAGACGGACGGACGCCACGGTTTTGGAAACCATGTCCTGAGTCGCGCCCTTGGCATGTTCCAGCCGCTCCAGTCGCTGTAGCGACGCTTCCCACGGCGGCAGCACGTCGTGCTCGAGCGTATGTACCATTTCGGCCGGCGTGATCTTTCGATCGTCGTACTTCTGCGCAGCGTCCGAGTAGATGGAATTGACCTGACTCGCAACTTCGTCAAAGCGCATTAGCTCGCCGAGTACATCCGGCGGAGCGGGCGGCAATAGCCAGAATCCGGCAATCACCGCCACAAGGCCGACAACGCCCGTGACGGCATTTCGCAGCGGACGCCAGGCGGCCGCCTGGGACGATAGCTTCTGGCTGAGCATCAGTCCGCAGCCAATGCCGGTCGCCAGTCCCCCCAAGTGGGCTGCATTGTCGATATTCATTCCGCGGGCCAGAAAACCGAAGATGACATTGAAGCCCACGAACGTCACCATGCTCGACCGCAAATGCGACAGCATCGCCGCTGGCACCGAGTCGCGCCGCAGCGCCAGAAATCCGAGCAGCGCTCCGGCCACGCCAAACACGGCCCCCGATGCGCCGGCGCTGATTGCCGTCGGATTCCAGGCCAGGCTGGCGATGCACCCGCCGAGGCCCGACACCAGGTAGAGCACGAGAAATCCGACATTCCCCACCAGCCGCTCGACCAGTTGGCCCAGGTCCCAGAGCACCCACATGTTGAGTCCAACGTGCACGAGCGTGAAGTGGAGGAAGATCGAGCTGACCAGCCGCCACCACTGTCCGTCGAGGGTCCTGGGTCCATAGTCGGCGCCCCAGGCCAGGACCAGATCGACCGGCGGGTTGAGCGTCCTGCCGGCGATCAACATGGCCACAAAGATCGCCAGGTTGATTGCGATCAGCGTCGGAGTGACCCACAGGCGCGGCGTGAGCGCGTGAATCAATGCCGCAAAACGGGCCACTTGCTCGCGCTCGCTCGTTTCGGCGGGCCGCGCCTCGCTCGGTGACGCGAAGTCACCCGGCTGCGGCTGCGCAGGCGCCCATTGCGGCGGCATGACGTGGGTGACCGATTCCAGCAGCCGATCGTCCGGCCAGGAGGAAGGGCGAACTTCGTCAAGTTTGGCGCTTTGCGACCACTCTGCGGGCAAACGTTGCCGACAGGCAGGACAATACCCGTCAGATGCCGGGAGGACTCGCGTCGAACAGTGCGGGCACTGGATAATCAAGTTTCTGCCTCGGAAGAGAACTGTCAGAATCATTGCCCGCGTGCGCGGGGCGGACAAGTGCAGTTGCCGCCATTGGCGTTGTCCCGGGGGCGGCCCGCCGCATTCTCTCGCCGCAAGAGCTGTCAGACCTGGTGGACTTTTGCCTGTCGCTGTCGCGCGGTGTGCCGTTGAGGCGGACGGCACACGAAGTGTGCCTGCTACGATTGTGGCCTGCTATTTCGCCAGGCTCGCGCAGACCAGCTCCTCGTCGTTGCGGGCAAATACGTGCTTATTGGCGAATGCCGGATGTGACCAGCAGACGCCGCCGCGCTGGCGAAGCTGCTCGAGCGTCGGCGCGAGCAACTTGGCGCGGCTGATCTCTTCGAAACCCTGCGGCGAAAGTTTGCCGATAAGCAACTCGCCCCGCTCGTTGAACATCCAGGTCCGCTCGCCGTTTTGCACGAAGTGGATCGTGCTCCAGCGGGCCTTGGGGGTGGCGGTCAGGTCTTCCCACAGTCGCTCGCCATCGCTGGCCCGCAGACAGCGCAGCTCGCCGTAGCTGTCCACTCCGTAGATGTGGCCGTCCTTGAATAGCGGCGTGCTGATGATCGAGTGCAGCGCATCGGTTTCCTTTTCACTGGCCCCAATCCGCTGCCAGACCTTTTCCACGGCAGGTTGATCCTGCTTCAGCTCCAGCATCAGCGATCCGTCATAGAACGAAGTGAGATAGACGCGATTCTGCTCGACGATCGGCGTGGCAATGCCGATGGGCATGTTCCGCGGCTTCCACTCGACGCGCCACAGGACCTTACCGTCGGCCGGAGCGATGCCGGCCACGCTGTCCCCCGTCCAGCAGATGACGACGTCCTGCCCGGCCTGCGTCACAACGATCGGCGCGACGTACTGCGCACGGTCGGAAAGGGCCGTCCATTTCTCCTGGCCCGTGTGGCGATCGAGCGCCACGATGCAGGAGTCGCTGCCGCCGATTTGCAGGATGATGAGATCCTGATATACGAGCGGCGAAGCGGAAATCCCCCAGATCGGCATCCGAATCTGGTACTCGGAGTCGAGGTCCTTGTCCCACAGGATCTTGCCATCGGCCGCATCGAAGCAAAACAGCCGACCAGTGGCGCCCAGCGAGTACGCCTTGCCGCCGTGAATGCCGACGCTGGCCCGCGGGCCGGCCGGGTAGCCGACGCGGCCGTAGCGGCAAGTGTAGGAATGCGACCAGAGCGGCTTGCCGGTCTGCTCGTCAAAGCAATGGACCCGCTCGATCTCTTCCGGTTTGGTGAGACGGTCAGTGACAAAGACTCGCCCGTCGGCCACGGTCGGCCCGCTGTATCCTGGGCCGATCTCCGCCCGCCACTTGATCGGAATCTGATCGGCCGGCAGTTTCTCGACGATGCCTGACTCCTTCCAGACTCCGTCCCGGGCGGGGCCGCGCCACTGCGGCCAGTCTCCGGCCCGGAGCACCAAGGCGATGCTTGCGAAGAGGACCGACGCGGCGATAAGCAACGGGATCCGGAAAGCAGAAGCCGGCAGGACGCACAACATGCGATGATTCTCCGTGTATGATGTCTCGACTGGAAGTTGATGATAACCTGGGACCTGCGCGCGGGCAGCAAGGAGTGACACCGTGAACGACCGACGGACGATCTTGAAGGCGGCTGCCGCAGCGGGGCTGGGGACCGTGCTGTCGCCCGCACTGCCTCTGCTGGCCGCCGACGAGGCGCTTCCCATCGTCGACTGCCATCAACACCTGTGGGACCTGTCGCGATTTCGTCTCCCGTGGATCGAAAAAGGTTCGCTGCTGGACCGCAATTACGTGACGGAGGATTATCTCCAGGCCGCGAAAGGGCTCAACATCGCTCAAACGGTCTACATGGAGGTCGATGTTGCGCCCGACCAGAAGAAGGCCGAGGCGGACTATCTGATCGAGCTGTGCCGCGGCGGCAAAACGCCGACGCGGGCGGCCGTGGTGGGCGGGAATCTGACCAGCGACACTTTTGCCGACTACATCACGCCGTACCGCGGAAATCCGTACATCAAGGGGGTGAGACAAGTGGTCCACTCGCCGTCGCTGAAAGCCGGCACGTGCCTGGCGCCCACGTTCGTCAGCAACGTGCAGTTGCTCGGGAAACTGGGTATGAGTTTCGACCTGTGCATGCGGCCGCAAGAGCTGTCCGACGGCGCCAAGCTCGTGGGCAAGTGTCCCGACACGCGGTTTATCGTCGATCACTGCGGCAATGCCGACGTCAAGGCCTGGCTTCCCGAAACGCGTCGCGGCGACCAGGCGCCGGGCCACGAAGCGGAAGCGTGGAAGAAGGACATCGCCGCGCTGGCGGAGAGAAAAAACGTCATCTGCAAAATCAGCGGCATCATCGCCCGCGTGCCGAAAGAGTGGTCCGCCGAAGATCTGGCGCCGATCGTCAACCACTGCCTCGATTCGTTCGGGCCCGACCGGGTGATTTTCGGCAGCGACTGGCCGGTGTGCTTGATGGGCGCGTCGTATCGCCAGTGGGTGACGGCACTGAAGGAGATCATTGCCCCGCGTCCGGGAGCCGAGCAGAAGAAACTCCTCAGTGAGAACGCGATCAAGTTTTACGGGCTGAAGAACACGTAGCAGGCACACTCCGTGTGCCGTTCCCATTCGCATTTTCGACGACGTGTGAAATCGATGGATGGCCGAGCGAAAAAACGTCTGGAAATCATCAAGCAAAAGCTGCAAATGCTGCGTCAGAAGCTGGCTGGCGCCAAGAAGCAGGACGACGAGCCGGGAGAGGTGAAGAAGCTCGAGCAGGAGATCGCGGCACTGGAAGCGGAGGCGGCGAAGCTGAAGGAATAACGTCCAGCACGATCGGTCGCGGCACTACACTTTCACCTCGTCGTCCCGCGGCTTGCCGGTGAACACGAGCTCGATGCCGCCGATCGCCAGCGCGGCCTGCTTGCCGGCGGGAAGCTCCAGCAATCCGTCGCTCGTTTTCTCAACGATGACGGCAATGCCCAGCCCCAGGCCAAAGGAAAAGTTCTGGCCCGGCGTGGGGTTGATGAACTCCTTGCTCAGCGAAAACGGCTGGTAGCGCGGGATCGGGCCGGCCGAATATTCCGGCACGATCGGCGCGGAAGCCAATTCCTTGCGCAGCGTAGCCTTCTTCGCGGCGTCGGTGTACTCGAAGAACGTCAGCTTGCAGGCGAAGTGCTTGTGGAACTCGGCCAGTGTCGCCGGGCTGTCGGCAATGCCGGCGGCGCGGACCGTGAGCGTGTAGGTGCCGGAAAACGGACTGCGAACTTCCTGGGCCAGTAGGGCGACAGCCCCCTTTTCGACGCGAATCGCGACGCGGCCAGTCAGCCCAAATCCAAGTAACGCCAGGTTCGGCGTTTTCATGACCAGCAATTGCCCGCTCGGCTCATCGGTGGCGATGGTAGCCCCCCGCCAGCCGCGGGGCCGCGCTGGACCGTCGGCCGGTGCCAGCGGAGCGGCCGCCGAAAAACCGCCGTCGAGCAGGATCTGCTTCTCGTCGAAAGGCGGCACGCGCGCCACGTCCCCCGTGCAGCGGCAGCGGGCGCTCGTCGCCGGCTCGGTACCCAGCAGCTTGGTAAGCGGCGAGCCGAGCGTCAGCTTGTGCGGCCGACCGTCGCGGTCCAGAAAAGTGCCGCCGTGCGGAATGCCGAGCAAGTGGAACAGCGTCGCCGTGAAATCGGGGGGCTCGACCTTGTCGGTCGCCGGATAGCCACCCTGTTTGTCGCTGCTGCCGTAGACCTGGCCGCCGGCGATTCCGGCACCGGCCAGGGCACAGGAAAAAACCGGCCCCCAGTGGTCGCGGCCCCCCTTGGGATTGATCTTTGGCGTGCGGCCAAACTCTCCGACCGCGACGACCAGAGTCTCCTCGAGCAGGCCACGCTCGGACAGATCTTCGATCAGCGCCGAGAAGCCCACGTCGAACTGCGGGCAGAGGACATCCTCCATCCGCTCGGCATTCTGGGCGTGCGTGTCCCACAGCGGGTTATCGGCAGCATTGTCGCCCGGCTCGCGCGGCCATTGCACGTGGACCAGCCGCACGCCGGCCTCTACCAGCCGCCGCGCCAGCAGCACGCACTGCCCCCAGCGATTGAGCCCGTAGCGCTCGCGGACCTTCTGCGGCTCGCGCTCGATGGCGAATGCCTCGCGGGCCTTGCCGCCGACCACGAGATCGAACGCCTGCTGGGCGAACTGGTCGTGCCTGGAGATCGCCCGGCTTGCCGCCGCTTCGCCAAAGTGCCGGCCGATCTGCGACAGCAGATCCTGCCGCTCTTTCAGCCGCAGCGGCGGCAGATCGGAAAGTTCCAGCCCCTGCACGCGGTAATTCGGCAGCGACGGATCTCCCTGAAACCGATCGATGTCCCACTCGCTGCCGAGGATGCCCGCCGTCTGCCCGGCGGGAGTGACGTTCTCGTTGAGCCGCGCGATGTCCGGCAGCCAGACCGTCGACAGCGGCGGCAGTTTTTCGCTGGGCTTGAACTTCTTTACCAGCGAGCCGAAATAGGGCCAGTCGGTTGGCTGGATCGTGCGGCTGTTGGGGCCGACGTACTTGTAGCCGGTCCACAACCAGTAACCCGAGCTGTCGTGCGTGTTGTCGCTGGTCGAGAGCGAGCGGATGATCGCCAGCTTGTCGGCCAGCGCCGCGGTCCGCGGCAACAGCTCGCAGAACTGAATTCCCGGGACGTTGGTGCTGATCGGCTTGAACGGTCCGCGGACTTCCAGCGAGGCGTCGGGCTTGGGATCGAACGTCTCGTGCTGCGGCGGTCCGCCGGCCAGCCACAAAAAGATCACGCTCTTGGCGCGGCCGAAGGTTGGATCGCCGGCTGCCGAATCCTTAGCGAGCACGTCGCGTGCCGCGGCTTGGCCCGCCAGAAAGTGCGGTAGCGACAGCCCAAGCGCCGACAGACCCCCCACGCGCAACAGTTCGCGGCGGGAAATGCCGTCGCAGAGGCGCGCGGAGCGGGAATCTAGGATCGAGAGCATAAGCGTATTCTACCGAGCCGCGCCCAGCACTGCTTCCAGCGCGGTCTCCGTCACCACGCTCTCGCCGTTGCGCTCGGCCGTGGCGCGGACCAACAGCGGCATATTGAGCGGACCAGGCGCCGGGCCGAAGCGGAGGTGGAATTCGGCGCTATCCGTGCCCGGCGGTACGGAGAGCGGCTCGGCGGAAATGTCGCGCATGTGCGGCGGCAACACGAGTTCCAGGCGGATCGGCGATGTGATCGTGCGGTCGCGCTTGATTTGCAGCGGCACGATGGCTTCCTTTCCCGGCTCGACAAGCAGGGAAGACCGTTCCGCGACGATTCGCAATAGCGAGGGCGAAACCAGAGCAATCATCTGCTCGTTCTGGTCGCGAGTCGTGTAGCTGACTTTGTGCGCGACGCCGGCCGCATCCTCGGCCTCGCCGGTGAGCATCAGGTTGGTGCGGCTGGTGCGGCCCAATTCCATCCAGGGGGGCAAGAACAGGGAATAATCGAACTCGCTGGCCTCTGGCGAGATCGTCACGACCGGTCCAGTAACCCCTTGCAAATGCCGCCCCTGGCGGTCGGCAAGCTGAGCCACGAGCGGACCCTGGTAGCCGCCGCGGTCGATGGTGTAGCGCTTCTGCAGGACCGTGCCGCGCGGCGTATAGCGAAAATCGTACTGTGCTGCGAATTTGAACGGCGTCTTCAGCGTGGTGACAAGGCGCAAGGCGTCCAGCGGCTGGTTGCCGCCGACCGCCGGCACTCGAGCGATCCTTTCCACCGACTGCCCCTCGTGCTGGCCGCGACCGACGACGCGGCAGAGGGCCGTTGTCACGGGAATATTGTCTGCCGCTTTGATGACAAGCGTCCCTTTGTCGCCGTTTTCAGCAACCTGCACGTCGTCGCACGTCACGCCGGCGGGGAGACCATCGACATGCAATGTCAGCGGTGTCTTGAAGCCGCCGCGGCGGACGACTTTCAACTCCATGGTTTTCGAGGCCCCGATGTCGACCGCCAGACCGTCGGCGGGGAGCAGCAGATCGAAATCGGCGGCCGGCGCGGCGGCACGCAGCCGATAAGCGAATGCCGGCCCGCCGCGGGACGGGAATTGCTCGCGCACTTCGACGAAGTACTCGCCATCGGCAGGCGTCGAAAACGACAACTCCGCGTCCTTTTGCTGATCCAGCCAGGCAGCTTTCGCCATCTCTTTGCCAGTTCCGTCGCGCACAGTCAGCGTTCCCGCCAGCGGCGAGCCGAGCTGGCCCGCCTTCATGCTCAATTGCACTGGCTGCCCCTTGGACAGCACGAGCTTCCACAAGTCGCTGTCGCCCGCTAGGTCGATTCGTCCGTTGGCCACTCCCGGAATGGCCAGGGCCATGACACTTGCTGGCTCCTGGTTCGGCTCGGTTTCCAGAGCTTCGGGAAGATCATCGACGTCGAGTAATATCGTAGTAGGCACACTCCGTGTGCCGTCCGCCCCGATTTGCGGAGCGACTAGCACTACGCCCTTCGCGTCCGGCAATTTCACCGTCGCTCCGTCGTTCACCCCCTGCCCGACCGCCTGAAGTGTAACCTCGCTGCCGCGGCGGCCGCCGAGCGGATAGACCGCGTCGATCCACGGGCCGGCGGTTATCGTCAGCCGATAGACATAGTGCTGAAGTCCGCCCGACTGCACGTCGCGGATGCGAACTTCATGGCGGCCGCTGACGGCGGGCGTAAACCGCAGTTGCACGCGGCCCAGCGCGTCACCGGTCGTTTCAGCCAGCAAGCGGCCGTCGGGCCCGCGGACTTCCAATTGCGCTTTGAGCGGCGAGCCGAATTCGGCGGCCGCGACCGAGCAGGTGATGCTCTGGCCGGCCGCCGCCTCCAGCGACCAAACGTCGATATCCTCGCGAGGAAAAATGCGGCCATTGATCGTCACTGGCAGCGTCACCGGCGCGGGGACCGGCTCGCCATCAATTTCTTCTTCGACGATCTCGGGCAAGTCGCCCACGACGAACTTCATGGCCGGCGCGATTCCCTGCCCATTCCAAACTCGCCACCATCGTGGACCGAGGGGTGCATCGGCCGCCACCAGCAGCTCCGCGGCATAATCCTTGGGATAATCTTCCGCCGCCTGGCTGGCCGGCTGCTTGATCAGCGGTCCTTCGAACCAGGTCGTCTCGGTGCGCTTGATTTCGCTTGGGCCTCCGACGCCAGGGCCGAGGATTTCGAAGCTGGCTTTGTCGTGGAGGAAATGACCGCCGACTTTTACCGCGACTTTGGTTCCCTGCTGGCCGCCGGCGGGGAAGATATAGCTTGTGCCGGGCGGTTCGGCGCGGCCGACTTCGGTCAGCGACGCCAACAGAAGACATAACGCCACGGCAAATTCGGCAATTGCAAATTGTTCATTGCAAATTTGCAATTGAAACTTTGCAATTGAAACTTTGCAATTCCGCCCGCCGACTCCTGGCCCCTGGCTCCTGACCCCTATCATCACAGCAGCTCCCAAATCACTTTCCCTTCGTTGCACACCTTCACCGGTCGCCCTTCGGGAGTCAGGAATTCTTCGCGCGGGTCGATCCCCAACAGATGGAACATCGTGGCGGCCAGGTCTTCGGGACCATGCGGCTGATCGGCGGGCCGTTCGGCCCGCTGGTCGCTGGCGCCGATCACGCGGCCGCCGTGAATCCCGCCGCCGCCGAGGGCCACGGTAAAGCTCGGCCCCCAGTGGTCGCGGCCGGCGTTCTTGTTGATCCGCGGCGTGCGGCCGAACTCGCCGCTGATGATGACCAGCGTCCGCTCGAGCAGGCCGCGGTCGGACAGATCGCGGAACAGGGTCGCCGCGCCGGGATCGAGCTGGGGAAGCAGATCCTTGCGCAGGGTCTTGAAATTGCCGTCGTGCGTGTCCCAGTTGCTGTGCTCGATGGTCACGCAGCGAACGCCGGCTTCGATCAGTCGCCGGGCCATCAGGCACGACTGGCCGAGCGTCGTGCGGCCGTATTCGTCGCGGAGCTTGTCCGGCTCGGCTTGAATGTTGAACGCCTGCTTGGCCGCGGGCGAAGTCATCAGCTCGAAGGCCTTCTGGCGAAAGACGCTCACGGTCTTGGCGCGGCTGTTGGCCGTTACCTCCGCCGATTTCTGAAGCTGATCGACCTGCTTCAACAGGGCCCGCCGGTTTTCCAGTCGATCGGCGGCCAGGCTCAGCGGCGGCACGAGATCGGGGACGGCAAAATCCGGGGCCGCCGGATCAGCCTCCACCGACAGTGGCGCGCACGTTGCGCCCAGATAGGCCGGGCCGCCGCTGTTGTGCATCTGCGGCAGACAGACATAGGGCGGCACCCCGGCCGCTGGGCGCGGGTCTCCCGACCCCGCCGGTGCGCCGAGCTTTTTCGCGATGATCGAGCCAAAGCTGGGTCGCACGTTGTTGGGATTGAGATTCGGGTTGAATCCCGGTCCGGGAAAATAGCCCGTGAGCATGTAATGGTCGGCCGGTCCGTGATCGCTGTTCTTGTGGCCGAAGCCGCGGAGCAACGAGAGCTTATCCATCTGCTGAGCGAGTCTGGGAAGCGATTCACCGATCTCAATGCCAGAGACGTTCGTGGCGATGGGATCGAACTCGCCGCGGAATTCGGCCGGCGCGCTCGGCTTGAGATCGAGCGTGTCGATCGTGCTCAATCCTCCCTTGAGAAACAAGTAGATAACCGAGACGCCTTTGTCGGCGGCTGGCCTGACGGCCGGATTGGCCTGTGCCCTAAGCAGCGAAGCCAGCGAGAGCGAACCGCCGAAAAGGCCGCTGATGCCGAGCTTGACAAAATCGCGGCGAATGAGGCCGTCGCAGAAGGGCTTTCGCATGGTCGAACTCCGCGCTTGTATCAATGACGTTCGTTGCGTTAGTGATTGAACACAAACTCCAGCGAATTGAGCATCGTCCAGGCCAGATCCTCGGCGGCGGTGCGGCGGGCGGCGCCATCTGACGCACGCTGCAAGTGCCCGACCGCCACCTGCCGCTCGTCGTCGGTCGGGTAGCGGCTGAAGATCGTCAGGTATAGCTCTTCCGCCAGGCGCCCATTGTCGCTTTCGCGGCGACAGAGCCTGGCGATCAGGCCGTCCTCGTGCGCCAGCTTCTGCTGCACGCGCTCGGAATTGAGCAGGTGCAGCACCTGAGCCACGCTCGGCTCGACGACCCGCTCGCACTCGCAGGCGCTGGCTCGAACCGGCCGGCCGAAGAGCCGCAGGAAATCGTGCTCGAGCTGGCTGTCCCACAGCTCGATGGCCCGCGTGCCGGCGGCGGCGCCGCTGAACTTCTCCGGCACGCCTGTCGTCTGGCAGACCGCGTCGAGCAGGACCTCGGCATCGAGCCGCCTGAGCAGCGCCCGCGAGTAATTCTGCTCGTCGCGCTCGTTGGTTGGATTCGGGCGGGTCGAATGCTGATAAACGCGCGAGGCGCAAATGGTGCGGATCAGGCCGCGGAGATCGAACTTTTGCTTCACGAGATCGGCGGACAGAGCGTCGAGCAGCTCGGGATTGCTGGGCGGGTTGGTCGCCCGCACGTCATCGACCGGCTCGACCAGGCCGCGGCCAAGCAGGTGGGCCCAGATGCGGTTGGCCAGGTTGCGGGCGAAGTAGGGATTGTCGGGGGAGGTCATCCATGACGCCAACTCAGCGCGCGGATCGGTGGTTGCCGCTGGTTGATTGGACAGGTTGGAAACCTGTCCTACGCCCAGCGGCCGCGGGATGATTTTTTGCCCCGTGCGTGGGTGCGTCGCTTCGGCCGCGCCGGCGGCGACAAGGATTTCCCCCAGCGGCGAGTCGCGGCGAGACAGCGGCGCGAAGTAGGCCGACATGGCGAAATAGTCATCCTGCCCCCAGCGGTCGTACGGATGATGGTGGCACTGAGCGCACTCGATCCGCACGCCGAGAAAAACCTGCGATAGCGTGCTGGCCGCTTTCCCCGGCTCAGGGACCGCGCGGAATAAGTGCCCCTGCGGATTTTCGGTCAATAGGCCCGACGCGGTGACGATCTCGCGGGCAAACTGATCCAGCGGCACTCCCGCGGCCAGCGACCGGCGAATCCAGCGGTACTCGTCGTAGGCGGCCTTGTAACCTAGCGCCTGGCGATCGACGCGGAGCAGGTCCGACCACTTGAGCGCCCAGTAATTGGCAAACTCTGGCCGCGCCAGCAGCTCGTCGACGAGCTGCGCCCGACGATTGGCGCGCTGGTCAGCCAAAAACCGCCGGGCTTCGTCCGGCGTCGGCAAGGTTCCAATCAAATCGAGATAGACCCGCCGCAGGAACTCTGCGTCGCTGCACACCTCGGCCGGGACGATCTGTAGCTGCGCCAGCCGCGCGTAAACGAGCCTGTCGATGAAGTTGTGCTCCGTCACCGCTGGATAAGGTTCGATCTTCTCGCCCCGCGGGATGACGACGCGGAACACGGTTACATTGTCGGCAAAGCTGGCCATCACGGCGGCAATTCCCGGCGTCTGTCCGGCGGTGACGACGCCGTCTTCGCTGACGGTTGCCAGCCCTTCCTGATTCGATTGAAACCGGGCCAGTCGCGTGACGTCGAACTGCTTGCCGTCACTATAGGTGGCGGTGATGACCAGCGGCTGCGACTGGCCCATCGCCATTTCGCGCTCCGCCGGCGACACTTCGATCTTCACCGCCCGCGGCGCATCGGCGGCGCCGACCGGACAGCCCTGGGCGATCCACTGCCGCAGCGTCTCATACTCCGGCCGCTCGCGTGGGATGCGCACGCCGCCGCCGTGCGGCATTCCGCCGCTGGCCTTCAGCAAGAGGAGGCTTTGGTCGGGGGAGGCGGGAGAAACGCGGCGGCCGCGACCTTCCATCGTCAGTGCCCGGTGATCGGTCGCCGGATCGAAACCAAACACCGAGAGCTTGAAGCCGTTTTGCCCTTCGGCTTTGCCGTGACAGCCTGACGCGTTGCAGTTGAATCGGCTGAGGATGGGGACGATGTCGTTTTCGAAATGCAGCGCGCGTTCTTCGGCGGCAGCGACGAACGCCAACATGCTTCCCAGCGGCGCGCTGGCAGTCAGCAGTAGCAGCAGAGGGAGGCGCATGTGTGGCGGGCTGAAAAGGCAGGTCAATACATCAACACATGCTAATGTATCGGCGACGCGGAGGGCAAGAGAAAAGCGAGCTTGCGCCGAATGAGATGACCGCTGGCGACCTTAGCCCCAGAACTGCCACCAGGGGCGCTGCTCTTTTTTCTTGAAGATCTGCGGGCCGACCTTGCGGCCATGCCCCATCAGCGCGCCTTCGATCTTGGCGCCCTGGATGTCGGCGCCGGCCAGCTTGGCGTCCGCCATGTTGGCGCCCAGCAGCACTGCGCCGTCGAGCACCGCGCCGTTGAGATTGGCGCCGCGCAGATCGGCCTTGGTGAGATTGGCCTGGCTGAAATCGCAGGCCAGCTCTCCCATGCTCAGATCGGCGCCGGTCAAATTGGAGTGCGAGAAATCAGTCTCCGCGAGCTTCGCATAGCGCAGAATCGCCGACTTCAGATTCGCACCGTGAAAGCTGGCGCCCTGGGCGAAGCAATCGGTGAAGTCCGCTTTGACGAGGCTGGCGCCGTCGAACACGGCGCCCTTGAGGAGGGCGCCCATCAAGTTCGCGCCGTCCAATCGCGCGCCTGAGAAATCAGCTTCGCGCAAATCGGCGCGCTGAAAATCCGCTCCCGACAAATCCTGGCTGGCGAAGTTGGCGCACGATAGCTTGGCGCCTTCAAAGAACTGGCCCGCCAGCGAATCTGCTTCGATTTGCCGGAGCACGTCGCCCGTTTCTCGGTGGCGAATTTCGATCATCGTCGTACCCGGCATGTCAACGCCCTTCCGGTGGCACATGGCCCCTGGCAACGAAAACGTTTCGCGCGCGGGCAGCGGCTCAATGCCAGCTGTCACTTTGGCCAGTCTTCACAGCCGGCGTGACCGCAACACGAACAGTGTCTAGTGCCTCGAATTTGAAGGATGTTCCATCCAGGTTGGAAGTGACCGTCCTATCGCCTCTTCTCTTCGTATTTCTCCGTCACCACGCGATTCGAGCCGGATAAAGTAATAAACCATGAATGCCAAACGGCGATTCGCCCGCGCGAAAACCTGCGCCACACCGCACCAGGTATATCGCCAAAAGCCACTTGATCTTACCCCGGCTGCCTTATTGACGCAATTTCGTTTTTGAGAAGGCTGGAATGGCCGCCACTTATGAGGGGTTGGACGGCGGTCGGGTGCCTGTGCCGCCTGGCAGCATGCCGCGCCAGCGTGCTTGCGGCTTCCCGCACCAACTGAGCCGAGCGGTTTTGGTTGCTCACCGGCGTGTGCATCAAGTTGCGGACGACGATCAGCGCCACCAGTCCCAGCACCACGAGGACGACCACCACGATCGCCATATTCAACCAAAATTTTCCCGTCTTGAACTCACGGATTCGTTCTTCCTCTTCCTTCTTCTGCCGAAATTCCACGCTGTTGCGCCGCCGCAGTACGAACTGAGCCTGGCAGTGCGGACAAAGCACCTCCTGATCCAGCATGTCTTCCGGCGTCTCCAGCACGTGCCCCTTAGGGCAGGGGATGTGGAGCACCGCTGGCTCCACAGGAGGTGCCTCTGCCGCGGGCTCTGGCGGCTTTTCCGCATCCGCCGCTTCCGCTTCGGCGGCCTTAGCCGCGGCCGCTAGTGCCGCAAACCGGTCCGTGACGGGGGCCTCGGGCTCGGCGGCAGGCGGCAGCGACGACATTTCCGGCGGAGCTGGTGGCGGGCCGCCTACCGGCGAATACGGGAACATCACCGTCGGCGTCGGCGGCGCCATCACCGTCGGCAGCGGAATGATCAAAGCCATTCCGCACATCGGGCAGTGGGTTTGCTGTCCCGCCTGATATTCATGGGCGGAAAGTAAATGACCCTGCGGACAATGAAACTGAAAGGCCATCGAAATGATCGTGCAGACAGGTTGACAGTCGCCGCAAATCGTTGCCGCCGCGTATCTTGTAGCCGGCATTTTCAAAGGAATTATAGCTTCCGTGCGGCCAGCGTCAGGCAGAAGCTGGCGGCCAGTGGGGCAATATTCAAGTGCGGTCGCGCATCGTATTGACCGGGGGATTTCGCAACCGGGAATCTGTTAGGGTCGCTCCGATGAGTTTGGCAATTCGGGTGACGCTCTTGGCGGCCTTGGCTGGCGCGGCTGCGCCACTCGTTGCGGCCGAAGCCGTAAGCGGCCAAGGGGCGGATTTTTTCGAGAAGAAGATCCGTCCGGTGCTGGTCGCCAATTGTTACCAATGCCACAGCGCATCGGCAAAGGAATTGAAGGGGGAGTTACGGCTGGATACGAAGGAGGGCCTTCGCAAGGGGGGCGAGTCTGGCGCGATTATCGTCGCCGGCAAGCCTGATGAGAGTCTGCTGGTCCAGTCGCTGCGGCATGAAAACGGCATGGAAATGCCGCCGCAGAAAAAGCTCCCTGACGAAGTAATTGCCGACTTCGTCAAATGGGTCGAGATGGGAGCGCCCGACCCGCGCGCCGCCAACACCACCACCGTTGGCGGCAAATACAACAAGATCGACGCCCGCAAGCACTGGTCGTTCCAGCCGCCGAAGGTCGTGCCGCCGGCGCTGAAGGACGCCGCCTGGCCGCGTACGGAGATCGACAAGTACATCCTGGCGGGCGTGGAACGCAAACAGCTCCGGCCGGTTGCCGATGCGGACAAGGAGACGCTGATCCGTCGCGTCACGTTCGATCTGGTTGGTCTGCCGCCGACGCCCCAGGAGATCGACGCCTTCGTCAGCGACCAGTCCTCCAATGCACTGGAAAAAGTGATTGACCGGCTGCTCGCTTCACCGCAATTCGGCGAGCGCTGGGGACGCCACTGGCTGGACGTGGCCCGCTACGGCGAATCGACCGGCAAAGAGCGGAACGTACCCTTTCCCAACGCCTGGCGGTATCGCGATTACGTCTACGACGCGTTCAATGCCGACAAGCCGTACGATCAGTTCGTCCGCGAGCAGGTCGCCGGCGATCTGCTTCCCGCCAAGAACGACGCTGAGAAAAACGAGCACCTGGTCGCCACGGGCTTTCTCACGCTCGGTCCCAAGAGCCTCAACCAGCGGAACCGCGAGCAGTACCTGATGGACCAGGTGGACGAGCAGATCGACGTCGCCACGCGAGCAGTGATCGCTATTTCCGTTGCCTGCGCCCGCTGTCACGACCACAAGTTCGATCCGATCCCGCAGACCGATTACTATGCCCTGGCCGGCATCTTCAAGAGCACCGACGTCTTCGCTGGTGTGAGAGCCGGCAACAACAAGACCGGCTACAGCGGGGAACACCTGTCGCTGATCGAAAGCGGCGCGAAAAAGCCGGCCAGCAGCGACGATCGCCGCGAGCTGATCCGCTTGCGGGACGAGCTGGAAAGGGCGGAAAAGGAGCTGACCGCAGTCAAGGCGAATGCCGGCAAGCCGGACGCAGCCAATGCCCGACCGGCGGTCGCAGCGGGAAAGAACGCCAAGCAAAAGGCGAAGCAAAAAGCCAAAAGGGAGCAGCTCGCCAGGCAAAAGGCCAATCCGGTTGCTCGCCAGGAGCGGGCGGTCGCCGACCTCAAGCAGCAGATTCGC
Organism: Pirellulaceae bacterium; assembly: GCA_035649415.1. GTDB lineage: Bacteria > Planctomycetota > Planctomycetia > Pirellulales > Pirellulaceae > DATKDU01. The sequence continues at coordinate 6,274 of DASRJP010000161.1, read as the reverse complement.
GACCTGGAAGCGAAAATCTCGCCTCCCGGCGAGCCGGTGATGGCCGCCCGCGAGAGCGATCGCATCGCCAATTGCCGCGTCAACATCCGCGGCGAGGTGAACGACTTGGGGCCGGAAGTGCCGCGGGGCTTCGTGTCGGTGCTCACGACGGCCCAGTCGCCCAAGGTGAATGTCCAGCAGAGCGGTCGGCTCCAGCTTGCCGTTTGGCTCTCGCAGAAGAGCAACCCGCTCACTGCCCGCGTGATGGTCAACCGCATCTGGTACCACCTGTTCGGCCGCGGCATTGTCGAGACAGTGGATAACTTCGGCGCGCTGTCCGAAGCGCCGACACATCCAGAACTGCTCGACTACCTCGCCATTCGATTCATGGACAACGGCTGGAGCGTGAAGAAGTCGATCAAGGAAATCATGCTCAGCCGAACGTACCAGCTTTCCAGCGAACACAACGAAGCGAACTACGCCGCCGATCCTGACAACAAGCTCGTCTGGCGGATGAGCCGGCGGCGGCTCGACGCGGAAGTGATTCGCGACTCGATCCTGGCGGTCAGCGGCCAGCTTGATTTGAAGCGGCCGCAGGGCTCGCTGACGCAGGAGATCAGCGGGGGCGAAATCGGCCGCCAGGCACGGACGGAAGCGCTGAAGAGGCCGGTCACGTTTCGCTCGGCGTATCTGCCGCTTGTCCGCGGTCTGGTCCCGGAGATCTTGAACGTGTTTGACGTGGCCGATCCCGAGTTGGTGGTCGGCCAGCGGGACGTAACGACGGTGGCCACGCAGGCGCTGTTCTTGATGAACAGTCCCTTCGTCCAGGAGCAGGCGCAGCAGGCGGCCAAACGCATCCTGGCCGAGCCGACAGCGAGCGACGAGGCCCGCGTCGATCTGGCCTTCCGCCTGGCAGTTGGCAGGTTGCCGGAACAAGCGGAGCGCCAGTCCGCACTGGCGTTCCTCCGCGACTTCGAGCAGTCGCTCGAATCGAGCAGGCCGCTGGAAGAAAAACGCCGTGCAGCCTGGACCGGACTCTGTCACTCGCTGTTTGCGTCGGCGGAGTTCCGTTACGTGTATTGAAGATCACAAATCACAAGCACCAAATCACAAACAATGACCAATGACCAAGCACCAATGACCAACAATTGAGATCGGCAGGCATTGGTCATTGGGATTTGGTCATTGGTCATTCGACCACCGCGAGATACTCTTATGTTCTCCTTCACCCGCCGCGATCTCCTCAAGACCACTTCCTGCGGCTTCGGCTACCTGGCACTTGCAGGACTGATGAACTCGCTGGCTGCCCGCGAGTCGCGAGGCGCGACCAGTGATTCGAACAATCCGCTGTCTCCCAGGGAGCCACATTTCACGCCGCGGGCCAAACGCGTGATCTTCATGTTCATGCAGGGCGGCCCCTCGCACGTGGACATGCTCGACCATAAGCCGCAGCTCGAAGTGGACGATGGCAAAGCGGCCGGCCAGGGACGCGGCAATCGCAAGCTGATGAAATCGCCCTGGAAATTTCCCGCCTCCGGCCAAAGCGGTTTGCCGATCTCGGAACTGCTGCCGAACCTGGCCAAACATGCCGACGACTTGTGCATTCTCAACAGCTTGTACACCGACCTGCCCAATCATCCGCAGGCCTCGGTGCAGATGCACACGGGGAGTTTTCAATTTGTCCGTCCCAGCATCGGCGCCTGGGTGCTCTATGGCCTGGGAACGCAAAATCAGGAGCTTCCCGGGTTCATCACCATCAATCCGATCGGCCGCATCGGCGGCGCGCAGAACTACGGCAGCGCGTTTCTTCCGGCGGCGTATCAAGGGACGCGGATCGGCGGCGAAGGGGAAAACCTCGCCCGCGCGTCGATTCCCAACATCAGTGCCGCGGGGCTGTCGCGCGACCAGCAGCGGCGGCAATTAGACCTGGTGCAGTCTCTCAACCGCGAGCGGCTGGCGGAGGACAAGGTCAACTCGCAGCTCGAAGGGATCATCGAGTCCTACGAGTTGGCCTTCCGAATGCAAAGCGCCGTCCCGCGGTTGATGGACACCTCCGACGAAACGCAATCCATGCTCGACGAATACGGCGTCAGCGGCGCCGGGCCGATGGCCAACTTCGGCCGCCAGTGCCTCTTGGCCCGTCGCTTTGCCGAGGCCGGCGTGCGATTCATCGAGCTGTCGCTGCCGGGCTGGGACCAGCATCAGCAGTTGCGCAATCGCCTGGCGGCCAACTGTTCCGCCATCGATCAGCCGATGGCGGCACTTCTGGCCGACCTCAAGCGGCGCGACATGCTGAAGGACACGCTGGTCGTGTGGGGGGGCGAGTTTGGTCGGACACCGCACGCCCAGAATGCCGACGGCCGCGATCACAACGCCACCGGCTTTTCGATGTGGATGGCCGGCGGCGGCGTCAAAGGGGGACTTCGCTATGGGGAAACGGACGAGCACGGCATCAAGGCGGAAGTGGACAAGATGCACGTTCACGACCTGCACGCCACGATCCTGCACCTGCTCGGGATGGATCACACACGGCTCACTTTCCGCTACAGCGGCCGCGACTTCCGCCTGACGGACGTGCACGGGGTCGTGGCGGAAAAGATCCTTGCCTAGGAAGCTACTCTGCCGCCATTTTCTCGTCGATCGCCCTGAGCACCTGAGCGGGACTCAAACGGCCGAAGACCGTTGGCGGCCGGTGCACCCAGCGGACGGTGCCGCTGCCGTCCGTAAGGATCGTCGTCGGGGCGCTGGTGTCATCCCCATGCGGATCGGAGCCGGGGTGCAAGACCTCGACTGCCGTGGCCAGCGTGCGCTCCGAGTCGGCCACGACCACGAGGTGCGGAAAGTCCTTCTGCGTGAGCTGAGCGTCCTTTTGACTCTCGATGGAGATCACGACGACCTGGGTGTCGCGCTTCTCGAACTCCTGGTGATGCGCTTCGAGCTGACCCAGCTCGATCATGCAGATCGGTCACCACCGCCCGCGGAAGAAGGTCAGCACCCTCCGCTGCCCATCTTCCAGATCGCTTTGAGTGAAGGAGCTGCCGTCCGCCAGCGTCGTGCGAAATGGCGGCAGTTTTTTGCCTGCTTGCAGCGGCCCTGTGTACTGCGGCAGCTTGCCTCCCACCGCAAGCGTAAACCAGGTAAAGCCCGCCACACCGATGAGCAGCACGAGCACGATGATCCGAATGACCCCCACACGCCGCGTCAGTGACCAGAGCACGAGCATGGCGCCAAATGCCGTCCCGATCGGCACATACCACGGCACGATGAGGATTTTCAGGCTCCACTGGAGGGCCAACAGACCGACCGCAACAACCGCCAATCCAATCCCGGCCAAAAGGAATCCCCGACCGGCGCGGCGGTCGCTCGGTAGCGATGATGTTTGATGAGTAGCCACGAAACTCAGTTTAGCGCGACAGGCCGGGAGGGACAACCGTGCGGCCCTCACTCCTGTGCGCCGCTCGCTGCCTCGGTCGCCAGCTCGTAGCAAGCCATCTCCTCGGCATTCCGCACCAGCAGCTTATTGCCGGCGATGACTGGATGGTTCCAGGTTTTGCCGGTCAGCGCCTTGAACTTGCCGCGCTCGACGAGCTTTTCAGAATCGGCCTCCACCAGGATTAGCTCCCCCTTCTCCGAGACCACGATCAATAGTCCCTGGTCGGCAGCCAAGAGCACCTGGCCGTGGCCGTAGCGTCCCTTTTTCCAGACTCGTTTTCCGGTGGTCAGATCTCGGCATGTGAAGATTTCGCCGTCGAAGCCGTACAAAAACCCGCCCTGGCTGACGAAGTCATTGAAGTAAGGCTTGAAATCCTCCGCGGTCCATTCCTCGGCGACCTTCCAGCTATCGCCGTCACGGCGGATCGATACCATCCGCGTGCCGCCGCTCATCGGCGTCCCCACCAGGATTCGTCCCTCTTCCAGCACGTGCGGCTGGCAGACGCGGAAGATTCCTTGAATCGTCCAGTCGTGCTCCCACAGCAGCTTGCCCGTTTGCGGCTCGAACGACTCGAGGCCATGGTCGCTGACGACGAGCACCTGATCCGTCCCCTCGATCGAAACGAGCTGCGGCGAACTGTAACTGTGCGTACCCTTGCCGCCGTTCCATTTCGGCTTGCCTGTTTCGATGTCGTAGGCCAGCACGCTCCTTTCGTCCTTGCCGCCGGCAAATGTGATCACAACGTCGTGCGTTATCAGCGGCGAGGCGGAAAAGCCCCATGGCGGCAGCGCGGGCTGCTCGTTCTTCGGCTTATTGACAGCGTCCGGATTCGCATCGGCCAGGATGTCGCGCGATCAGATGACCTTGCCCGTCGCGGCGTCGAGGCAATTGAGCCGACCGCTGGCTCCTTGGGTGTAAAGCTTGCCCTCGTGGAACGTCGGCGTCGCTCGCGGACCAGCGCCAGCCACGACTTCCCAAAAGCGGGCCTTGTCCAGATGCTCCCAGAGCTGATTGCCCGACTCCAAGTCGAAGCAGATTACCGCTTCCATTTCGCCGCGCTGTTCCTGCGTAAATGCAACGTTCCCGACCGTGGCGAATGACGCCCAGCCGGGGCCGATCCGCCGCCGCCACAGTTCGCGCGGCGGATGGGCCTTCCAGTCGGGATCGAAGTGAGTGCCGCGGACCGCTCCGTCGCGAGACTGGCCGCGGAACTCTGGCCAGTCGGCAGCGGAAACGGCGGGCAGCGTCAGCGGCTCTTTTTGCGGCGCTTTCGCGGCGCTGGCCAGCTCTGCCAGCCGCTTCTGCTCGGCCGTCTGGTCCCAGCGCCAGCTTCGCGCTGGCGACAGGTTGCCGTCCACTCCGTCGATCCGCAGCAGGGTGAAGTACCCCCAGCTCAATAGCGCTACGGCCAATAGTCCCAGCCGCATGGTGAGCGTCGGCGCTCCGCGCGTGACCACGAGCCACACGACTACGGCGGTCAGCGCCACGGGCAAGGCATACATGATCAAGCCAAAGCCCATCGACCGATCGCACAAAAGGGTGGCCAGGCAGCCCCCGGCCGCCACGGCCACAACGGTCCACAGACGGTCGAGCCAGGCGAGGCGGCTGAGCGCCAAGAACCAGATCAACAATACGGCCGCGATGATCATCGGCGACCAGAAGAGATACAAAAACTGAGTGAACGTGGCCGGAAAACCGAACGTCACAACCACCCAGCCGACCCAGTAGGCAGTTACGACGAGCAGCGGCACGATCAGCCGCGGTGCTTTCGGCGCGGCAGCCGCCGCCGGTTTGGCGGCAGCAGAAGTGAGCGGGATATTGGCGGCTGACATGGAATGCTCCAGATAAATAGCGAGCTTGAGCAGCTGCAAATCGTATCTGGCAATCGCGGCGGGTCAATATTGTATGCCGTTCTCTCGCGGCGAATGCCAGCCGTCGCAAGTCGGGCAGGACAAGACAGGCTCTGAGCGGGTTCACTACTGGCAAATGGCTCGCGTGGAATCACCAGCGAGTCACTCACTGCCATCCTTATCGTGGCGACGCTCCTTGATTTCCTGCTCAGCCCCAGCCTGATAGAATTCGTTGGCCGCCTGGAGCAGCGCGGCGCGCTGCGCCTGTGCTTCCGCCTGCCTGGCCGCGGCAAGAGACATCTCGGCTTCGACCTGCCGCAAAAGTGCCGAATAGCGTTCTCTTTCCGCTTTTGCCCGCTCGGCCCGAAGGGCGGGCCGCATCGACTCGCGGCCGCCGAAGAACGCGGCCACCAGCAGGGTCAGCCAGAACAAGGTCCGCAGCGAAAACTGTAGCAGGGATTTTCGGCGCGGCGCGGATTCGTTCATGGCAAACTCCCGAACCATTCTACCGCTGCTGCCGCTGCTTCCAATCCTGCTCCCACTTCTCTGGGTCCCAGTAGAACTGCTCGCGATCGCGAAAGATGTAGGCGTGGACGAACGACCGCGGGCGGCGGCGCTCGGGAGGCGTGTCGTAGGCGGTCGGGTCTAGTTCGAAGGCAAAGCCCAGCGGCACCGGCGCTTCACGCGTCGCCTCGCGCCACTGGTCGTCCCCCACGTTGCGGCCGCTTTCTTCCCGATGCGTGAACATGGCGCCTGAGTAATCCCCCAGTGCCACCATGTTCCACTTTGTGATCCGCTGAGCCGCGCGGTCGAACACCATGGTCCCTTCCAGGCCCGCATCGAAGCGGTTCTCCAGGTCCTTCACGTATTCGCTGGTGGGATAGCGCCGCAGACGGCTGGGGACCGAGAGCAAGACCGCCCCATTCACGCGCAACTTCACAAGCTGCGGCGAAATCTCCAGCGGTGTGACTTGCAGCTGGGCCTGGCGAACCGAGTCGGGCTGCCAGGTATG
>DASRJP010000160.1:0-14065 GCA_035649415.1 Pirellulaceae bacterium | reverse complement strand
TTGACGAGCGGATTCTCGATCACTTTCACGCTGTCCCCCGTTTCGGCCAGGACCAGGCCGGTGATCGACTCGCCTGATTCAGTCTGCAAGACGAACGTCTGATATTTCTCGTTGATCCGGGCTGAAGGGTCGATCAATTCCTTGAGGACGTCGAGCGACTTCCACTTCTCATCGAGCTTGGTGAGGTCCGGCCCGATCTCTTGGCCGGCGCCCCCCAGCTTGTGGCAGGAGACGCAGGCAGCCACGGTGAAAATCTGCCTGGCATTGCCGAAGTTGCGGCCGCCGTGCCCTTCCATTTCCTCGACTGCCACGGCCAGATCTTCAACCTTCCACTGGGTCCGCGTGCGGGTCGTTTTGAGCAGCTCGTCCTTGATCGGCAGCTCGTGGGCCGCCAGATACCCGTCGGGATCGGCCAGGTAATCGTCGAGGTTCTCAACGACAACCAGCGCCCCGTACATCCGCCGCCAGTGGCCGGGGTAGGTGCAGACGTAGGGATAGACGCCCGTTTGGGCCGGCGCGGTAAACGATAACTTCTGCGACTGCCGCGGCTGGAGAAGCTGGCTGGCCAGCAGAATCTTGTTCGACTGGGGAATGAACTGACGCTCGAGCGCTCCTGGCTGCTGGGCCATCGCCTCGGCCGCATTGCCGATCTCCTCCATGGCGCCGGGGGTCGTGATCGCGAAGTTGTGCGGCATGATGTCGCTGTTTTCCAGGACGAACTCGACGGGCTTGCCCGCCTGGATGACGATCCGCTCCTTGTCGAACGCCATCTGGTGCGGGATCGTGCCAATGCGGATGACTGGCACGCCGAGATCGCCGAGTTCCTTGCGGATTGCTTTGGCCCGCTCGGCTGGCAATAGCGCTGCCAGCGACTCGACCAGTTGCATCGCGTCCAGCGCGGCGGGCGACGTGCGATCCGCCGTCGGAATCTTGGCGACGTGCGCCAGCAGCGTCGTCACCAGCGGCTCGGCGGCTTCGGCCGGCCAGTAGCTGCGGGGAATCCGCTGGATGGCGCGAATCGCTTGCGAGCGGTCAACGTTGTCCTGGATGAATTTGGCCAGCGTCTCGAATGATTTTGTCTCCTGCCCGCGGATGCTGATCACGGCCAGCATCGCTTCGCGGCGAATCAGCGACTCTGGCCCGCCACCGCCCACGTCGAATGCAGTCTTGTACCGTGGCGCGCGATTCTTTTCCCGCTCGAACACAATGTTGCGTGCGCTATCGAGTACGGTTAGTCGGAAACCTTCCAGCCGCCGCCACAAGTCGCCGTCGTGGCGATTGTAGACGGCAATTGACTCGATCGGCATTTCGTCGCCGAGGTCCACTTCCCACCAGGGATCGGGGGTATTCTCCTCGGTGTGGGTCTGCCCGCCGCTGCCGTAGGAATCGCTCGTGTTGCCGTCGATGCCGCGGGAGGCTGGCCCGCCGTGAGCGGTGTTCTTTTGCGACGCCTTGCCGGACCGGGCAACGTTGCGCCCGTCGCTTATCACTTCGACCTCCGCCAGCGTCAGTGTCGCGCGGCCGGGAAGCTCGATCCGCACGAACCGGCCATAGGTTCCCTTGGTGGCCGGCCTGGCGGACGCCAACTCGGCCGGCAGGCCGTTCAGCAGCGGCTCGACTTTCGGATACAACAAGGCCCGCACGCTCGGATCGCTGATCAGCGGCACTGCCGAGACCAGGTCGCGGAGCGTCGGCACCGATTTTGCTGCCAGTTCCCAAGCCTTGTCCGCATTGCCGTCGGCGGCAATCAAACCCAGGTAGCCGGCCTGGCGGATGAGGGGCTGTTTGGCAGACGTGGCCAGGGCTTGAAGCTGGCCGCGAACGTAGAACAGGTTTTCAACCTGTCCTTCTCTTCTGGAAAGGTTGGAAACCTGTCCGACGGCAGTCGTCAGCAGCCGCACGAGGTCGAAGGCCACGCTTTCGTCGTAACCCTCGGGCTGCTTGTCGATGGCGACGAGCGCATCCAGCAGGATGGCCAGCTCGCTTTTCTTTTCCGCTCCGGCGAGGAAGGCAACGGCCGACTGCCGCTGCTCGTCGCGAATGCCGGCACGGTACAGGACCTCGAGCGCGACGGCGCGGCTCATGTCCATCTTGAGCAGCTCGTCGCTCTTGACGTTCCTCAGAAAGAATCGTGCCCCGGCGTCGCTGGAGAATGCGATTTTCTTCCCTTCCGCCAGCGCCTTTTTCCAGTGCGGCTCCAGGGCCCGCATCGTCTCGTCGCGAGTGAAAGCGAGATACTCGTCCGAGGGATGCTCGGCGGAAATCAACGGCACTTCGACCGCCTCCGGCTCGGTGAAGAAGCTCGCGGCCCGCACCGCTTCGAGGCGCACGCGGGGATGCTCGTCGGCCGCCAGCTTCTTGAGCATTCCGAGCGCGCTGGGCACGCGGTCGCGCCAGTAGCAGAGGATCCGCGTCCCGGCAGCCCGGGCGCGGAAATCGGGCGAAGCGAGCACCCGATTGAGCAGCAGCGTCGGCATATTGTGCTGCTGATGGACCCACACCGCTTCCAGCAGGTGGTGCTCGTAATCGGGATCCTTGTCGTCGAGGGCGCCGGCCCACTGATTGACCGCGGCAATTACCGCCTTCGAATCGCGGCCCGATAGTTCGATCCGCGCGCGATACCGCACGCGATCCTCCGGCTCCTTGAGCAAATCGAGCAGCTTCTCGATCGGCTCGCCGGCAATCTTCGGCGCGTGCGACAGCGGCCGGCCGTTGTAGGTCACGCGGTAGACGCGGCCGTGCGTCCGGTCGCGGCTGGGGTCGCGGAGGTTGTGCTGCATGTGGCCGATGATCGGGTTCTGCCAGTCGCCGAAGTAGAGCGCGCCGTCGGATCCGATCTCAAAGTCGGTCGGCCGGAAATTCGGATCGCTCGAAGACAAGATCGGCTCGGCCTCGATCCCTTCGAAGCTCGAACCCTTGTCGCGAATCTGGTACTGGAGAATTCCCTGGAAGCCGATCACGTTGCCCACGAGCATGTTCCCTTGCATCTCCGGCGGGAAGTGTTTGCTGCTGAGAATCTCCGCGCCGGGGCAGGGCCGCGTCCGCTGCTCGTAGAGTTGCGGCGGGCGGTTGTGCTTGGCCGGGAAGTCAAGGTGGCCGGAGAAGAGTGCCGCGTGGTAAGGATTGGCCCCAGTGCCGTCGATTACGAAATCCTGCCCCCAGCGGTCGAAGACGTGGCCGTGCGGATTGGCAAAGCCGTGCGTGATGTAGACGTCGAACTTGTGCGTCCGCGGCTCGTAGCGGAAGAAGCCAGCATTGGCGCAGCGCTGCGGCGGCCCCCAGGGCGTTTCCACCTGCGTGTGATGGAACGTCCCTTCCTGGAAATATAGCGCCCCGCCGGGATCGAGGACGAAACTGTTGGCCGTGTGGTGGGTGTCGGCCGAGTCGATGCCGTGGAGGACGCGCTGGCGGACGTCGGCCACGTCGTCGCCGTTGGTATCTTTGAGAAACAGGATGTCGGGCGCCATCGCGACCAGGACGCCGCCGTTCCAAAACTCGAAGCCGGTCGGGTTATGCAGGTCGCCGGCAAACGTCTTGCACTTATCCGCTTTGCCGTCGCCGTCGTTGTCTTCCAGGATGAGGAGCTTGTCGTTCATCTCCTCCTTCGGCTTCCAGTGGGGATAGGTCGGCCAGGCGGCAACCCAGATCCGCCCCTTGGTATCGACGGCCATCTGCACCGGGTTGACCAGCTCGGGAAACTGCTCCTCCGAGGCGAACAGGTTGACCTTCATGCTCGGATGCACCGTCATTCGCTCGATGGCCGCCTCGCCGCCGACGAATTCGTGCAAGCCCCCAGGGAGCGGGCCGGGCTTGTTAGTCTTCACGGGGATGAAGGGCGGAGTGCTCGAATCATCGACTTTCGAGTCGATGTTTCGCGCCGCATCCCAGATTCGCTTGTCGCGGTTGGCAGTCATCGCGTCGAGAACTTCCATTTCCCGCTGCATGACGACGCGGTTGGTCTGGCCATCGACGAACGTCAGATCGGCCCGGCCGCCGTAGATCGAATAACCGTCCGTCGTGCGGTAGCGGTGGAACCAATTAAAATTCTTGTCGAGGACTGCCTGGCGGATTTTGGCGACGTAGTCCGATTCACGCTCCTTGAGGCCGCCGAAGAGCGACAGCTCGATCGTCGCGGCCGCCGCCAGGTTCCCTTGTGAATTGAGATGAATGCCGTTGGTTGTCAGCGGCTCACCATTCACTCGCATCGCCAAACCGTGAAACAGATCAACCAGCGGCACACCATTGGCCTTGGCGACGTCGGCCATGGCGGACGTGTACATCTCCAGCCGCGCGTTGTTGGCCGCCGGATCGGGGAGGTTCGGATCGGCCAGCTTCTCGTGCGGCACGGGCGAGACCAGCACCAGCCGCGGCGCTCCTTTGCCGCTGTAATTCTGGCTCAGTGTGTGCTTCACGAATGCGTCGAGGTCCTGCTTGAACTTGTCGAGGCCTTCCTTGCCGGCGAACGACTCGTTGTAGCCGAAGCAGGCGATGACCACGTCGGCCTTGACGCGCGAAAGCCACTCGTCGGGAGTGCCAAAGCCGGCCGAGCGGAGGCGGGTGGTGACTTCGTCGCCGGAGAAACCCAGGTCGCGCACGACCAGCTCGTGCTCGGGGAAACGGCAATGCAGGATCGTCTCCAGCCAGCCGTCGTGCTGCATTCGCTCGGCCAGCGTGTTGCCGATGATGGCGATGTGATCCCCTTTCTTCAATTCCAGCTTGGGAGCGGCATCTTGGGCCGCAAGTGCCGAACTGAGGATCAGAACGAAGGGGAGACAGATGAAATGGGCTCGCAAAAGAAATGACTTCATGGTGGGCGAAGGTTGGCGGGAAGCGAACGGGGGAAACGCAAACCTCATCCATGCTAAACGGCCGACGCGGGAAGCGAAAGGAACCGGCTGCCGCTAGCCGGCAAGTAACGAATAATCGGCCGGCATTTTCTGGATCGAATGAACTCCGCCCTACTGGAAGCGTTTATTCTTCCCCGGCCCGCCGACGAGCGTGTCCAGCCCCGTCCCGCCGAATAGCAGATCGCTCCCCGCGCCGCCGTCGAGCTGATCGTCTCCCAGCAGGCCAAACAGCAGGTCGTTCCCCCCATCGCCGGCGATCGTATCGTTGGCTCGCCCGCCGAAGAGCAAATCGTTGCCCGCGCCGCCATGAATTGTGGCGCTCGTGCGGATTTCGTTACCCAGCAGCACAAAATCGTTGCCACCTTTGACATCGATGGAAATCTCCTCGACGTTTGCCAGCGCAAAGCTGCCGATCTTGCGGCCGAAATCCCGCACAACGAGTTTGCCTTGCGAAATGTCGACGTCGATGTGGTCTCGCTCCTGCGAGCCGACAATCACCAGCGTCCCGTCCACCAGCCTCGCGATGACGCCGAGGTCCGCTGGCTCAAAGAAGTTGCCAGCGACAAATCGGCCGAGCCGCCGCCCCGCGATCAGGCCATCCTCATTGTCGAACCGCCAGTGAATGCCGCCGTACATGCGGCTGTCGGCCGATTCCTGGGCCGCCTGCGAGAAGCTGGTGAACGAGCGATTGGGCACGGTCGCATCTTCGGACGCCAAGACGAACGCGATGTTGTCCCGGCCAAAAAAGGCTTTCAGCACTGCCGCGGCAGCACCGCTGAAGCTCGCATGCCCTGAGACATACGAGGGAAACGGCGGCGTCACGATCAGCGGCGTCCATGTTGAGTCGGCAGCCGTGTCTGGATTGCCGTCTGTGTCTGCGGCACGAATTCCGGTGACGGGGCGCCAAAACTCGGTGGCGTATTTGGCATCCCAGGCCATGATGGCCGCATCGGCCATGGCCACATTGAGCATCGCAAACAGCCGCGCGTTTTCGGAAAGCGTGTTCCCCTCCGCCTCGGCCACGATGCCCGCCAGCACATTGAGATGACCCGGCGGCGTCGCCGTGCCGGCCACGTTGGCCCAGAAGAGCGCAATGTTCGTCTGCTCGGCAGTACGTGTGGCACTCGTGGCCGAACCGAGTTCCTTCACCTCGTTGAACGCCGCGGCATACTGCGTGCTGGATAGCGCGGGTATGCCGTCCGGAGAGAATTGACTGCCGCTCGTCATGGCAAATGGCCTGACGTCCGGCCAATTCGGCAATAGCGCGGCGGCACCTGCCGGCGGCGTCGGCTGCCAATCGCCCGGGTCACTGCCGGGCGTGTACGGAACGACGCTGCTGGAACCGTCACTATCCCGCAGCGCTAAGATCCGATCGGCGACGTCAATGCCTAGATCGACGCCGGCATCTTCGGTCGGACCATCGGGAATCTGTGCCAGCGAATCGGCCAATTCCGCGTCGAATGTCCCGGTCAGTGTCGGAAACAGGGCGGACAGCGCGCGGTGCGCCGCGGCTGCCGTCGCTGCTTCGCGGGACGCTCCGGGCAGGGCCAGCGCCTTGACGGAGAAAACTTCGTGCGTCCGATCGATGGCGTTGACCGCGTCGTAGATGGCCGTGTGAACGATCGCCAGCGCGCGGCTGGCCCGCGGCGGGTTCATGCTCGTCGTGCGAATGGCATCCAGGGCCACCGCATTCCAGTCCAGCACCATGTCGGCGGCAAACAAGTCGCGGGGCTCGAGCCGTTCGAGCGCCAGCGGCGTGGTCTGCGTCGTGCCGCTGCGGCGATTGGCCGCGAAGCTGCTCCTGGCAGCGCAGAATACCTGGTCGACAAACATTTGTATTGCCCTCACTTGTGTAGACGCCGAGCGTGCCAGCGATCCTAACCGACCGGTTTTCGCGATGCCACGTGACCGGAACTTTCCTGCACAAGTCCGCCCGCAGCGGCCCCTCGGCAGGTAAGATAAACGTCTGGCGATTTTTCCATAATCCGTTGGTCGCGAGCATGGAACGTTACGCAGCACTTGGCGCCCTGGTTCTTGCCGCTAGCTGGCAGCTTGCGGCGACTGCTGACGACCGCGCCGCAGTGCGATTCGAAAAGGACGTGCTGCCAATTCTCACGCAGCGCTGCGGCAGTTGCCACGGCCGCAATGAGCCCGAAGCTGGACTGAGCTTTACCGATCTGGCGGCGGCGACGAAGGAGCTCGAATCGGGCAACCACGCCATCGTGCCGGGAAAGCCGGAGGAGAGCGAGCTGATCCGGCGGGTGACTTCCACCGATCCCGATGAGCGAATGCCGTCCAAGGGAGTGCCGCTGTCCGCGGAGCAGATCGCGGCACTGCGACAGTGGATCGCCGACGGCGCCAATTGGCCGGAGCACTGGGCGTACCGGCGGCTGTCGTCACCGGCACTTCCCGTAGCAGGCACACTCCGTGTGCCGTCAGCGGGCAACGGCACACGGAGTGTGCCTGCTACGAATGCGATCGACGCCTTCATTCAAACCGCGCTTGTCGAGAAGGGACTTTCGCCGTCTCCCCCCGCCGACAAGCGCACCCTCCTGCGCCGCGTCTGTTTCGATCTCATCGGTTTGCCACCGACGCCGGACGAACTCGACGCCTTCCTGGTGGACCAGTCGCCCGACGCCTACGAGCACGTCGTCGATCGACTCCTTTCCAGTCCGCGGCACGGCGAGCGGTGGGCCCGCCACTGGATGGACGTCGTCCACTTTGCCGAGACGCACGGCCACGACCAGGATCGCCCCCGCGAAAACGCCTGGCCATACCGCGACTATCTGATTCGCGCCTTCAATGCCGACCTCCCGTACGGCCGCTTCATCGAGCAGCAGGTTGCCGGCGACGTGCTCTGGCCCGACGACACGCAGGCGATCGTGGCCACGGGATTTCTCGCCACTGGGCCGTGGGACGAAAGCTCGCTCCGCGACATCCGCGAAGACTCGATCGACCGCGAGATCGGCCGCTACCTCGACCGGGACGACATCGTCTCCACGGTCGTCAACACGTTCCTGAGCACGACCGTGCAGTGCGCCCGCTGCCACGACCACAAGTTCGATCCAATCAAGCAGACAGACTATTACGGCCTGCAAGCCGTCTTCGCCGCCACCGACAAGGCGAACCGGGCCTACGACACCGATCCGGCTGTCGCAGCCAGGCGGCGGGAGCTAATTGCCGCCCGCGGCAAATTGCACGAGCAGAAGGAGAAGCTCGATCCGGCTCTGCTCTCGGCGGAAGTCGCGGCCGAAGTCGCCGGGTGGGAAAAAACCGTGACCGCGGCCGCGTCGCTGTGGCAGGTGCTCACGCCGGCGGAAGCCAAATTGAAAGATGGCGCGACGCTCACGGTCCAAAGCGACGGGTCGGTGCTTTCCGGCGGCAACCGGCCAGACAAGGACACGTACACGCTGACCTTCCACGTAGGTCGGGCTTCTCAGCCCGACTCAAAAGTAGGTCGGGCTTCCCAGCCCGACTCAAAGGACAAAGACGGGCTGGGAAGCCCGTCCTACAACATCACCGGCCTCCGCCTGGAAGTCCTCACCGATCCGAGTCTGCCTAAGCAAGGGCCCGGCCGGCAGGACAACGGCAATCTGCATCTCAATGAATTGGTGGTGAAGGTCGCGCCGAAAGACAAACCCGACGCAACGACAATTCTGAAGCTCGCCAATCCGCGGGCCGACTTCAATCAGCAAGGCTGGTCGATCGACATGGCCCTCGACGGCAACGAAGCCACGGCCTGGGGAATTTTTCCAGAAGTGGGCAAGCCCCACGTTGCTGTTTTCGAGTTTGCCGATCCGATGACCTTGCAAGGTGAATCAACCATCACCGTCGAGCTGAAGCAGCTTCACGGCGGCGGCCACTTGATCGGCCGGCCGCGAATCAGCGTCACGTCGGCCGCCAAACCCATTCCGCTCGACGGCCCGTCGCTGCCGGCGGAGGTGGCCTCAATTCTCACCACGCCGCTGGATCAGCGGACCGACCGCCAGCGGGCCGATCTGGCCGCCTTCGTCCTGACGGCGAAATACGACCGCCTCCTGGCGGCACTCCCGCCGCGGCAATTCGTGTATGCCGGCACGAGTGATTTTGCCCCCGACGGCTCGTTCAAACCGGCGGGCCAGCCGCGGACGGTCAACGTGCTGGCGCGCGGGGACATCCATCAGCCGGGCGAGCAGGCCTCGCCTTGCGGCCTGTCCGTGATGCCGCAGCATGCCGGTGCCTTATCGATGGCCGATGCAAGCAACGAGGGCCAGCGGCGGGCGGCACTGGCTAAATGGATTTCCAGCCCCGACAGCGGGCTGACCTGGCGGTCGATCGCCAACCGCCTGTGGCATTTTCATTTCGGCCGTGGCATTGTCGATACGCCGAGCGACTTCGGCCGGATGGGCTCGTTCCCCTCGCACCCCGAGCTGCTCGACTGGCTGGCCGCCGAGCTGCGCGACGGCGACGGCGAGCTGAAGCGGCTGCACCGGCGGATGGTCACCAGCGCGACGTATCGGCAAAAGTCGGCGAATGGCGAATGGCGAATGGCGAATGGAGCAGCAGGTGTAGTTTCCCCACCCCATTCGCCACTCGCCACTCACCATTCGCCCTATGCTGTCGACGCCGACAATCGCCTCCTGTGGCGCATGAACCGCTCCCGCCTCGATGCCGAGTCCATCCACGACGCGATGGCGGCATTCAGCGGCACGCTCGACCTGGCGATGGGGGGAAAGAGCGTGCGGCAATTCATCCAGACGCCGGGGATCCACGTGACGCCGAACGTCGATTACCAGGGCTTCAATGTGGACGACCCGTCGAACTACCGCCGCAGCGTGTATCGCTTCATCTTCCGCACGCTCCCCGACCCGTTCATGGAGTCGCTCGACTGTGCCGACGCCTCGCAGCTCACGCCGACGCGCAACGTGTCGGTGACGGCGCTGCAGGCCCTGGCGATGCTCAACGACAAGTTCATCGTGCGCCAGTCCGAACACCTGGCCGCGCGCCTGGCCCGCGATGCTGGCCCCGACCTGCCCGCCCAGATACCCCTCCTCTTCCGCCTCGTCCTTTGCCGCGAGCCGACAGAATCTGAACGCACTGCGTTCTCCACCTACGCCGCCAAGCACGGCCTCCCCAACGCCTGCCGCGTGCTCCTCAACAGCAACGAGTTCATGTTCGTGGACTAACCGTGGGGCAGGCGCCTCGCCTGCCAAGGGTATGGCAGACATTCTTGTCTGCCGAGGCTTGGTCCGTTCGCGACGGCCGTTCACGGCCGTTAGTCTTATCGGCCCGCCGTTTACGGCGGGTTCACCGGAGCACCACTCCATCTCTCTAGCCCCGTTCGACGGGGCGTACCCATTTCGGCTTCAGCCACCCGCTCATTGGCTCAAGCCCCGGGCCAAACCCGGCATGGAATGCCGGGCCGAAAAGGCTAACGACCGTAAACGGTCGTCGATCGCATTTCCGGCTGTGGGTAATCCGCCGCCGCCATTGGTCACGGGCACCGCCGCGGAGCGGTGGTCGGCTTGGTCATTGGTCATTCCCTGCAAAGCAGGAGCATTGGACCTTGGTGCTTGGTCCTTGGTCATTCCCCGCGAAGCAGGAGCATTGGTTCTTGGGATTTGGTCATTGGGATTTTGCCCACATCAAGGAACCGGGCCCTGGGATTTAAGAAAGGCGCGGCGGTCGGGCGGCGGCCAGACCGAATTGAAACCTGGTTCCTGCACGTGTACTCCCGAGGCTTCGGGAAACAGCCGCGCTAGTGAATCCAGGCGGGGAATGTCGGCTTCGGACAGCTTGCACTTGTCGAGATGGATATAGGCCAGGCGGGGTTCTCCCAGCAGTCTGAGGCTCCAAGGCGCCTCCGCCGGCCTGTCGCGACATCTGGTGCCAGTCCTGTCGGTCACCCAGACATCGCGGGGATCAACGTGTGACCAGCCCCCCTCCACTTCATGCTCTTCGATCCAGCGTCTGGCTTCCTGCCGCTGGCGCCACCAGTTCACCTGAAATCCCAGCCAGATTCCCAGGAGCGTAACGACCGCGAACATGCCGCGGAGACTGAACGTCCACCAGCGGCGACGCAGCAGCCAGCGCGTGAAGCGGTGCCTCGCGACAGCCAGCAGAACCAGCAGCGTGCGAAGACGGTAACGCATGGGGAGAACCGTTTGATTTCCTGTCTACTCCTTGGGCAGCTTGGGGGCAAGTGCTGGAGGATTCCGAGTTCGGAGAGGAGAGGGCGGAGAGCAGAGGTCAGAGGTCAGCGTTCCGGCCGCATCTAGTAGTCGCACGAGAATTCAGTTGTGGCGAATTCCGACTTCAAACCAGGAGTTGGCACGGGAGAATGGAAGGAAGTCCAACGGAGATTAGCCGAATACATTCCCCTCCCACACCCGCCCCTCGTTTTCGTGGAACGGCCGGCCATTGTCGAGGAACGCGGCCGGCGACAGAAATCCCGATGACCAAGGACCAAGGACCAATGGCGGACAGAGGGCACCTCAAACCGGGGGTTCTTGACAATTAACCCGGCAGCCGCGAAGGAGCGACTCAACGTGTGCCGCGGGGGTGAAGATCCAGTGCCAGGGGCGGGGGTAGATGCGCCAAATGACTTGTCTACCTGACTCGTCGATGATCCCCTCAGTCGACTGCCCCAGCGAGTAGTACCCGCCCACATACATCGCCAACGCGAGCACGATGGCCAGCACGGCCAGGAATGGCGCGGCGGTGGAGCGGCGGGAGGTCATGAGACAGGTGACAGGAGTCAGCAACCAGGCGGCGGAAGAGAAGGATTAGGAGAAGGATTAAGATTAGGAAGATGAGTAAGATTTGGAGTAAGAGCAAGAGTAGGAAAGGCAGTCATTCTCTTTCTCTTGCTCCTAATCTTAGTCCTACTCTTAATCGTACTCCTACTCTTTCTCTTTCCCGGCGGACAGGAGGCACGTTTGCCTCCGGCTAAATACGCGAGGCTTCACCCGCCCGCGCTTGCCTGCTGCATCGTCCCGTCCGACTTCACGATCCACGGCACCCACGCGAGCGCCACCTGGCTGATCGCGATGTCCGCCTTCTTGGGCTGCACGGAGATTTCTTCCAGCTCAAGTGCCGCCGCGCCCATGCCGGTTTCGATCTTTTCGGTCTCCGCCTTGAATTTGGCATCCAGGTCGGCCAGCCGCTGCTCGAGGGCTTCCACCGTTTCGCCGGCCTGCGTCACGTCCTGCCGCTGCTGCATGGCGCGGCTGGCGGCCCGCGCCGAAGAGGCGGCCCGCGTGACGTTGGTCGAGCTCATCAGCTTGCGGCCGAAGACCGCGCTGAGGATCGACGAGCCCACCGAGACCATGGTCGAGAAGGTCTGCTGGCTGGCCTGGGCCTGCTCGCGCTCGACGCGGGCGCGGGCCTTGCGGATCTGCTCGGTCAGCGTGGCGATTTTTGGCGCGTACTTTTGCCGCAGCGTTTCCACGGTCGCGTCGCGGGCTTCGCGGCCGCGCTGCGACAGCCGCACGCGAAAGTCGGACTCGCTCTCCCCCGGCTGCGAGACCTGCTTGAGTGCCGCACACTTGTAGAGCGCCACCTTTTGGTGGCGGTAGAGATGGTCCTTGAGTGCCGAGGTCAGGCCGGCATAGGTCTTGGGGCGGGAGAGTTCGGGCGGAAGCTCGGCAAACGCCGCTCCCGTTTCCGGCTGCGGCTCGAGCTGGGGCGACTCTTCCTCCAAGGGGGCCGCCTGGGTCCACAGGTCGGGGCCGGCGGTTTCGTCCACGGCGGCTAGCAGGGAGAAAGTTTTCCAGACGTCGATCCGAGCGGCACTTTGTGCGAAGTGGACTTTGGCTGAGCCCAGCACGGCGGGACGATAGAGCACTTTGCCGCCGGACGGCACGAGCCCATTGCGCGGCACAAACCGCTCGACAATCTCGGGCGGCAGCACGGGGCGCTGCGCGGCTGCCGCGGCGGCGGGCGTCGCCGGGGAAGACGAGGATTGAACCTCGCTGGCCGGCGGGGCACTTTTCGCCATCGCCGTCTTCCGCGGGGCCATCAGCGTGGCGATCTGCTCGCGTGTCAGCGGCCCGCGGAGGTACGACATGGCCCACCGCGTCTGAAAGACGACGGGCGCATCCTCGTGGACGTTGTTCATCAAAAAGATGCGATTACCCAGGCCGGACAAGATCTTCTCCATCGTGCCGCGGTCGAAGCTGGCGCCGGCCGCGCTCGATGCGCCTTCCAGCCCATCCAGCACGCGGAGCTTGTCGCGCTCGGTTTGCAGCCGGCCGAGGAGCCAGGTGCCGCAGTTGGCCAGACCTTTGTAGTCGAGATCGACCGGGTTTTGCGTCGCCAGCACGATGCCCAGGCCGAACGCCCGGGCCTGCTTGAGCAGCGTGAGCATCGGGGTCTTGCTCGGCGGATTGGCCGACGGCGGAAAATAGCCAAAGACCTCGTCCATGTAGAAAAGCGCCCGCAGCGAGCTCGTCCCCGACTGCTGCCGCATCCAGCCGATGACCTCCGAGAGCAGCAGCGTGACGAAAAACATTCGCTCGGCGTCGGACAGATGAGCGATAGAAAGGATCGACAGCCGCGGCTTGCCCTCTGGTGTGAAGAGCAGCCGCTGCACGTCGAGCGGCTCGCCATCGGTCCAGGCGGCAAACGACGGCGACGCCAGCACGTTGTTGAGCTGCATGGCCAGCGCGAACCGCTCCTTGGCCGGGAAGAAGCTTTCCAGGTCCATCACGCCAATCTTGTCGAGCGGCGGCGACTGGACGGCGCGAATCAGCCCCGCCATGTCGAGCCCCTGCCCCTCGCGCCACGAGCGGTCGAGGATGCTGGCCAGCAGAATGTGCTCGCGGCTGGCGAGCGGATCGGCCTCGATCCCCACCAGGCCCAGGAGGCCCGAGGCGGCGGCACTGACCGCTTCGCGCAGGGCGTCGGCATTACTGAGCGTGTTTGCCGGCGGCACTTGAAACGATTTGAGCGCGGCCAGCGGCAGCCCGGCGCTCGAACCAGGCGTAAAGACCGCGATGTCCGCGGCATCGCGCAGCTTTTGGATACGCTCGGGCGATTGTCCCCAGTCGGCCAGTCCCTTTCGCCACGTTTCGGCGGTGGCGGCGGCGAAGTCGCTTTGGGACTGTCCCTTGCGTGCCGCCTCGGCCGGATCGATCCATGGCGCGAAGTCTTCCGCGCGGAGCTGCGGAAACGTCAGCAGCAGATTTCCCAAATCCCCTTTGGGATCGACGATGATCGCCGGAATGCCGTCGATGGCG
>DASRJP010000159.1:0-17684 GCA_035649415.1 Pirellulaceae bacterium | reverse complement strand
CGCGGCAATTAGTTGCCAGCTCACAAGGCTCTTGATCCCCTTTTCCGCGATTTCCTGAAGGGTGGGCGCACTTGCCCCAACCCAGACGAATACCAACGTGCCGGGCAACATGCCCAGTTGACTGACCCACCAGAACGTCGTCACGCGAATTTTTGTCAGCCCGGCCAGCAGGTTCACCAGCCAGAAGGGAACCGGCGGCACCAGCCGCAGCGTCAAAAGAAAAAATGCACCTTCGCGCTCGATCGCTTCGTTGAACCACGCCAGGCGATCGCCAAACCGCGACTGCACCCACTGGCCGATCAGGTACCGCGACAGCAGAAAGGAAATCGTCGCTCCCGAGGTGGAAGCAAAGCTCACGAGGATTACCCCTGGAATGAATCCCAGCAGCCAGCCGTAAGTCAGCGACAGCGGCAGGGCGACGGGAATCGAAAGCCCAGTGACGACGACGTACACCACAAATGCTGCGGCAAGCGTGGCGACGGGATGCTCGCGGTAGTAGTCGCGCAGTTGCTGCTCCCATCCGGCAAGTCGCTCAAGGAATTGCTGACCATCGACAAACAGTGACAGCGAAAGGGCGGCAACGAGCAGGATCGCGATGGCCGCCAGTCGCACGAGCCACGCGCGGCTGGTGGCGGGCAGCGGTGGATCGCGGCTGGGCGGTGGCGCGGGGTGAATCATCATGGCAAGTGTCGGCTAGCGATCGGCAGTTGCAACGTCATTGTCGGCCGTTTCCTCTTCAGGTAGTCGAAAGCAAGATTTCGATTCATCACAAACTTTACAAATGCCGATGGTAGGAATGAGACTACCGTTCTCCTTCGCAGCCCGCCCGCCGCGCGACGGGAGAAACCGCTGGCAAGGAAGCGAGCATGGCTGCGACCCGCTTGATCTGCCGTTTGACCCTGGCGGCATTGTCGCTTGCCATTCTATTTGCCGCTGCGGCAGCCGCGCAAGAATATCAACCTCCTCCCTTCGACCCAGCCGGTGAGGACGTCGTCGAGGCATGTCGCTGCTCACCCGGCACTCTGTTGCAGTGGAGCTACGGCAACAGCTTCGAAGGGGGCCCGAACCTCGACGAGCCGATCGTCACCGACCGCCCGGACTTCACCGAGGCCAGCGTCACCGTTGGACGCGGCGTGCTGCAGATCGAAACCGGCTACACGTACACCTTCGACAACGACGGCACGCAAACGATCGGCCATTCGTACCCCGAGGCCCTGTTCCGCTACGGCATGTTTGCCGAATGGTTCGAATGGAGGCTGGCGTGGAACTATGCCCATGAGATTGTAGACGGCGTGGAATCGGCCGGAGGGGAAGATCTGTACCTCGGCTTCAAGCTGGCGCTGACGCCGCAGGAAGGAATTCTCCCGGAGATGGCCCTGGTGCCGCAGATGACCGTGCCCACGGGGGGAAGCGTGTTCCGCGCCGACGAAGTCTTGCCCGGCGTCAACTGGCTCTATGGCTGGGATATCAACGACTGGCTGGCGACCGGCGGCAGCACGCAGTTCAATCGGACGCCCGATGACGTCACGGCTCAGGCATATACCCAGTGGGCCCAATCGTGGACGGTGAATTACAGCCTCACCGAGCGGGTGGGAGCCTACACCGAGTGGTTCGCCTTCTTTCCCCACAGTGCCGACACGGCGCGCGTCGAGCACTACTTCGACGGGGGCTTCACCTACCTGCTCAGCGACGACGTCCAGTGGGACATTCGCGGCGGCGTGGGTCTCAACGCAGCGGCCGACGATTACTTCGTTGGCAGCGGGCTGTCGCTGCGATTCAAGTAACTGACCGGCGCAAGATGGCCGTATCCTATTGCTGCTTGAGAAACTCCTGATCCTCAGGGCTGAGCTTCTCGATCGGCACCTTCACGATGCGGCCATCCTCCTTGCGTTTGAGTGTCACCGCTGCGTCGGTTGCCTCGACGAGTTCCGCCTCGATCTTGTAACTGCCGGTGACGTCGGTCCACGTGCGATACTTGTCGCTGCCGACCGGTGGCGCGAAAGCGCCAGTCTGGCCGTCGGCGGCGGTGCTTTCCAGCTCGGCGATTTTTTCCTGGGCTACTTTAGCGGCATCGGAATCGGGGAACCGCGCAGCAACCTTGGCCAGCGCCTCAGCAGCCGTCTTTTTTCCGTTTTTCGTGGAAACAAGCGCCAGCGCCTTGTCTACTGCTTCCGCCTGCGCGACGATCTCCTTCAGGGAGCCATCCTTGCGCAGCTCACGCTCGGCGGCTCCCAAGTCTTTCTTCAGCTCGGGCAAAGCGCCGTAAATCCGGTTTGCGCTGAGAATTCCCAGCGCGCCGGCGAACTTGTCGCCGCTGGAAAGCTTTTCCTGGGCGGATGCCAGGGCCGCCTTGCCATCTTCCACAAGCTGCGCCGCGAGCTGGTCGGCGGCAATGGCAGCGGCGGCATAACTGCCGAGCTTGCCTGCTGGTGCGATCTTTTTCAGAGTGTCCAGCCGCTTGACGGCCGAAAGCGGGTCCTGCGACTGGAGAGCCTGCTGAGCGTCGCTCACAGCGGTCTGAATCTGCGACAACTGGGCGGGGGTCAGAATTCTCCCTGCCGATGCGAGTTGACTCGACAGGAATCTCGGCAACTCGTCGCCCAGTGAACCGCTCTTGCCATACATTTTTTCGCCGTCAGCGCGGACGACGAAGATGATCGGAATGCCGTTGCCCTCATGGGAGTACTTGCGCGAGAAAGGTCCCCACTGGTCGCCATCGGTCTCGATCTTGAGGGGCACAAACTGTGCCACTAGCGGCGCGATGGAACGGTCGGTATTGAGCCGTTCCATGAGCGCCAGGCAGGGGCCTCACGTCTTGGAGCCGGCCACGGCCAGGATCGGCCGGCCGGTCTGTTTGGAGATTTCCTGGGCTTTCTCCAGGGTCAGCGAATCCGCGAGGGCGACAGAGGCGAGCGACACCAGGACGCAAAATGTCGCGACAGGTGGCGCCAGGATGCCGGGACGCATGATGGGGTTCCTTGAGACAGATGCCGAGCCGGGGTGTCAATTCGCCGGCCGGTCGTCGTTAGTGTAAGCCGAGCAAGGAATTAGTGTAGCCCTGCTGCGCCAAGTCGGCAAGCGAAAGCGCCGCCGATGGTGCGACAGGGCCAGCCGGCGGCAGCGAACCTCGGGGAGTTCCCTTCGGGCACGGCAATTGCGGCGAATGAGGCTTGCACAATCCCCGTATTGGCACTGGGTTATGGTCAGTCGGAGAGTGAACCGATTCAACGGCGCTGTACACGAGTGCCTCGAAGAATGCTACGGGGCAGAACTGCCGCTGGCCCGGCTGGCTGAATACGCCCAGCGCTTGCGGTCTGATGGGTGGCGCAAAGCCGAGATCGAAGAGATCGAGACGGTGGTCCTCCGGCTGCTCAGGGCAGTCGTCGTGCAGGACGGCGAGCAGCCAATCCCGCCGCCACGTGCCAATCGCATCTGAAAACTCAGTCCTTGGCGGCGTACAGCTCGGCGTATTCCAGCACCCAGGCGTCGATCAGTTCGCGGAATTTGGTTATCGACGCTTCTTCCAGCTTCTCAAACCAGGTGCGGTTGAATACCTCCTTGTTGCGGATGGTCCCCTTGCCGGCCAGTTCAAGCACGTGCAGTGATTGCGAATAAGGCAGGACGGTGATCTCCAGCCGGCTGTAGACGGCGGTGCGCTGTCCGCGGGCGATGTGCAGGTCATCGCGAGAGCAGGCCGCGCCCCACCCGCGGCTGCCCACGATGGTCTCGAATTGAAAGCCAGGGAAGTGATTCGGCAGCCGCTTGAGGCAGGATTCGATGTGCTCCGACAGGTCGAGCCGGTACTGAGAGTGAAGCCGCTTGAATTCCTCCTCAGTCAGCGCGCGTGCATGGGCCTCATGCGCCCTGGCGTCACTGCGCTTGTGGCCGCGCTCGATCGCTTCGCGAAGTCGGTCGTCGAAGGACATGATTTCAGCCCACAGTCCACAGCAATCAATTAACGCTGCGTGTAGTTAAATATGTACGATGCGTCCTGGCCGCCTGCCTCCAGATACTGATTGCCTTTCATGCGCGGCTGAAACCAAATGGTCATTACGCCGACCAAGTGTCCGTCCTTGTCGACAATCGGCGCGCCGCTGAAACCGCGAATGTCAACGGGCGTTTCGAGATTGTATCGGAAAAAAGCCGCATTGCCGCGTTCAACGACGGTGCCGGCGTAGACGTTCTGTTTGCAATCTTCCTCTTCGTAGGGACAGCCGATCAAAAACACCATTTCCCCCACTTGAACCGGTCGAGATCTCAGCTTCAGTGGCGTCGCCGGCAGCGCGCGATTGCTGGCCTTGATCGTCAGCAACAGCCAATCGTCTCCGCCTTGACCGAGTCCTCCGACTGCCACCTTGTCGATCTCCACATAACTTTCAGGGACCGTGCGCGGAAACATCCGCCATGTGGAAATCTTCTGATCAAGTTGCCTGACATTGATCTCCGGCTCGACACCGCCGTTTTCACCAATGAGATGAAGTGCCGTTGCGGCCCAGGTAGTGCCAGACGAAGCTTCCAGGAGGAAACCACTCGCCCCGTGCAGCCGAGTGTGGCCGCGGAACTCGGCCACGTTTGTGAGAACAATCTGCGGCCAGGTTTGCGGGGCCCGCATGGCCCACGGCTCCGGCGACAGTTTGGCCGTCGCTCCGATTGCCGGTTTCGCCGACGGCTTGCAACCCGCAAAGAGCGCAAGTGCGCACGCCAAAACAGTTAGCCACCGGATGGGGTAGCGCTCTTGCGTCTGTCGCAACCGGTGGGTGAAAGACATTCCTTCTAGTAGTCCGAAGGCGCAATATGAGATGTCGCGCGGACCCCGACTCAATTCTACCAGACCAACCTTACCGGCAATTGAGAATTCGGGCTGTGGACTCTGGACTTGGGAGTGTGGACTGTGATTTACGCGATTCGCAAATCGGGCACGACGAACGGCTCGCGATAAGGCCGAGTCAGGAGCTTGTTGGCAGCATCGGCGCCCTGGCCAGTGAACTTCTCCTTCGCCGGGTCGAAGGTCAGGGTCGCGCCCAGCATGTAATCGCCGTCGCCAAGCTTGACGCCGACCGCCTTGGAATTGTCGCGAATCTTCTCGAACGCTTCCTTGACCTGGGCCTGCTTTCCTGAAATGCCGGCCACCGCATCGTAGGAGACTTTTTCTCCCAGCCGGTAGGAAATGTTCGGCAAATGGCAGCAGGCGGCCGAGTAGTGAGCCACCTCGGCATCGCAGTTGTTGTCCTGGGGCTTGCGACTGCGGATGGCATTGATGAAGGCGCCAAATGCGCCGCCCGGAGCGACGCTGACATCGTCCGCCCCTTGAATCCGCTCGCCCTCCCCTTTGCCGTCCTTGAAGAACTTGCCTCCCTTGATCACTCCATCGGTCGTGTAGTACTCGTTTTCGACCTGGTTGGGATAGTCGGGATTCTCTTTCTTGCCCACCAGGCCGCGGACCTCGAAAACCAACAGCACGTCGCCGAACTCCATCACGGCAAGCTGCATGTTGGGCGTCTGCCCTTGATCCGGCCCGTCGGGTAGGAAGCGGCCCCCCAGGCTCCAGACCTTGGTCGGCAGCGTCGCCCCCTTGATGGCCCAGCGGGCGATGTCGATTTCGTGCACGCCTTGATTGCCAATGTCGCCATTGCCGGTGTCCCAGAACCAGTGCCAGTTGTAGTGCACCAGGTTGCGGTGGAAGTCCTGCATCGGCGCCGGGCCGAGCCAGATGTTCCAGTCGAGCGACTTGGGGTGCGGCTCGACGTCCTTGAAGCCGATGCTCCACCGCGGCTTACAGCAGTAACCCTTGCTCACCAGCAGCTTGCCGTATTTGCCGCTCTGCACGATCGCGATCTCGCGGGCCTTGCCGTCGCTGGAGCGGCTTTGCGTACCATGCTGGACCACGCGGTTGAAACGCCGGGCTGCTTCCACACACTGACGTCCCTCGAACACGTTGTGGCTAATCGGCTTCTCGACGTAGACGTCCTTTTCCGCCTGGCAGGCCCAGATCGTGATCAGCGAATGCCAGTGGTTGCAGGTGGCCACGGTGATGGCATCGATCGACTTGTTGTCGAGCACCTTGCGGATGTCCTGCACGCAAGTCGGTTCTTTGCCAAATCGGTCTGCGACCGTCTTGGTTCGCGATGCAAACAGCGCGCTATCCGGGTCGATCAAATGCGTTATTTGAACGTTGGGCACTTGCGACAATTCGCTGATGTGTGCCCCGCCCCGGCCGTTGATGCCGGCGACGCCGACGCGGATCGTGTCGTTGGCCCCGATGACACTGCCAGAGGCCTTGGTGCCCGAGATAGTAAACAGCGGAAAGACGGCGCTGGCGGCAGCGGCTTTGAGAACGGTGCGGCGGGATAGGCGGCTCATGGAGGGCTCCTGGTGGAGAGGAAGGATGCCCGAGATTACAACACAGCCGCGAGCAGAAGTCCAGCAAGGCGGCCAGCACGGCCGCCGAACGAGGGCGGCATCATTGAGAGCGAGGAACGAGATTGCTCAGCTCGTCGAGAAACGTGAGGACGGCCCACAGCGCCAACCGCATTTGCCGCCGGCGGTTGGCGCTTGCGCAGGCAAACTCGGCAGCGACCGCCTGGAGATATTCCTTCTGGGTCACTTGCCCGTCGCCATCGGCCATTGTGCCTGCCAGTTGCATCAAGGCAGTCCAAAACTCGGATTTCATCGTCATGAATGCTTCTCCCGGATGCTGATCCAACGGCATCAGTCGAAGCATGTCTGTTTCAAACGGCGCGCCGCGGTGACGATGGTTGGCACTCGAATTGCATCTACGTCACATTGACAGCGAAATAGCGCTCGACCTGCCGACGCTAGTCGGCCGGCAGGGGAGAGGTGTGCGCATACGGACCGCCCCAGTGCTGGACTGGGCAAGGTTGCGTAGCAGGGCAAAGAAGGAATTCAATTCCACCGGCATCTCAATTCGCCGGGGGACGATCCCGAGAAGCTTACTTTTCCGCGACAGCCTGTCGCAGTCGCACGAAACAAGAGCTACATGAACCGTGGTGGCGGCACCGGCAGCACGAGCGGTTCCTCAAGCGGCGGCTCATCCGCCGGACGGTTGCGAACGGTCAGGACGGGACTGCGAGCGTGGCGCATCACGTGTTCGGCCACGCTTCCCAGCAAAAGGTGCATCAGTCCTGTCCGGCCGTGCGTCCCCATCACGATGAGGTCGCATTGCCGCGCCTGACCGATCCAGCAGATGACTTCCCCGGGCTGGCCAGCGTGGAGCACGTGCTCGACTTTGACATTCGGATGCGCCGACTTCAGGCCCTCGAGCTTCGGCTTCAAGGTGGGATCAAGCGGACGCTCCTGCGCCGCGACCGTCAACTGCTCCGGATATTCAAAGGCGTGCAGGATTACCAACTCTGCTCCCAATCGTTGAGCCAGCGAGTCAGCCACGGCAAACGCCTTGTCCGAGGTCTCGGAAAAATCGACGGGGCAGAGAATTCGCTGGATGCCGTTCATGGTGGATCTCCGAATTCGAGTGCGATTTCAGGCACTTGGCGAAACGCGAATGCCGCTGTGTGCTCACGACGCCGACGAGCCTTGTGCGCCGCCCCCTTGCGAACTGGCCACAGTCGTGGGAGGTACGCGCCATCCTAGTGCCGCCATCACCAATTTGGCAACCTCCACGATCGTCACTGGGACCAGCGCCAAGCCAAACACCAGCAGCCACTGGATGGTGAGCTGATCGCTGACCCCAAACACGGGCCGGGCAATCGGTAGCAGCACCGCGCCGATTTGCAGCACCGCCGAAATGCCGATGGCCGCCAGCAGCATCTTGTTGGAAAACAGGCCCAGCTCGGGCATCGTCAGGCGCAGACTGCGGCAGGAGAAGGAAAAGAAAAGCTGTGAGAAGGCCATGATGCAAAAGGCCGTCGTCTGGGCCTGCGCGAGATGCTCCTTGTTCCCCTGATAGACCCACCAGAATCCAAACAGGGCTACGGCGGCCATCAGAATGCCGTGCGTGAGGATCAGAAGTCCGCGCTGGAGCGTGATCACCGGCTCGTGCGGCGGCCTGGGCGGGCGCTGCATGATCCCCTTTTCCGGCGGCTCGACAGCCAGGGCCAGAGCGGGCAAGCCATCCGTCACCAGGTTGATCCACAGGATCTGGATGGCCTTCAGCGGCGTCGGCCAGCCCAGCAAGGCCGCCACGAACATGAACAGCACCTCGCTGGCATTGCACGAGAGCAAATAGTGGACGACGCACTGGATGTTGTCGTAGATCGTGCGCCCTTCTTCGACTGCGTTGACGATCGTGGCGAAATTGTCGTCGGTGAGCACCATGTCCGAGGCTTCCTTGGTGACGTCGGTGCCAGTGATGCCCATGGCAATGCCGATGTCAGCCGCCCGCACGGCCGGCGCGTCGTTGACGCCGTCGCCGGTCATGGCAACGACCTGGCCGCGCTGTTTCCAGGCCTTGATCACTTTCAGTTTGTGCTCGGCCGAGACGCGGGCATAGACGCTGACGGATTCGACAAGCTCACGCAGCTTTTCATCCGATAGCTTGTCCAGCTCCTTGCCGGTCAGCACGTAGGACAGGTTTTCAACCTGTCCTGAATCACGTTGGGACAGGTTGGAAACCTTTCCTACGATTCCAAGCTCTGTCGCAATGGCCTTGGCCGTCGAAGGGTGATCGCCGGTGATCATGATCGGCCGGATTCCCGCTTCCCGGCAGGTGGCCACCGCGTCCTTGGCCTCCTGGCGCGGCGGATCGATCATCCCGGCCAGCCCCACGAAAACCAGATTCTCTTCGGCATGTTTCCCCTCTTTTTTTTCCGGCTCATCGCGATAGGCAAAGGCCAGCACGCGCAGCGCCCGCTCCGCCATGGCGGCATTCTGGCGTTCGATCTCTTGCCGCCGCTCTGGTGAAAACGGGACAGCGGCGTCCCGCTTCAGCTCGCGGTCGCACCGTTTGAGAATCACCTCCGGCGCTCCCTTGGTGAGCATCCGCACTTTGCCGTCGGGCAAGCGCTCGACGACGCTCATCGCCTTGCGGTCGGAGTCGAAGGGGAGCTCGGCCAGAACCTCGACATCCTTGGGCCGTCCCTCGATGGCCGCCTTCCGGGCAACCACGAGAAGAGCGCCTTCCGTCGGATCGCCGACGACCTGCCACACGCGCGAATCCTCTTTGCTTGGCGCGACGCTGGCGCTGTTGCAGTGGGCGGCAATGGTCAGCAGGAGGCGTAAATCGTGGGACCGGTTATCGGCCGGCACTTCCTCGCCATCGTCGCTGGCCCCTTCGCCGCCGCGCGTGAACCTGCCCTCCGGGACGTAGCCCGCGCCGCTGACGTGATACAGCCCGCTGGAGACCAGCAGCTCCCGAACCGTCATCTCGTTGCGCGTGAGCGTCCCCGTCTTGTCGCTGCAAATCACGGTTACCGATCCCAGCGTCTCGACGCTCGGCAGCTTCCGCACGAGCGCATGGCGCCGCGCCATTCGCTGCAGTCCCAGCGCCAGAGCCAGCGTGACGACGGCCGGCAATCCTTCCGGGACGGCCGCCACGGCAAGGCTGATCGAGACCAGCAGCACTTCCATCAGCTCCTTACTGCCGCTGCGCCAGACCTGGAGTCCGAAGATGATCGCCACAATCACCAGGCAGACGACGACGAGAATCTTTCCCAGCTCCGCCAGTCGCCGCTGTAGCGGAGTCGGCTCGCGCTCCGACTCGTGAAGCATGCCGGCAATGTGTCCCAGCTCGGTTCGCATGCCCGTGGCCACGACGACAGCTTTGGCCTTGCCGGCGGATGCGACCGTCCCCATGTAGATCATGTTTCGCCGATCGCCGAGCGGCGTGTTTTCCTCCAGCGTGTGGGCCGCCCATTTTTCGGCCGGCACCGATTCGCCGGTGAGTGCCGCCTCCTGGACGTGCAGGCTGTGGGACTCGGTCAGGCGGCAATCGGCCGGCACGTAGTCGCCGGCTTCGAGCTCGACCAGATCGCCCGGCACCAGGTCGCTGGCAGGGAGGGACTGGAGCTGGCCGTCGCGAACCACCTTGGCGGCCGGCGCACTGAGCTTTTTGAGTGCCGCCAGCGCTTGCTCCGCACGGGCTTCCTGCAGGTAGCCGATGACGCCGTTGAGCAGCACGATCGCCAGAATCGCGATCGTATCAATCCATTCATTTGCTATCCCGGCAATCACAGCGGCGGCGATCAGGATCAGAACGACTAGCTCTTTGAACTGGCCGAGAAACCGTTTCCAAGCCGGCGTTGGCGGGGCTTCTTCGAGTTGATTGTGACCGTGCCTGGCAAGCAGCTCGGCCGCGCGCGCGCTGGACAGGCCGCCATGGCGATCGCTGCCAAGTTCGCTCAGAATCTCGTCGGCCCGCCTGGCATGCGGCAGTTCGATAGGCAGATCAGTTGGCGTCTGGGAGCCGCTCACCGGCATGCGATCTCCTCATGGGGCAAAAGCTGCGAGCGAAGCCATGCCAATTCCGGGATCTGGGTCGGCCTTTGGCGCGATTGTCAACGCCTGCTCGCCCGACGGAGAATGCATTCTGACAAATGGGGTTGGCGCTGGCGACCCGGCGCTGCCAATAGCCGCGATGCTGTGACAGGCCCACGAAACAGCCGTAGTGCGGATGCATATGCTTGACGAACCAGGTCCCTGGTTGAGCCTGCTCGCGCTGATCTGCGTGCTCGCTGGAATCGCGCTGGGACTGGTCGGTTTGTCCGGGGCCGTGTGGCTGATGATCTGGCCCGTGGAGCGGCGGGCGCGAGCCACGCAAGGAAAATTCCGCTTTCGGCTCATTGATCTGGGGTGCCTGCTGGTCTACTGGCAGGTGATCCTGGCGGCGCTTGTCGGCCTGGGACGCGACAATATGGAAGGCGCCGGTGGCGCGATCGCGTGCTTCGGCGTGCTTTTCTGTGGGATTTCCGCGCTCACTTGGACCGTCTGCGTGGGCGTCCTGTCGCGGGCCGGCATCGAGTCGAGCGCCTGCCGCGCCGCATTCATTCTGGTCAGCATTCCGGGGGCGATTTTCGTCTCGGTCGCCCTTGTGGCCAGCGGACTGACCATGCTGATGAGCGCCTACTACCAGTTTGCCGACCCGTCATCGGCAATTCCGCTATGGGCACCCGCAGTTGGCCTGGTCATCAGCACGGGCGCCATCTTACTGCTGCGGCTCGTCGCGATTTGGATCGCCGCCGACGCCAAAGCGCCGTAACGTGAGAATTAGAACAGCGTTTTTTGTCCGTGCTGGAATTCTGGCGGCCGAAATTGAGTCGTGTCAAGCGGCGGCCAAGGCGTATCAAGGCCCAGCTTCTTGACGAATGTGGCAAACGTGGCACGAATCGTCTCCGCGTAGGGCCCGGTCCCCTTCATGCGAGAGCCGAAGTTCGGATCGGTCAGATTGCCGTCGCGGACCTCGCGCAACAGCCCTTCGACGCGCGCGGCTTGCAGCGGGCGATGCGTCCGCAGCCAGTCGCGAAAGATCGGCTTGACACCCCACGGCAGCCGCAGCATGACATAGCCGGCCCCTTGTGCGCCCGCGTCGCGGACCGCCTCGAGCACCTGCGGGATTTCGTGATCGTTGAGCCCCGGAATGATTGGCGCGACCATCACGCGGGTGGGAATGCCGGCGGCGGAAAGCTCGCGGACCGCGCGAAGTCGCGCCTGGGGCGAACTAGTCCGCGGCTCGAGCGTGCGGGCCAGGTCGGCATCGAGCGTGGTGATGCTCAGCGCGACGCTGACGAGGTTTTTTGCGGCCAGCGGCGCGAGGAGATCGATGTCGCGAATGGCGAGCGCGTTCTTGGTGATCAGGCCGAGGGGATGGCAGGCTTCCAGAAAGACTTCGAGCAGCCCGCGGGTGATGCGGAAGTTGTGCTCGGCCGGCTGATAACAGTCAGTGACGC
The DNA here is from genome assembly GCA_035649415.1 of Pirellulaceae bacterium. Taxonomy (GTDB): domain Bacteria; phylum Planctomycetota; class Planctomycetia; order Pirellulales; family Pirellulaceae; genus DATKDU01. The sequence continues at coordinate 5,826 of DASRJP010000159.1, read as the reverse complement.
CCGAAATGGCAATGTACTCTGGTTTCCACGACGGCTTGGCAAGTTCCTCGCGCAGCAGCCGCGGCGCATCGTGCTTGACCATGATCTTGGTCTCGAAGTCGAGCCCGGAATTCATCCCCAGGTATTCGTGATACGGCCGGGCGTAGCAATACGCGCAGCCGTGCTCGCAGCCGCGATAGGGATTGATGCTGAACTTGAAGGGGACATCCGGGCTGTCGTTGCTGGTGATGATCGACCGCGACTGGTCGGAGAGAAACTGCGTCTCTACCTTCCGCCCCGCCGTCAGCAGCTCGTCATCGGCGGCCAGCTGGTCATAGTCCGCCTCGTACCAGGCCGACTCGAAGCGATTCGGCGGACTGACCGTCGCCCCGCGGCCATGAAGAGCAGTGCTAGGCTGGGGCAACATGCGGCAGAATCCGAGACGAAGAGCCGCGTGACAGGATATGCACGGATGTTTACAATTGTACCACGAGGAGAGCTCCTGTGAAGTCCTTGTTGAAGCTGGGCCGGACGACGTGGATGGTCCTGTGCGGGCTGCTAATGTTAACGCTGGCCGTAACGACATATTCCGGCATGGCGATCTATCGCATTGAAGCCCGTTCGTTGGACGTTTGGATGAATCCGCAACCTTTTCCGCATCCCGACTATTTGATCCGATGGCTAAATGATCGCTACGAAAATCAATATCCTGAACCAATAACTGGCATCAAGCTTCACGGTGAGTTGCCGCGAGTGACACGCACTTTCCTTTGGATTTTCATTCCAGCCGCACTCGCGTCTCTCATCTTGCTTCCACTCGTATTGGCACCTTGGATACTCGCGTCTCGTTTGCGGTGACGCTGTTACTTGAGGGCTTAATCCATGCTCACCCCCGACTCCCGCCGCCGCGATTTTCCCTCGCTGGCGGAAATGACCTACCTCAACACGGCTGCCGAGGGCATTCCGCCGCTGGCGGTTGGCGAGGCCCTGGCGCAATACTTCCGCGACAAGCAGCTCGGCATGGACGGCCGCCTGAAGCACGCCCAGGTGTGGGAAGCGGCCAAGGCGGCGGTTGCCGACTTGTATGGTCTGACCGCCAGCGAAGTCGGCATCTGCTCCTGCTCGTCAGAGGCATTCAATCTGGCGGCACTGGCACTGCAACTTCGCGATGGAGATGAGGTCGTCATCAACGACCTCGATTTTCCGGCCGGCGCTACCCCGTGGCTCCAGCCAAGCTGCCCAGCGACTGTGAAAGTCTGGCGTCATCGGCAGGGAGCGCTCCGCGTCGATGATTTGATCCCGCTGCTGGGGCCGAAGACGCGCCTCGTCTCCACGTCGCTGGTCAGTTTCTTCAATGGTTTCCTGATCCCGCTGCCGGCGGTTGTGAATGCCGTCCGCAAGCACAGCCCGGCACTGCTGGCCGTGGACGTCACGCAGGCGCTCGGCCGCATTCCGCTGAACCTTGCCGGCGTCGATCTGATCGTCTCCAGCACCCACAAGTGGATCCTCGCCACGCACGGCGGTGGTCTCGTCGGCATTCCGGCCGCCGCGGCCAACCGCTGGCAAGTGCCGGCGGGGGGCTGGTTCAATCTGGTCGATGCGTTTGGCGACCGGCGGTTCGAAAAGGCCGAATCGAAGACAGGCGCCGCGGGGTTCACGGTTGGAATGCCGAACTATCCGGCGGTCTACGCCATCCGGGCGGCACTCGACTACATCCGCAGCGTCGGCGTCACTGCCATCGACCGCGCGGCGCGGCCGCTGGTAGAGCACTGCCTGGCCGAAGTCGCCAAATTGCCGGTCGAACTCTTGACGCCGCTCGATAGCGAACTGGCCGGCATTTTCGCCTTTCGTCATCCGGCCGCTGCCGCCATCCATCTGAAGCTACACGCGCAGCACATCCACATCATGAGCCACGCCGGCCGTCTGCGCGTCGCCATCCATGGGTACAACACGGCGGAAGACGTCGAGCGGTTTCTCCGCGCCATTTCTGCGGCACTCCGGGAAGTCTGACCAGCGTCGCCGCCAGTCCGCACTCCGCACTCCGCATTTGAATGAACCACCATCTCCCGCCCGTTGTCCGATATTCGCGCTCCCGCTAATCTGACCTCCTGACTTGGCCACGGGGATAAACCCCCGTGGCTCGCTGCCCCCCTGACTCCTGACCCCTGAACCCTGATTCCTTCCTCATGTCCGACCCCTACTTCCAAACTCTGTTCGCTGACCGCATTGGCGGTGCCAACTACGGCAAGGGGACCGAAATCTACAAGTTCGAGAAGATCAAGCGGGCCAAGCGCCAGGCCCTGGCCGATTTTCCCAATCGCTCGCTGGTCGATTTCGGCATTGGCGAAAACGACGCCATGGCGCCCGAGCCGGTCCGCCGGAAGATGGCGGAGGAGACCAACCGGCCGGAAAACCGCGGCTACATGGACAACGGCAACGCCCGCTTCAAGGAGGCGGCCGCTGCGTTCATGAAGCGCAACTTCGGCGTGACGCTCGATCCGGCCAGGCAGGTCAATCACTGCATCGGTTCCAAGCCCGCCCTGGCGATGCTGCCGGGCTGTTTCATCAACCCGGGCGACATCACGCTGATGACCGTGCCCGGCTACCCCGTCGCGGGAACCCACACGAAGTACTACGGCGGCAACGTCTTCACGCTTCCGCTGCGGGCGGAGAACAGTTTCCTCCCCGATTTCTCTACCATTCCCGACGGCATTTGGGAAAAGGTGAAGCTGCTGGTCATCAACTATCCCAACAGCCCGACGGGCAAAACGGCGACGCGAGCGTTCTATGAGCAGGTTGTGAAACTCGCCCGGGAGCGAGAATTCGTCGTAGTTCAGGACGCGGCCCACGGCATGCTCTCCTACGACCAGAAACCGTCGAGCTTCCTGGAAGTCCCCGGCGCGATGGACGTCGGCGTCGAAGTCCACTCGCTGAGCAAGGGCTTCGACATGATCGGCTGGCGGATCGGCTGGGTCTGCGGCCACGAGCGAATCGTGCGGGCCTTTGCCGACGTCAAGGACAACAGCGACAGCGGCCAGTTCGGCGCGATCCAGAACGCGGCGGCATTCGCCCTCGACGACGATTCGATTCCGGTCCGCACGCGAACGAAATACAAGCGGCGGCTGGAGAAGCTGGTGACAATGCTCTCCCGCTGCGGTTTTGCCTGCAAGCTGCCCGGCGGAACGTACTTCCTTTACACCCAGGCGCCGTGCGGGCTCAAAGATGGCACGAAATTCGAAACGGCCGAGGCTGCCAGCCAGTTTCTGATCACGCAGCAATCGATCGTGACGGTGCCGTGGGATGACGCGGGGCCGTTTCTTCGTTTCAGCGTGACCTACGAAGCGGCTGACGAAAAGGCCGAGGATCAGCTCATGGCGACGGCCGAAGAGCGGCTGTCCCAGAGCGGGCTGGTGTTCTAGACAAACCCTCTCCTACTGGGAGAGGGTGGCGCGGGCACCATCGCGAAGCGGTGGTCGGCCGCCGGGTGAGGGCCGATGCAACGCACGACCACGCTGTTCGTTTCCGTTCTCGTTGTTACCTTTGCCGGCTGCGGCACTTCCGCGCCGCAAGAAAAATCTTCGGCCGAGCAGATGCAGGCGGCGATGAAGATCTCCGATCCGGTGCGGCGCACGAGCGAACTGGTCAAAGTGGCCCACCGTCAGCAGAAGGCCGGAGAAGTGCTCGATGTCCGCTCGACGCTGGCGACGGCCGCCGAGTCGGCCAGGTCCATCAAGTTCCCCGCCAGCCGCGCCACGAGTCTTGCCAGCGTTGCGGCCGCATGTGCCGCGTCGGGTGACAGGGACCAGGCGAAGGGACTTCTGCAGGATGCCGCGAAGGCGGCCGACGAGATTGCCAGCCCGGATGCCAGGATTGCGCCGCTGACGAGCCTCGCAGTCAGCGTGGCCGAGCAACTGGACGACAAGACAACGGCCCGAGACTACCTCAAGCAGGCAGAACAGGCCGCGCAGCAAACCGAGGCTGTGGTCATCCGGGCCCGGGGGCTGGGGACGATTGCTGCGGCTTACGCGCGGTTGTCGTTATCGGAGGACGCCAAACGCGTCAGCGAGAGCGGCATCGAATGGGCCAGAAAACTCGAGTCGCCGCGGGAGCGGGCCGATGGTCTGGCGGAATTGGGGGCAGCACTGGCCAAGATGAAAGAGGCCGATTCTGCCAAAGCGGCGTTCGACGCCGCCCGCGAAGCGGCCGGCAGCGTCGAATCAGAAGAGGGGCGAGCTTATGCCCTGGTGGGCATTGCCCGCAATCTGAAGGCCGCTGGCGACGCCGCACAGGCCGGCGAAGTCTCGGCCGAAGCACGGCAGATCGCGGAACGAATTAAGGACGAGAGCATCCGTCAGCCGCTGCTAGAGGCCATCGACAAGTAGTAGGCACGGATCACGGCACACGGAGAGTGCCTTCTACTTACTGGCTCGGCGCCGGAGCTCGCTCCGCCGCCATGAAGCTGCACGTCTTGTGGGAGCCGTCGCAAAAGGGCTTGTGTTGCGACTGGCCGCAGCGGCACAAGGCAATGGCTGGCTTGCCTTCGGGAATCTGAAACTGATTGCCGAGAGCATCGATGACGGTGATCGGCCCTTCGACGAGAAGCGGGCCGTTGTCGCGGACTCGGATGGTGACTTGAGACATGGCTGCACTCCTTACGTGAATTGGGCCGGGCTGACTCCCAGATCGACAATGCTGCACGCCTGAATGACATTCAGCCCCAGTTTCCGCGCGGCGTCAACGGCCTCGTCGCTGTCGCTCCCTGGATTGAGCCACAATTCCTCCGCACCGCGGGCGGCAATCTCCGGCAATACCTGCATCAGAATCGGCGGCGGCAAATAGACGCTGATGCGGTCCAGTTTCCCCGCCGGCACATCGGCCAGCGATTTGTAGACCGTCAGCCCTTCGATCTGACCCCCCTTGGGATTCACGGGATAAACGGTGAATCCTTGCTGCTGGTGGGCACGAATCGACTTGTTGCCGAATTTGGATCGGTCGGCACTAGCTCCAAGAATGGCAACGGTGGGCATAAGCATGTTCTCCAAAGTGGCAGGTCACGACTATCAAATGATACCGGGCTCTAAATGCGGAGGGTATAATTGAAGCGATCCATTTGGAGGAACAGGCATGTCGCTCAGTACGGTCACGCTCGGCTCTGAATCGGCCGCACTTCCTTTCGGTCAGGTCGTCGAACAGGCGCGCGAGGGGGGAATCCAGGTTAAGGATGCATCTGGGAATGTCGTCGCTTTTGTGCTGCCGCCCAACAATCTCGGTGCCTGGACAGAGGCCGAACTCGTGCGCGAGATCGCCGAGCACCGGGACGAAATTCGAGCCGCCATGCAGCGGGGCGGCGGCGCAACAACCGCCCAAATGTTGGAAAAGGCACGGCAGGCAGCGAGTCAACCCGCCTCATCATGAGTCGTTTCACGGTGCATTGGGACGATCAAGTCCAGGCGGACTTTGTCAATGCTTGGGTAAAGGCTGACTCGCCAACCAGGACAATATTGACCGACTTGGCGAATGCCGTTGATGCGGCCCTGGCGCAATCCCCGGAATCCATCGGACGGTTCGTTCCCGAAGAGGGTGGTCGAGTCGTCACCGTCGTGATTGGTGTCGCCGCCGTTTCCGTCTTCTATCAGACGGTCACCAAGGACCGGTCGGTGCTAGTCCTGCGAATGGTGTTCCGACGTGCTTGACCGCAGCACGCCGTTGACGGTCCATGGCTAGTTCGCTTCCTCCACCACCGGATTCGTCAGCTTCCCGATCTTCTCAATCTCGATCGTTACCGTGTCGCCGTGCTTAAGAAAAAGCTGGGGGCTGCGGGCGACGCCGACGCCGTGTGGGGTGCCG
>DASRJP010000158.1:0-11421 GCA_035649415.1 Pirellulaceae bacterium | reverse complement strand
GACCTTCGGCATTCACCCGCGCGCACCCGGACCGGGAGCGCAGAAACTGCGGGGGCGGGATTATAGGAACCGCGCCAGGCACCGTAAAGGCAAACGTGGGGCAGGTTTTCAACCTGCCTGGACAGGTTGAAAACCTGTCCTGCGACGCCAGGCAACCCAGATTGCCGTCAGCCCATATGCGGCGACCAGGGCCACAAACGGCATCAATGGCGCACGCATTCGCAGGTTGGTCCAGTAGAAAGTGTGAATACCGGTGAACACCATGCATAGCAGCACCCCCCACAGCCACGGCGGTGCTAGCAGCTTGCTGCGGAGCTTCCAAATGCCGATGGCGGCTAGCAGATAGACGGCGACGTACCAGGCGGCGACGGCATAGCGCATGGCCGTGCTGGCGAACGACTCGTCGGCTGTGAGCTGATGCGGCAGCGGACTCCAGAGTTGGCGGAGACGATAGAGGCAGGAGTAAAAGAAATCCGTGGGGTTCGCCTTGATCGCCAGCCAGGCCTGTTCGTAGCAATAGCGATCGAAATCTACCTGATCGACAATCCTTCGGTTGTTGATCACGCCGACGGTTCCTTCCCGGACGTCGAAGTCCAATTCGGACGCCGGCCACGGCACGCTGCGATCGGCCGATCGCAGATAGCGATAAAAGTATGGGTTGTTCGCCAGATAGAACGTGTAGCCTCCGTGCGTGGTTGTGACGATGGGTTTACCAAACTCCTGGTAATTACGAATCACCCAGGGCGAAACAAGCGCGCCGGCGATCAGGATCATCGACGCGACGTTCAATCCGCGCCAGCACCAATCACCGACGACTACCTGCCCGCGCGATAACGTACTCAACTGCCATTGGGTGAAGCGGCTGCGGAGAAAAACCGACGCAAAAGCAACGAGTGCCAACCACGGCAGGTAGGTGGGCCGACAGAGGATGGCAAGCGCGATCGCCGCTCCGACCAGCCCCGCGGTCCATGGCGCGCGCTGACGATCAAACCGGTTCAGACAGTCCAGGCACAGCACGGTGAGAAATGCCGCCAGAGTCTCCGTCATCACGAGCGTACTCTGGCGGAGCAAAATCGGATCCAGAGCAACGAGGAGGCCGGCAGCGAAGGGAAATACAGTATTCCTCTCGCTGCGGTTCTCCTCTGCACTCGCTCCGTCCGCCGCCCGTAGCAGATCGCCGACCACTGTAGGCCGCGAAGATAAATTCCGCGGCTCGCTGAGCTGCCGAGCCACGATCCAGGTTAACCACACCGTCGCTAACCCCAGGCCAACGTGAAGAATCGCAACACGTAGCGGCGTCACGTCGAAACCGGGCGCTGCACACTTGGCAAGCACCAGTGGGTAAAGCGGGGGTCGGTACGCCGTCGGACGCGGCGACGAAAGATGACGCGGTCCGCTCCCGAATCCAAATACGCCGCGTAATTGAAAATTCTCCGCAATATTCCGGTACGCATCCGGATCTTGCGACAAGTTGTCCCACATCGCCACGAGGACGCCGACGCGAACCGCCAGCGTGAGGGCCAGCAGCAGCGCCAGCGCTGCCGCCGACGGAGTGGTGAATCGTCCCAAGCGAGTCATTCACGTAGTATAGCCGGCTCGATTCTGCCCCGCTTTTTCTCGTTCCCATTGATTGAATCCCATTTTTCGCGGCGTATAATGCGGGCCGCGCCGCGGGGAACCGGAGCAGGCCCGGCGTCGATCCCGGAAGCTGTTAGCTTCCGGCTACGGGCAGAACAGCAGGTGCGTTTCCTCACGCTCACACCAGGATCACACACATGGCTCACCGCACCGGTATCGCGGAGCCCGCTTCGGGCTTCAGCCGCCGCGACTTTATCCGCGGCTCGGGCGCTGTGGCTGCTGCGACGGCAATTGCCAACCAGTCGCAGGCCATCGCCCAGCAAGCCAAGGGGACGAAGGTCGTCTCCGGCGAGCAGCAAATCACGCTCAACGTCAACGGCAAGGACGTGCAGGTCAAAGCCGAGCCGCGTACGACCTTGCTCGAAGTGCTGCGGTACCAGCTCGACCTGACCGGGGCCAAGCCGGTCAGCCACGACGCTTCCAGCGGCGCGGCGACGATCATCGTCGATGGCAAACCCGCCTCGGCCGCAGTGATGCTCGCTCTGGCCGCCCGCGGCAAAAAGATCCAAACGGTAGAAAGCCTCGCTGGCGATGCGGTTCCCAAGGCATTCGTCGAGCACGATGCCGAACAGTGCGGCTTTTGCACGCCGGGCTTCGTCGTAGCCGTGCGGGCCTTCCTCAATCAGAACCCCAAGGCGACCGAAGCGGAAATTCGCGCCGGACTCAACGACAATATCTGTCGCTGCGGCACCTATGCAAACGTGATTCAAGCGGCCGTCGCGGTCGTGAAGGGAGGCGCCAATGGCTGAAGTCACCTATAACTGGCCCGCCAAGGACAAGACCAGGCAGATCGGCAAGCGCCACAACCGCCTGGACGGCCTGGCCAAGGCGACTGGCGCCGCCAAATACACCTACGACATCAACCTCAAAAACCAGCTCATCGCCAAAGGGCTCGGATGCCCGCACGCCCACTGCAAGATCACCTCCATCAGCGCCGATGCCGCCAAGAAGGTCCCCGGCGTCGTCCATGTCGAACTCTTGCGTCAGAACGGCGCGGAGATCGAGTGGGAAGGGGAATTGCTGGCCGTCGTTGCCGCCGAGAATGAAGGGGCGGCCGCCGAGGGAGTCAAGGCGATCAAGGATGCGCTCAAGTACGAAGAGCTGGACGTCTTCGTCAACGATGCCGACTTGGAAGCGGCGATCAAGGCCGGACGCGCCAAGGCGGAAGGGAACGATGGAAAGGCGACCAAGTTCGAAAAAGAGCCTGGTGAGAACGAGGATGCGGACGAATTCGCCAGCAAGGAGGTCGAGCGGCTTCTCAAAGAGTCAGAACACGTGGTCGAAGGCTCTTATGGCATCGACGTGATCACCCACTGCTGCCTGGAACCTCACGGCTCGACCGTCGAGTGGCAGGATGGCAAGCTGATGGCCCATCTCTCGACGCAGAACGTCTCAGGCACGGACGAGCAGTTCGCGCAGGCCTTGAAGATCACCGCGGACGACGTGACCGTTCACTGCGACTATATCGGCGGCGGTTTTGGCAGCAAGTTCGCCCCCGATTACTGGTCCATAGCCGCGGCTAACATTTCCAAGGCTACGGGTCGCCCCGTCAAATTCATGCTGGACCGTGATCAGGAGCTGAAGCTCGGCGGCAGCCGTCCCAGCGGCTATATCAAGGTCCGATTGGGCGCTGACAAGGACGGTGTCATCAAGGTTTGGGACTCGCAGCACTGGGGGACTAGCGGCGTGACGGGGGGTGCAGTCGATCAGCGACAAATCCCTTACGTGTTTTCCCCCAAGAACTACCGTCGTATCGTAAAGAACGTCAAAACCAACTGCGCTCAGCAGCGGGCCTGGCGCGCCCCCAACCATCCGCAGGCCTGCGCGATCACCCACGTGGCGATCGATGACCTGGCGGCGAAGATGGGTGCCGACAGCCTCGACATCTTCATGAAGAACCTGGGGACCGACGACAACCGGCTCGTTGGCGGCGCCAAACCGAGCGTCTACAAGGCCGAGATGGAAATCGCCGCCAAGCTGATGGATTGGAAAGCCAAGTGGCATCCGCACGGCAAAGGGCCAACGAAAGGTTCCGTCGTCGAAGGTCTAGGGCTGGCGCTCCACACCTGGGGCGGCGGCGCTCACAACTCGACCTGTCGCCTGAGGATTCATCCCGACGGCGGCGTGGAGACGCTGTGCGGCTCGCAGGACCTGGGGACTGGCACTCGCACGGTAATGGCGATCGTGATTGCCGAGACACTGGGACTGCCGGTGGAGGCGATCAAGATCAACATCGGCTCGTCCAAGTACCCGGTCAGCGGCCCATCCGGGGGCAGCACGACAGTCGGCGGCGTCGCTGGATCGCATCGCAAGGCGGCCCAGGACGCCCTGGCCAAGATTTGCGAGCTGGTGGCCACCAAACTGGGCGTAGGCGCCGAAGAGCTGGTTGCCGCCGGGGGCAAAATCGTTTCCAGCAAGGATGCCAAGAAGAGCGTCTCCTGGAAGGAAGCGTGCTCGCTGATCGGCATGAAACCGCTGGAAGTGGAAGGGCAGTACGCTGGCGGCACGCCACAGTCCACGCTGTCGAGCCAAGGTGTCGGCGGCGTGCAAATGGCTCACGTGGCGGTCGATCGCGAGACTGGCGTCGTGAAGATGAAGAAGTTCGTCGCCGTGCAGGACATGGGCCTGATCATTTCCCCCAAGCAGGCGGAGAGCCAGATCTACGGCGCGGTCTGCATGGGAATTGCCTACGCTCTGTTCGAGCAGCGGATTTGCGATCCCAAAGACGGCCGGTTTGTGAATGCCGAGATGGCTACCTACAAGCTGCCGCGGCTGGGAGACACCGGCGAGATCGTGGTCAGCCTGTACGAGCCGGAGAGCGAGCGGGGTCGCGGCGTGATTGGCCTGGGCGAGCCGCCGGTGATCAGCCCCGGCGGGGCGATCAGCAATGCCGTCGCCAATGCGCTGGGCGTACGCGTCCCAATTCTGCCGCTAACGCCGCAGCGCGTGCTGGCGGCTCTCTCGAAAACACCAAAGGCGTAGTGTGGCGATTTGCCCAGTTCGCCAACGCACACATCCTTGGAGCGAAACTCATGAAGAACTTTGAATACGCCACTCCGACCACGGAGGCCGAAGTCCTTGAGCTGCTTGCGCCTGATGCTGGATCTGTCGAAGTTCTGGCAGGCGGCACCGACCTGGTCGGCCTGATGAAGAAGATGATCGTCAATCCTGACCGCGTCGTGAACGTGATGGAGGTCCCCTCGCTGAAAACGATCGAGCAGCTCGACGGGGGTGTGGTGGCCATTGGCGCCACTGTGACGCTCGACGTCCTCCTGACGCATCCCTATCTCGATCCCTATCCGGCAGTTCGACAAGCGATCCGCGGCATTGCCAGCATGACGCTTCAGTGCCAGGGGACCCTGGGGGGCGAGATTCTCCAGCGGCCGCAGTGCTGGTTCTACCGCGGCGGACATGGTCTGCTCGGTGGCGGCGGTCGGGATGTCGAAGAAGGGGACAATCGCTACCACGCCATTTTTGGAAACAGCGGTGCGGCGAAGTTCGTCTCGAGTTCCCGGATCGCGCCGGCGCTAGTAGCACTGGGGGCAACGGCCCGCGTAATCGGCCCTCAGCCGGACGGCGAGCAGCTTGTGCCCATTGAAACCCTGTACCGCATACCGCGGCATGAAGGTGAACGCGAGACGTCGCTGCTGCCCGGCCAGATCGTGACCCATTTCCTGCTGCCGCCATCGCAAGACGTGGCCAGCGCCACGTACGAGGTGCGACACGGCGAAGGGCCGGATTATCCGCTGGCCAGTGCTGCGGCGGCCATTCGTTTCGACGGCGGCTTCGTGGCGGATGCGAAGATCGTGCTGGGCCAGGTGGCCCCCACGCCGTGGATCAGCCACGAAGCGGCCGATGCGATCATCGGCCACAGTCTGAACGAAGAAACCGCCGACGCGGCGGGCCAGGCCGCGGTGGCTGCGGCCAGGCCGCTATCGATGAATGGCTACAAGGTGCAGTTGGCCAAGACGGCGGTGAAGCGCGCCCTGCTCTTGGCAGCGGGGATGGAGACGGGAGGCTTTTAGTGGACTCAGGCGAGCCGGTTAACGGCCGCGACCGCACGGTATTAACATACAAACACGAAGGTGATATATGCCTTTCGAACTCAACCACGACGAACTTCCGCAAGTCACTGCCCCGGCCTGCATTCACCTCCGCAGCAAGGCGATGTACGTGGCCGGCACAATTGGCCAGACCGAGCATCCCGCAGATCCCGGTTCCGGCGCTTGCTGGTGTAACCAGACGCAGCACTTTCTCGGTCCAGACGCCAAGTACGTCAATCGCCAGGAGTGCATTGAGGGACGGGGCTGTTACAAGACGACGTACTGACCTCTTCGGCCGGCTCCACTGCCGCTTCGGGTTCTGGGGACTGCGTCGCCTCCGTGCCGCGGGCGGCCCCCTCTTCGTCGATTAGGTCCGGCAGTTCGTCCTGCCGGCCGATTGCAATGTGGCGGCTGATCGCAGGCACGATCTGCGGCGCAACGAGCTGTGTGCCGATCGCGTCGGCCATGGCGCAGCGGTTGCCCCCCACGTTCCCGGCGGCATCCACGGCTTCCCCCAGCCGCGCCAGCAGCTTCTCCAGCGGTTCCTGCGGCTCCACGGTGGAAATACCCAGCCGCGCGCTCAACCCAAAGAACGTTCTGCAGTGGTCGAACGCCGCCCGTTCCAGCGACTGACGCAGGTGTTCCGCCAGACTGATCGCCTGCTCGCTCGTGATGTCATCGATCAGCAGCAGAAAGGTCACACCGGTGAGACGTGCGATCTCGGCGGTGGCGCGAGCGCCCTTCAGCAAGCCGTCCACGAGATGGATAAACGCCTTAAGCGTGAGGTCGCCTACCTGCGTCCCAAATCGCTCGTTGATTTTGCCGAAATGCTCGAGGGCGATCAGGATCGCTTGCCGCGAGCAGGAGTCTTCCGATGGCTGTTCCGCCAAGGTTGCCAATCCAAGACGATTGAAACATCTCGTCAGCGGGTCGAGTCGCAGGCTTTCAGGGAGCTCCGGCAGGATTTTTTGTGGCGTCAAGATGTCAGCCAGTGCTGCCGTCAAATCGTCCCGCAGCAGGTGAACCGCTGCGGTCAGCTTCAGCAGCTCCGCCAGAAGCTTTCGGCAACCGAGGGCAAAGTCGGTCTGGATGTCGACGGCGCCGATGCGGCAATCCAGCATTTCCATTCGTGCGGCATGATCGGAGAGCAGATTTTCAAGCCGCGCGCCGCTCTGGGCAGCGTCTCCCAGCCTGCCGCGGCGCGCGTGTAACATCTCCGCTCCCTGTAGCAATTTGCCCATCCATTCCTGATGGAGGAAGCGAATGTCGGCCACCAATTGCTCGAGAGCCTCAGGGCTGTCCTGCTCGAGCCGCGCTCGGGCTTCCGCCGCCAGCAAGGGCTGCCGGTATTTGGCCAGTTGCAGGCGCAGCACCCGCGCCAGAGCATCAACAAACCCACTTGCCGGAAACTGCTCCTCGTCCAGCAGCATGCGCCATGACTGCGGCAATTCGTCGATCGTCGCTGGCGACAGTCTCTCGATCGACGCTGCCGGAGGCGCCGGCGGCTGGCGATCGGGAACTGTGCAGGGAACGTCTTCGTGCTTCGGCGACTGCGGGATTGGCTGCGCGTCACGCGCTACTGGGATCTTGAAACTGTTTTGGACTGGCGGCCACGCGTTCGACTCACTCGGCAGCGGCGGCTCACCGATGGGTGAACGCGCGGCCAGAAACACGGCCAGTCCGTACCCCAGCGCGATGTTGAAGATTCCGACAATGAGTACGAACAGCAGCAAGGCCAGGTCTCCGCACGCAACTTGTGTCGTGCCAAAGGGTAGGTCGCAATCGGAGTCGATGCAACGAGCGCCACATCACGTCAGACTGCTACCCAAATTGGAGACGAGCGGATTCTTCGGCATCGCTGACAAGAACGCGTCAACTCCGATAAGTGGATCAGCGCCTGACCCAGTGCGGAGTGGGACTATTCAGAAAGACACGCCTATCCGGAGGTGAATCCGCGACGGGCTCGTTTGGCAACCAGGTTGGAATCTACCAGATTGCTTCCAGCCCCAGGCTCAATCCCTGAGCCCAGAAATCGCTGCCGATGCCCGGAAATTGCGGCCATAAGCCGGCTTCCTCCGGCTGCGCGGCGCGGGGAGGCCAAAGCTCCGAATTGATATGCTGGTCGATCTGGTCTCCAGCTCGCTGCACGCTGCACCAGTAAATGACCGAGTATCCCGCTGTGAACCGCCAGCACGGGTTAAGCTGGTAGCCGATGCCGATGGCCAGCTCCGGGACCATCGTGAACTCGTCGTCTTGGTGAACGCCGATGTTTGTGGTCTGCGCCAAAATGCTCCCCCGCGGCGTTTGCTCCTGCCCGTCCTGGAAGGCAAACCCATCGATGGTCACGACGCTGCGGGTGTTGCCGATGGCGACTTTAGAGAGCAGATCGAGCGACCAGCAGCCACGGCGGAATTGCATCGCTGTCCCCAGATCCAGGCCATGGAATTCGTTCTTGGCGTCGAAGAGGTCGAAGCCCACGCGTTCCACGGTCGTAATCAGGTGCTCTTCCCGAATGTTGATCGTGTCGTCCAGCCGGTAGAAGCGGTAGCCGACGATCATGTCCACGCGCCGACAGACGTTGACCGGGCAGCCGTCCCACCAGCTCGTTCCGCAACACTCCGACGAGCAGAGCGTGTGAAGGACGCGCACACCTGCACCCTCGAACCGCGTTGCCGCATGGATATCGATCGATCCCGGCGAATCGGTCTCGCTGCCGCCCGGCGTCACAAAGAAGATCGCCGGCAGGCCGTTCTCCGCCTCTTCGAAATAGGGGATGCCGATGAACTCGGTGCCGTCGGAGGCGGCACGAAATTGCGTTTCCTCGTCAGCCAGGGCGAAGAACTCCCCTTCGATGGCCCACTGCCGACAAGGGCCGACGAACGTGCCAAAAATGATCCGGCCACCAGAACGGGCCTCGCTATGGATTTCGTCGTTGCCGAACAATACCGTCGTATTGCTGGGAATGCTCCCATCCTCGTTGATCACGCCGGCCGGCGGATCGGTCGTGCCCGCATCACCGGTCGTGACCAGAGCCGGCACTCGCATGCCCTTGGTCCCCCACAGGAGATACTCGCCGCGGACATACAGTCCGCCCAGCGAGCAGCAATCACCGCAGCTATCGTCTCCCACATACATTCGGCGGCCTAGTGCGCGAAGTGGCCGCCGGGGGCCGTGAGCGTAGTACTCGCCGGGGAGCCCCGTCTCATCGACCAGCACTCCCTCGGGCAAAGTTTCCTCGGCTGCCGCCTGGCCCACTGGCTGGCTCGTTCGTTGCCGCGCAATGTGTGGCGGCCCGGCAATGCTGCGCTCGGACTGTTGCGCGCAGGCAAAGGAGGCCATCACGAGAACCGCCACTAGACCGCCAAGCGTTTTAGCAAAGTAGGCCACTATCTATTTCCTTCTTCGCTGGGCGGCCGTGGGCGCATACCGTCACGAACCTTCCCGCCAGGAAGTCCGCCGATCTTTGAAACGCCCAGTGGCCGCAACTTGCGCGAACGAATGCCGCGCAGCATCGAGCGACAAGCAGGGGGCTTTTAGCGGAACAAAAGCGGCAGAGTCAAGGCCAAGTGAGGACGAAGTGGAGGGTCACAAAGTCGACCCATGGCAGCGTCGAGTGCCTAACAGCGACCGCCTCGAGGAGCGAGGACGCCGGGGTTGACCGCGCAAGGTAGGCGGGGATGGTAACTTCGCCGTACGTGCTTTTGGCAAACGCATTCAAGGCCAAGCTGGCGCTACAAGCTGAAGTCGGTCGCTGCCTGGCTGGCTTATCGTTCCTCGTTGGCGCGGCAGGTGAGCCACTCCATCACGCCGAAGACGAGGAAGCCAATGCCGCACATCAGCGAAATGCCGCAGGGGATCCACTTGCCGCCCCATTCGTACGCTTCGACAACCATCCAGGTGACGCGGAGAGCGCCTCCCGCAGTTTCGATGCGCGTGAGTTCGCGCCACAGAATGACGGTGGCGGCCACAAAGAGCAGCCCCAGAATGAACCACGTTGCGCCCCGATCGCGGGGCAACTCAACGGGCGGGGGATCTTCGTAAATGCCGGGACCGAGCATGGTCGGTCGCGTTTCTTTAGGTGCTGAAAACCTCATGGCCGTTTGGCGGTGTCAAGCCGCCCCATGAAAACCGCACGGGAATGCCGCAACTAGAACTTGCTTCGGAATCGAAGCTACGCGCTGAGGGGCGCAAAAACTCTAGTTTATGACTAACGCCATGCAAGCCGGTAGCGGAAGTGCCAGTCCAATAAGGGTTTGCGTCGGAGGAAGTTGCGCCCTTTCAGACGATTTTCCGTCCTGTGCAGATAATTCGGGGGAATGGGGTCAACAGTTGGAGTAGCTCCTACTTCCCCTTCTTCCCGTCCGCCTTGATGGCGGCCTGGGCGGCGGCGAGGCGCGCGATCGGGACGCGGAATGGCGAGCAGCTCACGTAGTTCAGCCCCGCCGTGTGGCAGAACCAGATCGACGCCGGATCGCCCCCGTGCTCGCCGCAAATGCCGACCTTGAGTCCCTTGCGAGTCGATCGTCCCTTAGCGACGCCGATCTGCACAAGTTGTCCGACGCCGGACGTATCGAGCGACTGAAACGGATCGACCGGCAGCAGGTCCTTGCGGAGGTAGTCCGGCAAAAAGCTGTTCACGTCGTCGCGCGAGAAGCCGAAGGTCATCTGCGTCAAGTCGTTGGTCCCGAAGCTGAAGAACTCGGCGTGCTCGGCAATCTCGTCGGCCGTGAGCGCTGCCCGCGGAATCTCGATCATCGTGCCGATCTGAAGGTCGAGCGTCCCCTTGAACTTCTTCTCCGAGATAACGGCAGCAATCGTCTCCTCGACCTGGGCGCGGAGGTGTTTCAGCTCCGGCGCGGTGCAGACGATTGGGATCATGATCTCCGGCCGGGCGTCGACCTTATTGCTCTTGCACTCGATGGCCGCCTCGACGATCGCCCGCACCTGCATCTCCAGGATCTCGGGGTAGGTGACCGACAGGCGGCAGCCGCGATGGCCGAGCATCGGGTTCATCTCGTGAAGCTGGCTGACGCGCTGCTTGACCTTGTTCACGTCCACGCCCAAGAGGTCCGCCAGCTCCTGCTGCGTGTGGGCCTCGTGCGGCAGGAATTCGTGCAGCGGCGGATCGAGGAGGCGGATCGTCACCGGTAGCCCCTTCATGGCGGTGAAAATGCCGATGAAGTCTTCCCGCTGGAACGGCAGCAGCTTGGCCAGCGCTTTCTTGCGCGCGTCCACGTCCTCGGCCAGGATCATCTCCCGCATGGCCGCGATCCGGTCGTCGCCGAAGAACATGTGCTCCGTGCGGCACAGGCCGATCCCTTCAGCCCCGAAGTCGCGAGCCCGCTGCGAATCCTCGGGCGTGTCGGCATTCGTCCGCACGTTGAGCTTGCGGTATTTATCGGACCACTTCATTACGGTGGCAAAATCACCGGACAGTTTTGGCGACTGCGTGGCGACCGCACCGGCCATCACTTCGCCGGTGCTGCCGTCAATGCTGATCGTATCGCCGTGAGAAAATGTCTTGCCTTTGACGGTGATCCGCCGCTGCTTTTCGTCGATCGTGATTTCGCCAGCGCCGGCGACGCAGCAGCGTCCCCAACCGCGGGCCACGACCGCCGCGTGGCTGGTCATGCCGCCGGTGCTGGTGAGGATGCCGGCGGCACTGTGCATGCCGTCGATATCCTCGGGGCTGGTTTCCTTGCGGACGAGAAGGACTGATTCGCCGGCGTGCGCGCGCTCG
>DASRJP010000157.1:0-18455 GCA_035649415.1 Pirellulaceae bacterium | reverse complement strand
GGAATGCCGCCGATAGCGACCAGGCCGCTGCCTGGCCGGCGGCAACCGCCACCGTGGCCAAACCAGCGACAAGCACGCAGACCACCGCCAGCGCGATGGCGACCACCGCCAGGGGCGAAAGGCGCGATTCGACCAAGAGCGGCGGATCGCCCCAGCGGTTCTTGTTGGCTGCAGTCAAAGCCACTGGTGGGCCCAGCCCACCCTACAAGCTAATGGTCGAGGATGAACTCGTTGCTGTTGAGGATCGCCCACCAGATGTCTTCCAGGGCGGTCTGCTCGACGCCCTTGCTGTTTCGCAGGATCGCAGCGGCGGCTTCCTGCTCACGGCGCGTCGGCTCGCGCGAGAAGGCGGAGCGGAACAGGTGCTCGACCTTCTTGTCGAACTTCATGTTGCTGCTGGCGACGTTCTTCAGCACGCCGCCTTGCTGGCTGTTGACCGCCTGCTTCATCAGGTCGCCGTTCATCATGATCAGCGACTGCCGCACGCCGCCCGTGTGCAGCTCTTCCTCGGCGTCGTCGGTGGCCATGTTGCGGCTGAATTGCGCGAGCCAATCGGCGCGGGCCTTGGCGAGCGCCGACTCGTTGGCGGCGGTCTTGCGAATCTGGGCGGCCTGGACCAGCGAGTTGTAAACCTCCTCGGCCTGCATCTGCCGCGAGTAGTAGCGGCTGAAGAGGGCGACCTCGCCCGCTTCGGGCATGTCCTTGCTGGCGATGTCGGTGAGCTTGCTGGAACGGGCAAAGGGATCGCTGAGGGCGATCCAGCGGATGACGCTCCGCAGGTCGTAGTCGTGGGCGGCGAACTCAGTGGCCAGGCGATCGAGCAACTGCGGGTGCGAGGGCGTCGTCTGCGGACCCAGGTCATCGATGGGGCGCGTAAAGCCGTAGCCGAAGAAGTGCGACCAGACGCGGCTGATCAGGGCCCGCTGCAGCTGATCGGAATTCACCACGAACCTGGCCAACTCGCCCCGGCGATCGACCTCGGCCAGGTCGCCGCTCGTGGGAATCGCCGTGCCATCAACAAACTTGGGATAGGCCGTCTTGAGGAGGCCGGCAGGTGTCTCATAGAACACTTCGCCGCCTGTCGAATCGCGGCCCTGGCCGGCGAAGTTCACGTTGACCAGCTTGTTGGCACTATCGGCCTTCTGGCCCTGCATCTGGCGGAAGAACGAATTGAAGGCCCAGAACTGCTCCTGCGACCAGTCTTGCGACGGATGCTGGTGGCACTGGGCGCACTGCAATTGATGGCCGAGGAAGATTCGCGAAACCCGCGAGGTGGCGAGCGTCGCATCTTTATCGAGGCCGTCGAGCAGGAAGTTCACCGCGGGGTTGTAATCGGACGCACCCGGCTGCGACGAGCCGCTCGCGGTCAGCAGCTCCTGCACCATCGCGTTGTACGGCCTGTTGCGGGCCAGGGCATTGCGGAGGTATTGCTGCAAGCCTTCGCGGCTGGCGAGCGAATTGCCCTGCCCCCCGGTGCGGCCGATCAGAATGTTGGTCCAGACGACCGACCAGTGATCGGCGTACTCGGCGACGTAGCTGTCATCGGTCAACAAACGCTCGACGAGCTTCGCGCGGCGGTCCTTCGACTTGTCGGCGGTGAACTTTTCCAATTCGGGAATTGTCGGAATGCGGCCCAGCACGCGGACAAACAGCCGGCGGCACCACTCGGAGTCGGTGGCGGCGGGCGCGGGCTTGACGCCGGCTTCGCTCCAGCCGCGGGCGATTTCGGCGTTGACGAACGAGACGACCTCGGCGTCGGGCGAGGGATCGAAATGGCGCTTGGGCAGCGGAGCCACCTTGGCAACGGCGCGCGGCGAGTTTTCGCTGGTGTTGGCGGAGATTGGGGGCGGACTTTGCGAGCCGACGGACGACGGCGGAGTGTTCTGAACGATTCGCGGAGCTTCCATCGGCGGTGCCACTGCGGGCCGAGTCTCCTGTGGCGGGCGTGACTCGCGCGGCACAGGCTGCGTCTTTTCAATCGGCGCGACGGCCACGTTCTCGACCGGATTCGTACCGGGCTTTTCGGCCAGCTGCGGCTGCCGTGTAGCAAAGTACGCTACGATGCCGATCGTCACTCCCACGACCAGGACGCCCGCGAGGGCCACCCAGGCGTCGGCCGGCCGGGATTGACGCCGCGAAGACGCGGCGGGGCGACCGACCTCGACCATCGGATGGCCGTTCGCCGCAGCGGGCGACAAGGCCTGCTCAGCGGCCGCGAGCACCGGCGGCGGGACGACCGGCGGCGAGACAGGGACCGAGCCATTGGCGGCTCCACGCGCGGCGAGGGCCTGCATGATCCGCGCGGTGAGGTCCGGCGGACGTTGACCGCCCAGGACTTCGTCCAGGCAGGCGTCGAGCAGGAGGTCGTCGCGGTCGGCGTCCATGGAACTACTGAATCTTACCCTCGATGCACTCTTTGAGCTGTTGTTTGGCGCGTTGCATCAGGTTCTTCGCGCCATGTTCGGTGATCTCCAAAGCCTTGGCAATGTCGGCCCGCGAATGTTCGCCGCGGAACCGCATTTCCAACGCCATCCGAGCCCGGTCCGTCAATCGCTTCAAACAGTCCCGCAGGTGGTCGAGCACCACTTCGCCGTCGTCGTCGCCGACCCAGCGGGTCCAGGTCGTGTCGAGCATCTCCACGTCCTCGACCGAGCGAACCTTGCCCGCGCGCCGCTGATGCGAAATCAGCAGGTTGAGGGCCGTCTTTCGCAGGTAGGCGCTGGTCGCCGCGGGGCTGACTTCCTGAAAAGGCCGCTGCATCACCGCCAGGAACGTCTCCTGCGTCAGGTCCTCCGCCAGGGCAGACTCGCAACCCAGCACCCGCAAATACCGCCACACGCCGGCCTGATACGTCTGAATCAGACGCACGGGATCAAACCCGGTGGCTGGCTGCACGGGGGCTGGGTTCATGTCCCACTACTAGAACGGGCCGCGGCGAGAATTGTACTCAGCCCGATGTAAGCTCTAAGTGGTTGCGTGAATTGGACTTGTGGCACAAACCAAACAAAAAACCAACCAGGGTCCCAATGACATTGTAACCAGAGTGCCGCCCCACGTTAGCCGCTGGCAAGTCAAGAAATGCGAAGCGGCCGGAACCCCAGAGGTAGATTCCGGCCGCCCAGCCAAATCTATTGCATTGGCGGGCCAGTCGCCCGCCGGACGGAACTAGGCGAAGAGCTCCTTGATGACCTTGCCGCCGTTGGCGATCTTCATCGGCCGGCCGCTCTTGCTGGTGAAGGTGGTTTCGAGCGAGATGCCCAGGGCCTTGCAGACGGTGGCCATCACGTCCTGCGAGGTGTAGGGCTCGGTCTCGACCGTGGTGCCGTCGTCGTTCGTCTTGCCGACGGCGATACCTCCCTTCATGCCCGCGCCGCCCAGGACCACGCTCCAGCTTCGCGCCCAGTGGTCGCGGCCCGTGTTGCCGTTGATCCGCGGCGTGCGGCTGAACTCGCCCATCCAGATGATCGCGGTGTCCTGCAGGAGTCCGCGCTGATTGAGGTCTTCGACTAAGGCGCTGATCGCCTTGTCGATGACCGGCAGCTTGGTGTTCTGCAGCGTGGTGAAGATGTTGGCGTGGTTGTCCCAGCCGCCGTAATCGACTTCGACGAACGGCACGCCCGCCTCGACCAGGCGGCGAGCCATCAAGCAGCCGCGGGCGAAGCCGTCGGTGCCGTAGCGATCCGAGACCTCCTTGGGCTCCTTGTTGACCTTGAAGGCGTCCATCTGGGCGCTGGTCATCAGGTTCAGCGTTTTCTTGAGCACGTCTTGATGGTCGCGAGCCGCCGAGCCGCGGTCCTGAGAAATGAAGCCCTTTTCGATCAGGTCGAGGGCTGCCATCCGCTGCATCAGCCGGTTCTGATCGAGACCCATCTCCAGGTTGCGGACCTGGCCGTTGCTGTTGACCACGAACGGCGAGTAGGTCATTCCCAGGAAGCCGGGGCCGACGCTGCCGCCGCCGACGGCCACAAACGACGGGATTTCGAGGTCCTGGCGTTGTCCTTCCAGCTCGTGGGCGATGACCGCGCCGTAGCTGGGATGCTCGATGTTTGGGTTGGGCTTGTAGCCCGTGTGCATGTAGTACCGGCCGCGGTTGTGATCCGCTTCGCTGGTGCTCATCGAGCGGACGATCGAGAGCCTGTCCATGACCTTGGCGGTCATCGGCATGTGCTCGCTGATCTGGACGTCACCAGCCGTACTGATGGGCTGGAACTGGCCGCCTGTCGGCTGGCCCGGCTTGAGATCCCAAATATCCATCGTGGACGGACCGCCGCTCATCCACAGCAGAATCGCGGCCTTGTGGTTGCGCTTCAGGTCCGCGGCATGCACCCGCAGGCTGTTGGTCAGCGACAAGGCGGGAATGGCCATCGCCGAAGCCCCTGCCAGGTGCGACAGGAAATGACGGCGCGACATTCCCGTGGGAATCGAGATATTCATGATGTACTTCTCCCTTGTCTGGTTGGCGGAACTTTGCGCCGCCGGAAATTTCGTGCGAACCCCAATTCGGTTATCGGTCCACTTCCGCCGTCATGCGGAAGTTCGTTCTCATGGCTCAGGTTTTTCAGTGCTGGAGGATGAATTCGTTGCTATTGAGGACAGCCCAAAACAGGTCCTGGAGTGCGGCCGCCGAATCCCCTTTCCGCCAGGTCAGGATGGTGTTGGCCGCTTCTACTTCGCGCTGCGATGGACTACGAGCGAGCGTGGCCTGGAAAATGTACTCAATCTTTTGTGCGGGCTTGAGATTCCCCGTGGCCACCTTGTGCAAGAAGCTCCCCTGTTCGGTGCCGGTGGCGCTCTTGATCAGCTCGCCATTCATGAGCATCAGCACCTGCGGAATCGTGCCGTCGAAGGTCGTGGCTTCGTCACCTTCATCGGTGCCAAAGGCGAGCGTGAACTGCCCGAGCCAGTCGGCCTTCAGTTTTTCCTGTTCCTCGTAGCTGCCGCGGGTCTTGTGTGCCTCCGTGGCCACCAGCAGCGATTCGTACAGTTCTTCGGCCCGCATCTGTCGCAGGTAGAAGTGAGAGAACTTGGGCGTTTCCCCGAGCAGCGGGTCGTCCGCCTTGTTCCCCGGCAGGACTTTGCTGGACAGCGAGTACGCCTCGCTAAGCGTGATCCAGGCGATCAGCTCTTTGAGGTTGAAGCTGCTTTTGCGGAGTTCCTTGCCCAGATAGTCGAGCAGCGCCGGATGCGTGGGCGTGTTGTGGGGGCCCATGTCATCCACCGGTTTGGTGAAACCGTAGCCCAGGAAGTGGCCCCACATCCGGTTGACGATCGTCTTGTCCAGGTATTCGGATTTCAGGATCAGCTTGCCAAGCTCGGTGCGGCGGTCGCAGTCTTCGAGATAGCCGCTCTTGCTGATCTCGATCCCATCCACGAACACCGGAAAGGCGCTTTCCAGATTGCCGTTGCGCAGCTCGTAAAAAATGATCGCTTCTTCAGGATTGGCCGCTCCTTCGCCCGCAAAGTCCTGGTTGACCAGTTCGGCGGAGTCCACGTCCCGAGTGCCGGCGACAAACTTTCGCAGGGCCCGCGTCTGGCGGAAGAATGCGTTGAACTCCCAGAACTTTCGCTGCTTCCACTCGTTGAAGGGGTGGTTGTGGCACTGCGTGCACTGAACCTGCAGACCCAGGAATAACTTGGCTGTCTGGGCCGTCGCCTGGGCGGCATTCTCGTCGAGCTTCATGATGTGGAAATTGACCGCGCCGTTGAAATTTTCCGCTCCCGGCGTGGTCGAGCCCGTCGCCGTTACCAGCTCGTAGACCATCTTGTCGTACGGCTTGTTACGGGCGAACGAGTCGCGGAGGTACTTCTGCATCCCGGGCCGGCTGGTCAAGCTCCGCGGCTCGTTGCCGCCATTGCGGCCGATGAGCAAATTGGTCCAGATCGTAGTCCAATTGCGGGCGTACTCTTCCACGTAGCGGTCGTCATTTAGCAGGGTGGAAACGAGCTTGGCTTTCTTCTGCGGCTCCTTGCTGGTCACAAATTCGTGCAGCTCGTCCACTGACGGGATCCGCCCCAGGATGTCGAGATATACCCGGCGGCACCACTCCCCATCGGTCGCAGCAGGAGAGGCCGCCAACTGGTGGTCGGTCCACACCTGTCGGATTTGCTCGTTGATGAATTTGACCTGGGGCAGGTTGTAGTCGGGCGCTTGGTTCTCCCCCTCTTTTTCCTTGGCAAGGACCGGCGAACCGAGGATGATGGCCAACAGCCCTACAACCAGGGTCTGTCGCGACATCAAAATCGAGTTAAGGTGACGTGTCATGGAGATCCTCTTCTGCTGCCAAACGGCACGACCTAACACCTTTGCTCCAAATACTTAAAACGCCGTCACGCGCGGCTGGTACTCATTGTGGCCAAGGGATTTCCGTAGATTCCACGCCGCATCTTAACGGCAGCCTCCACACAATGCCAGCAAAAACGGTCGGCAAGTGAAAAGCCAGGGCCAATGTGGACCAAGGAAGGAACGATGTGCCGAAATGGGCTGGGATCGGCAATGGAAGCCATGAATCCACAAGATGTTTAACTGCACGGATTTATGGAAAAATTAATGACTTTAGCCGCGTCTGCTGGACCTCGCAGGGTTGCTCCTAAGTCGAATACACCCACCGGCCCAAGAGAAACATGGGGACGAGCAGTGCGGCAATTGCGAGGGAATACGAGACCGGCGCCGCCGCCATCGCCACGGAGGCATCGAACAAGACCAGTGAGAAGATGGCGTTTTTTACGCCGGCCTGAACATGCTTGGAATCGGGAGTCAGTACCGCCATCAGGCACCTCCGCAGCACCGTGAACAGCAGCAAGGCCAACAACAGCCAGAAGACTCCAACAGATAGCTGCCGCCGCTCGAGGAATTGTGCCGCCCAGCCCAAGACGCCAATTCCCAGTCCCATGGTGATCATCCCGCCAATCAGGACGGGGACGGAACTTTGGCCCGCCTCCCCTTTGGCGAACATGGTCACCCCAACGATGTAGGCCCCAATCCCAGCAGCCGGAAGCAGGTGCATCGGGCCGAATCCGAGCGGCCAGCCATTGGCGACATCCAGCGCGACGCTCATACCAAGCAGCACGTTGAAAAACCGGCACAGGCCCATTCCCAGCGGGCCGATCGCAAACCGCTTCAGCCAGCCGTCATACAAAAGCACGCAGCCCGCAAGTACTGCCGCAATCAGGCCGCTTCGCCACGGCAATCTCGCGGGATAGGCATAACCGGCCAGTGCCCCCATCACCACGCCGCACGCGAGCATGCTAAAGCCCATGGTCCGCGCCAGCCCAAGTGGAATCTGGCCCGACGGCAGCGGACGAAAAGGCCGTTCCTTGGCGTCCACCTCGATGTCGAAGACGTCGTTGAGAACCATGCCTGCCGTGTACAGCAGTGACGAGGCCGCCGCCAGACAGACCAGCAGGCCAAGCGGCGCCAATGGTTTGAGCCCCCCATGCACGATGACGAAACCCATCATCACGTCGGCAATGGCCGTGAATACATTTGGCGCCCGAACGAGACGCAGCCAGGCGAGCAGAGGCGACGAGCTATTCGCTGGTTCGCTCGGACTGCTCATGGCTAACTAATCCGTCTGGCGGCCATGGCGCCGGCGCTGGGTGTTCGCACGTTCCAGGCGAGACCGACTAACTCCATGGCCCGGATGACAAGCCAACTGAAGTCGAGTTGCCACCACAACAGTCCGTGCCGCGCGGAAGTCGGAAACGCGTGATGATTGTTGTGCCAGCCTTCTCCCAGACCAAATAAGCCGCACAGCAAGTTATTGCGCGAGTCGTCGCCAATCCGGAAATCCCTTCGCCCGAATACGTGGCAGATGGAGTTGATCGACCAGGTGATGTGGTGCGTGATGAAGATGCGCACCAATCCGCCCCATAGCAGACCAAGTGCCGCCCCGCGCCAATTGCCAGCGATCAGACCGCCCATCGCGGCGGGGATTGCCAGGCTAATCGCGACCCACAGAAAGTAAAGCCGGTTGACCATGAGCAGCGGCCGCTCGGCAAGTAGATCGGGAACGTAGCGTTTGAGA
Source organism: Pirellulaceae bacterium (assembly GCA_035649415.1). GTDB lineage: Bacteria > Planctomycetota > Planctomycetia > Pirellulales > Pirellulaceae > DATKDU01. Next base: position 10,431 of record DASRJP010000157.1, on the reverse strand, counting down.
TCAGGATCGCTCCAGTAACCGGTGAACAGCCAGCCGGCATGGGCGTACCACAAGCCGCGCAGCGAATTCCACCAGCCTGTGCCGTGCAAGTGCGGGGAATGCGGATCCCCGGGCAGGTCGCTTAGTTCATGGTGCCGGCGATGTACGGCGCACCACACCAGCGGCGAGCCTTCGACCGACAGTGCGCCCAATGCCATCCAGCACATCCGCACCCAGCCATACGTCTCAAAGGAGCGGTGCGTCAGCAGCCGATGAAAGCCAACCGTGATGCCCAGACCCGTGAGCAGCCAGCCGCCGATGAGCATCGCCAGGTAGGTCCAACCCATGAAGCCGGTGCGCCAGCAGATCACAATGGCCGCCAGGCAGCCCACAAAGGGCAGGACAACGGCTGTGGACATAATCCCTTTGTGAACCAGTGGCGCGGGAGGTGCGACAAAAGACGATTGGGCCGCGCCCGGTTGTCGCGGTGCAGTTCGCTGCGCGCCGTTCGATTCAGATCGCCGATCGCGATGAGACGGCGAACTTCCGGGCCGTGCGGCTAGCTTCTGAACCACGGCTGGTCTCGCGGAACGTTTTTAAGGAGCAGCGGTGAACCGGGCGCGCCACGCGTCCCAGTGGTCGGAAGGACAATGTCCTCCCGCCGCACAACATTCCGATGTTTGGACGCGGCAGCTTGCCGCGCCCTGATTCCATGAATCTCAGCAACAATCGAGGTGGTGCTGAGCAGCATTAGTACCTGCCGCGACCGCCCCCCTCCCTGCCACCTCCGCCGCCGCCATAGCCGCCCCCACCACCCCCGCCGCCGCCGTAGCCGCCGCGACCACCGCCACCGCCCGGCTTGGGCGCACGCTCGCGCGCCTCGTTCACTACCAGCGGCCGGCCATTGCAATTCTGACCGTTGAGTGCGTCGATCGCAGGCTGCATGTCCGCGTCATTGGCCATCGACACAAAACCAAACCCGCGGCTGCGACCGGTTTCCCGATCCATGATCACTTCCGCTTCCGCAACGTCGCCGTACGTTTTGAACAGAGCCTCCAAATCAGAGGAACTGTACGACCAGGGCAGATTGCCCACATAGATCCGCTTCGCCATACAAACAGGTCCTTAACTCAAAACACAAAACGGGGAAAACCACAGTTGCCCGGCGCCTGACGGCCTGCGCGGGGGCGAGCGCGATTTGTCTTCCTCAGGACCCTGTCGCTTAGCGAATGGAAGTCAGCCCAATCGACAAACAAGAGGAAACCAACTGAAGCAAACACCAATCACTGTCTCGTTACGATCCCGCCGACCTGTCGCGGTCGGCAACTGTTCAGCGGAAAATATACCCGCTAGCGAATTGAACGCCTAGTCCAATTCGCGACAAACTGGGCGATTTACACAGCCTTCACACGTTCCCAGAGCGACTTGGCCAAAGGCTCGCAGCCGTCACTGGGGGATGTAGTTCAGCGTGTAGTAAGCCGCCGCGTGCAGCACGGGCAATCCTTGTGCCGATGTCACGCCTCCCAGCCGCAGCTCGTGAACGTGACCTTCCTGGAGCTGCTCCACAACCAGCCGAACGCTAAGCCGATCGGCCGCTACCGTCGCGCTCTTGATTGCCGGATTTGTGCGATCGACTTCCGGGCTGCCGTAGTCCGCCTGATAGATATAGGTGTACGTCTCCAGCGAGTACGACTTAGGGTCCCCGGCAGTGGCCGGATCGACCTGCTGCGTGAACGTCAGCTCGAAGCCGTCCGGTTTGGCTCGCATCTCGTGGATTTCAAACGGCACTTTTCCGGTCCACACCAACCGGTCGAGCGAGTAAGGTTTGCTGCCGCGGGAGCCCCAGCCGCGATTGGTGCCGCCAACAAAGAGTGAACCATCGGGCGTCATGAGGAGCGACAGTGATCCAGAGCCAAAGCCTTGTCGAAACGGGAAGCAGGCGCCTTGGTAATGCCCCTGCACTTTTTCCAGGAACACGCGCATCACCGTGCTGTGCGACTGATCGCCGACAAAGAGCTGATTTTTGAATGGGCCGAATTTTCCGCCGGTCGTGTCGCAGGCGATTCCCGCCGCCGACTGGCCCATCTTGGGATAGGGAAAGTACACCGCGGGCGGCTCGAGTTCGGGAATCTTCTTGGCCTCGGTCATCATCCGGCTTTTGGACTGTGGTTCTTTGGGGCGCGGCCCGATAACGCCAGCGGTGACGTCGTACCAGCGATTGCCGGCCGGGTGGCCGAGAAATTTTCCCGGCCGCAGGTGCTTGAGCGAGCAGGCGCCGTTCCACGGGCCCTGGTTTTCGGTGTAGAAGAAATCCCCCGTGGCATTCATGCCGATACCGCCCGGCGAGCGAATGCCGCTGCACGTGGGGATCACCTTTCCCTCGGGCGTAATCCGCAGGCACCAGCCGCGGTACTTGTAATCGCTGGTGAACGAGCCGGTCAGGCAGAGGACGACCCAGATGTTGCCGTCCTTGTCTGGTTTTGACCCGAAGGCGTACTCGTGATAGTCGCCGCCGATCTCCCAGCCGTCGCTGAACGTTTCGAACAGATCGCCGCGGCCATCGCCGCTTTCATCTTTGATCCGCGTCAGCTCGCCGCGCTGCGTGGCGTAGAGCCAGCCGTCCTTGTGGACCAGGCCGAGCACTTCATGTAGCCCGCGAGCGAAAGGCTGGAAGGTAATGTCTTCTGGCGGATCGGCAAACGGTTTGTCCAGGAGATAGATGTCGCCGCGGCGCGTGGAGATCGCCAGCTTGCCGCTAGGGAGCAGCTCCAGTCCGCCGGCTTCCAGATTGACCTGCTCGGGGATCGGAAACTCGATCATCCGGTAAAAGTCTTCTTCCTTGGGCGGCGCGGGATCGGCGGCAAGGGCCAAAGTGCCAGCCAGCAGTGCAAATGCGAAAGGCGTTGTGTGAATTTGCATGTCATTCTCCGATTACCAATCAAACTCTTGCTCGATCTGGCACTTGCCGTTTTCAAAAACCAGCGGCATGAGCAATTCCTTCCGGCCGCCGCTCTCACGAATGACCGACTTGCCGGACGACTTGATCCGCGTCGTCCAGCGGTTGTCGATCTTGTACGAGCCGTCGGCATTGGCCGCGATATCGCCAGCGGCGGCGCGGAAATACATCGAGCCTGACGGCATTCCCGTGACCGTCACCCTTCGCTGCATCACGAACACGTCGTCCTGGCCAACGGGTGCGAACTCCTCTTCGATCCGCAGCTCGCCCAGAGCGTACAAAAACGTCGGCCGCTGCATTTCTCCCAGCCGATAGCCACGGAATTGATATCCCAGTTCTTTGGCCGGAGTGGTCGGCCACGCTGCCTTGTCGTCGGCCAGCACTGCCAGCGGCACTCCCTCGACCAGCCGCAGGATGTTGTCCCCCAGCGGCGGCTCGAAGCCGGCCCCGCGATCGTTCCAGTGACGCGAGGCATCGATGAAGGCCCCGTGCCAGAGCATGGCTGGCCGCAGGCCATTGGCGTCCCACGCCAGGTTGAGCTTCTCGGGGTAGCCGACGCCGATGGCCCGTGGCCCGGCGCCGTCGATGAAATTCCGGTAGATGATCGCTTCGTCGTAAGCGATCAGCTCCATTTTTCCGGTGACCAGCCCCACCGGCAGGATCGCCTTATCGCCGTCCGCCAGATACGCCCACATCGCCCGCGTTTGCTTGTCCACGCTGCCATCGAGGACTTTCGGCAGCGTCGTCTGGCCGTCCGGAAACGGTGTTGGCATCCGCGTGCCGGGCCGATATGTCAGCGGACTCTGCATGTAGTGGTGGAACCATTCCGGCTTCAGCCGCTTCGTCATCGTCGTCAGGCTCAGCGCTTGAATGCCGCTCGAGCGGTGGCCGGCGAACGTGTGGCACTTGATGCAGCCGAAGGCCTGGGCGCCGACCAGCCGGCGGCCGACTGCCTTAATCTTCTTGTCGCTGTCGTCGACGTCGATTTTGGGCAGCGGTTTGGCCGCCCTCGCATCGAGCTTGTCAAGTGTCGTGACGAGCAGCGACACATTCGCGGTCCCAAACCGCGGCATTCGCGTGAACATGTACGGCCGCTCTTTCGAGCCCTGATCGAGCACGGTCTTGAGCCACTCCGTTTGCAGCTTCGCCCCGACGCCGGTCAGCGTCGGCGGCAGCCGGCCTTCGTCCCCCATCTCCGGCATGTCCGACTGAAAATGCGGATTGCGCTCATCTTCCACGCCCCCCAGTTCGCCACGCTGATGGCAGGCGCAGCAGTTAAAGCGGACCAGGTTGCGAGCCACGGCGTCGGCGTCGCTGAGCGGCTTGGGCGATTTTGTTGAGACAATCGCGGCAGCGAGCGATTGTCGCTGGCGGGCGCTAAGCGCATAGACAGGAGTCTTACCACGAGGCGACTCCAAACAGCCGCCAGTGTTTTTCAGCTTCGCCAGCGGCGGCGCGGTCAGCGACGAGGCGATGTGTTGGCCGCCGATCTTCAGCTCGTGGCACGACGCGCAGCCCAGACTGGCAAAATACTCGCGTCCCTTGGCCGCCTTCGCCGGATCGATGGTGAACGCATTCTCGGGCGGCTTGTCCCCTTTCGGCGGCGGCGCAGTGATCAGCGTTGCCAGGTCCTGCTGCGGCATGCTCGGCCCCTGGAATTCGACATCCAGTTCTTCGCCCCCCGCCTGCTCGAAGAATTCGACGGCCACCGTGTGCAGCCCCGCCTTCATCTGCTGCTGTTTGCGCTTCTGTTGCCCGGCGTGAACGCCGTCGTTGTCGATGGCAACCTTGCCGTCGATGTACAGCTTCGAGCCGTCGTCGGAATGGAGCAGGAAGAGATAATTGCCGTCCACGGGGATCTGGATGTGGCCGTCGAATCGCAGAGCGAAATGATCTTTGAGTTTAGTCACGTTGACGTCAAAGCCCCCTGCTTCGCCGACTTCGACCGGCTGGAGCTTGCTGAAATCGGGGAGCTTCGTCCACTCGCCCTGGTAGGCCGCGAACTGAAGCCCTGAGCTGATGTCGAGGTCCTTGCAAAGGTAGGCTGCTATGTCGCGGGCTTCCGTCGCGTCGCTCACGACGTGCGGCATTCGCCCGCCGGGGCGGATCGCTACCGGATCGGCCAGAAACTGCGTCAGTCCGGGAATGGTGTACTTGCGGCTGGGCGTGCCGATGTTGATCGACGTCGCCAGCGTCTGCTGGTTGTCGTCCTTGCGCGGATCGTGGCAGGCAAGGCAGCCAATCGAGTGGTACAGAACTTCGCCGCGATTGACACTTTGCCGCAGTGCGGCCGACTCGCTGAGCGTGCCCGTGGCCGCCAGGAAGTGGACGATCGCTTCGACCTTTTCGTTGCGCTCCGCTTCCGGAAGTGCCGCCAGAACGTTCGGCATGGTCGTTCCGGGCTTGGTTGCTTGGGGATCGGCAAGGAACTTGAGCAGATAGTGCGGCCGGACACGGCTGCCGACCGTGTCGAGGATTGGCGCTGGCTTTTTGACGACGAGCGAATCGAGCGCAGAGTCCGCCTGGTGGCACGACGTGCAATTCAGCTCGCCCAGAAGCAATTCGCCGGCAGCGACAAGATCGCCTTTGTCGCCGGAATAGAACCGCTCAAAAGGCGCGACGCGCGGCGGAGCGTCGGCGGCGGGCGAGCTTGTCGCAGCGGCCAGGCAAGCGCCGAGCGCGATGGAAAACCAGCGATCCATGGGAGTGCTTTTGCGGCGGGGCCAGTTGGGGCGGGATAATGGGTGGGCCAGGACGATCCTATCGTACTTGCGGACCACACGTTATGGCCAGTTCCCGGTCCACCCGCAAGCCGGAAACCGCAAGCTATACTGGCCACGTAGGACAGGTTTCCAACCTGTCCCAGCAACTTTTTGGACAGGTTGGAAACCTGTCCCACAAGCGCGTGAACGACTCCCTCGGCATTCTCGAAGTCTTCGGTCTGACGCCGGCGATGGTGGCGCTTGACCAGATGGATAAGACCGCGGGGATTCGGCTGCACCAGGCCGAGCTGAACGATTTTCTGGGCATCGTCCTGAAGATCACCGGACCACAGGCGGCAGTGAAAGCGGCGATGGCCGCCGGAGAAGAAACGGCCCGGCAGATGAACGGCCGGCCGGTGGCGACGGTCATCAACAAGCCGGATGCGCGGGCGATGAAAGCGCTGGAAAGTCCGGTCGAGATCAGCCCGCTGATTCAGCAGTCGATCGTCAAAAACCCAAGCTACGAAGACCCGGCTAAGAGCGAGAATTCTCCCATGGCAGACAACGCATCGTTCGCACTTGGTTTCATCGAGACCCAGGGCTTCACGGCCGTGTTCGAGGCCATCGACAGCGCCTGCAAAGCGGCCAATGTAGAAGTGATTGGCAAAGAGAAACTTGGCGGCGGCTACATCACCGTTGTGATCAAGGGAGACGTAGCCGCGGTGAAAGCGGCCATCGAGTCGGGCGTCTCGAAAGTAGGTTCGCTCGGCAAGCTGATTGCCGGCCACGTCATCGCGCGGCCGAGCCCGGCGGTGCTGGCACTTTTGCCGAAGGCTTAATCAGCGAGGCGCGGGATACATACCCACGGCCGTCCCGGAGCCTGTTAGACTCCGGCTAAGAGCGGATTCAGCGCTTCTGACCGCCACTTTTGGCCCTCGCTTCTTCATTCTTAAGCGGCTCCTCGGTCAGCCGTGCCAGGTACTGCATGCTGCTGTCCGCGCCGGCAAAGCCCAGGACGGATTCGTCAAGATCCATCTGCTTGTGCATCAGCCGGCCCGCGTCGATGTCGAATTTGATCGTCCCCTTCTGGAGCCGCTGCACGAGCTGCGACTCGAGCTTGGGATCGCTGATCGGCGTGAGCACCTGCGTCACCACGCTGATTGTGGCCACGCCGAGTTCCACCTTTTCCAGCTTGTAGAGCTGCCGTGTGTCGATCCGCTTGACCATTCCCTCCTCGGTGCGGAGCGGGATCACTTCCGGCGTGAACCAGGTGTCGCCAATCTTCACTTTCTTGCCCGGCAGCGGAACGGTCAGCTCACCGATGCCCGGGTTGAAGTTGGGCTGATTGCTGCGGCGGTCGATGATCTTTCCGGCGGGGTCGATGGTGATCGTCGCAAGAGTAATGCCGACGGTCTTGGCGATCGCTTCGTAGACCGGCGGCGGCACAACGTCCTTCTGGCTGTCGTAGCTGACTTCCTTCACTCCCTTGTCATCAGTGTGGCTCTGCCACATGCTCACCGCCTCGACGCTGTTGTCGAGGGTGATATTTCCTTTGGCGTCCACGCTGACGATCTTCCACATTCGGGTGGAGACGCTGCGGGTCTTGGCGGTTTGTGTGAACCCTTTGATCTTGGACTCGACGGTCACCAGGTGGACGACCTGCGTGCGGATTTCCTCGCCAGGAGTGAATTTATGAGCCAGCTCGTATTCCTGTGCCGCCAGCGGAGCGGCCAGAAGTGTTAGCGAGAGTGCGGAAAAAAGCAGCGTCTTCATCGTTCGCCTCCGTGCGAAATCTCACCAACCGGGACTCACCACTCACCCTTTGCGGTACAAATTCCCCGCCCAGCCGAGCTTGTCCCGCAGAGTCTGGTAATAATTGTGTCCCCGGACCTCGATCAGCTTGAACCGTGGCTCGGCCCGCACCACGCGGACGCGATCCACCGCCGTCAGCTTGGCCAGCGGCCGCCCATCCACCAGCACCGTCGTCCCCTCGTTCGGCTCCGGCACTTCCATCTCGTACACTCGCTCGGCCGTATCCACCACCGGCCGCACGGTCAGCGTGTGCGGGCTGATCGGGGTAATGGAGAATGCCGAGAGCGTCTGTCGCAGGATTGGTCCGCCAGCCGACAGGTTGTAGGCGGTCGAGCCCACCGGCGTGCTGACGATCAGGCCGTCGCAAGCATAGGTGGTCGCCAAATTCGAGTCAACGTAAAGATTCACGTTGAGCATGGCGTACGGCGGGCCGGCCGTGATTACCGCCTCGTTCAGCCCGAGCTGCTCGGCAATCACCGTCTGGCCGCGGCGGACCGAGCAGTGAAACATAAGGTGCTCGATCACGCGGCACTGGCCGCTAGCAACCTCTGGCAGCACCTGCACCAGCTCTTCCGGCCCGATGCTGGCCAGGAATCCAAGTTTGCCGAGATTCACGCCGAGCACTGGCAATTGCCGCGAGCCCATTTGGCGCGCTGAGCGGAGGATCGCGCCGTCACCGCCGAGGACGATGGCAAAGTCAGCGGCGGTGTGGCTGAGGTCCTCGTGGAAGTGGAAGTCAGTGAGAGCCACTTCGACGTGCCGATCGATGATCGGCCGCAGCCGCTCCGCCTCCTCGACCACATGCGGTCGATTGCCCGAGCCCAAGAGCAGCGCGCGAGGCTTTGAACCTTGGATTGGCCAGGTGGGGGCGGCGGAGGCGAAGGAGCTGTCGAGCATGTCGGCTCAACCCGGCGTGGGGGATTCCACTTCTCGCTCGATCCCCATCCGGTCGGCAATCTCGCGGCAGGTCTGGGCGATGCCGGCGGCATCGAGCCGCAGATCGGCCAGCAATTCGCCGCGCTCCCCATGCTCGATGAAGCGGTCGGGAATGCCCAGCCGAAGGAGACTGCTGGCATCGAGGCCCAATTCGGCGGCTGCTTCCAGGACGGCGCTTCCAAAGCCCCCCTGCAAGGCCGCTTCTTCAACGGTAATGACAAATTCCGAGTCGCGAAGCGCTTTGAGCACCATTTCCCGATCGATGGGCTTGGCGAAGCGGGCGTTGACGACGCCGACGTCCAGGCCCTCGGCGCGTAGCTTCTGAGCGGCGCGGAGGCAGTCCCCCAGCAGCGTGCCATAGCAAAGGATCGTCACGTCGCGCCCCCAGGAGAAAGCTTCGCACTTGCCGAGCTCCATGGGTGAGCGTTCGCCGCCGATCATCTCGGAGTTGGCTTTGGGATAGCGGATCGCTGACGGCGTGTTGTGCTTCAGTGCCAGGGCGACCATTTCCTTGGCGTCGTATTCGTCGCCAGGGGCCATCACGACCATGTTCGGAAAAACCCGCATGTACCCGACGTCAAAGCAGCCATGGTGCGTCGGTCCGTCCGGTCCGGTGAGGCCGGCGCGGTCCATGGTGAACACCACCGGCAGATTCTGAAGCGTCACCTCCTGAAAGATCTGGTCGTAACTGCGCTGGAGAAACGTGCTGTAAATGTCCACGATTGGCCGCAGGCCCGCTTTGGCCTGGCCGGCAGCAAAGGCCACCGCGTGCGACTCGCAAATGCCGGTGTCGAAGAACCGGTTTGGAAACTCATCGCGAATTTTTTCGAGCTTGTTTCCCTGGCACATGGCGGCAGTCAGCACGGTGACGCGAGGATTGTCGCGCATCTGCTGCTGGATCGTTTCGCTAACAACCTGCGTGTAGGCCTTTCCGCTGCCCCCTTTTTTGGGAACCGGCTTGCCATCCTGCTGGACGAATGCCGGCGGCGTGTGAAAGAAAACCGGATCGCTGGCGGCGGGTGTGAAGCCGTGCCCTTTCTCAGTCACGACGTGCAGCAGCGTGGGACCTTTGCGGTCCTTGACCATCAGCAGGTATTTGCGCAGCAAAGCGATGTTGTGCCCGTCGATCGGTCCGAAGTACGAGAACCCAAGTTCCTCGAACATCATGCCGCCGTGCAGGCCTGCTTTCACGGCGTCCTTGAACTGGTGGAGAAACTGCTCGGCCGGATCACCGAAGAGCGGTACGTTGTTCAGAATGCGCTGTACTTCGTGCTTGAGACCCGCATAGAAGCTCGTCGAGCGCAGCTTGTCGAGATAACTGGCCAGGCCTCCGACGCGCGGGCAAATCGACATCTTGTTGTCGTTGAGGACGACAATCACGTCCTTCTTCGCGCCACCGATGTTATTGAGCGCCTCGAACACGATGCCCGACGGAAACGCGCCGTCGCCGATTACAGCCACCGCCTTGCGGTCGCTCTCGCCGAGCAGGTCGTCGCCGCTCTTGATGCCGAAGACCGTGGAGATGCTCGGCCCGGCGTGTCCCGTCATAAACAGGTCGTAGGGACTTTCGTAGGGATTGGGGTAGCCCATCAGGCCCCCCTTGGTGCGGATCGTGCGGAACTCGTGGTAGCGGCCGGTGACCAGCTTGTGCGGATAAATTTGATGCCCGGTGTCCCAGATCAGGCGGTCGTGGCGGAAGTCGAAGACGCTGTGCAGTGCCAGGCAGAGTTCGACGACGCCGAGATTCGACGCAAAGTGAGCGGTTCGCTCCTCGAGCAGGTTGCACAGCGCGTCGCGAATCTCGCCGGCAAGCTGATTCAGCTCGGCCACGGACATTCCGGCGAGATCGTGCGCAGACTCAATCTTGGGGAGCAGTTGCGTCATCAATGATTCCTTTCCAGGATGTATCGCGCCAGCGATTCCAGGGCTGCCGCACGCGGTCCAAACCCGGCGAGCGCCGCACACGCCTCATCGACCAGCCGCCCGGCCCGCTGGCGGCTGGCCTCGATCCCCAGCACGGCCGGGAAGGTCAATTTTCCGTGGTGG
>DASRJP010000156.1:0-6169 GCA_035649415.1 Pirellulaceae bacterium | reverse complement strand
AGAGCGTCTAACAAAATGACCTTACAGGAAGTAGGTGCAAATCACGATGCAGCCGAGTTTGAGGAATGCGTCGTGGATGTCATCGCGACGTTCGCAGCGGACGCGGAGGCGGCGGAATTGATGCAACCAGCTGACCGATCGTTCGACGACCCAACGAAAGACGCCCAGGCCACTGCCATGTTCTGTGTTTCGTCGCGCCAGCACCGGTTGAATACCCCGACATCGCAGCTGCTGGCGATGAGCATGAGAGTCGTAAGCGCGATCGCCCTGAACCCGTTGGGGACGCTTCCGTGGCCGGCCGCGCTTGCCGCGCACCGGCGGAATCGCGTCGACCAGCGGCAAAAGCTGGGTCACGTCGTGACGGTTGGCAGCGGTTACCGTGGCTGCGAGCGGAATGCCGTTAGCGTCGGTGACCAGATGATGTTTGCTGCCGGATTTGCGGCGATCCGTTGGATTGGGTCCCGTTTTTTTCCCCCATGCACCGCACGCACAGACGAGGAATCGACGACCGCACGCGACCAGTCGATCCGGTCGGCCTCTTGCAGGTGCGCCAGCAGCGCTTCGTGGATCTTCTGCCATACGCCTTTGCGTTGCCAAGCGTACAAACGCCGCCAAGCCGTCATGCCGCTGCCCCAGCCCAGCTCCTGCGGAAGATGCTCCCAGGGGAGTCCTGTTTTGAGCACAAACAAAATCGCCGACAAGGCATGGCGATTCGCGATCGGCTTGCGCCCCGGATACCGCCTGCGGCGCTTCTTCGGAGGCGGCAAAAGTGGTTCGATGATTTTCCACAACCTATCGTCCAAGATCGGCTTAGCCATGACTGCACCTCCTTGTGCTGCCATGAATCTAGCCATCTGATTCCAAGTCACCTACATCATTTTGTTAGACGCTCTAAATCACATATTCGGGGACGAACACGCGGGCCTTCTTGGCCGACACATACACCTCGTCTCCCGCATGCAGCGCCAATTGCTCCAGCCGCTCCAGCGGCAAGTCCACCTGGATGTCTCCATCGCTGGTCGCAAGCGCGATCTTTGCCACAGCGCCTGCCGGATTGATTCGCGACACGCGTGCCTCGATCGACGGCACTCCGTTCTTGTGCCGCTCGATCTCCAGCTCGTGCGGCCGGACGTACAAGTGATCGGTTCGGCGCTCGCCGCCCAGGCGGCGGTCAATCGCTGCGAGGCCGCTGAGCACGGCTTGCCCCTGCTCGATGCGGCCGTGAAAGACGTTGACGTTGCCGAGGAAATCGATCACGAACTCCGAGGCCGGTTGGTGAAAGACCTCTTCGGGCGTGCCGACCTGCTCGATGCGGGCCTGGTTCATGACGACGACGCGATCGGCCACTTCCAAGGCTTCTTCCTGGTCGTGCGTCACGAGAACGCTCGTCACGTGAATTTCATCGTGCAGCCGCCGCAGCCAATTCCGTAGCCCTTGCCGCACCTTGGCATCCAGCGCGCCGAACGGCTCGTCGAGCAGCAGCACTTTTGGCTCGATGGCCAAGGCCCGCGCGAGCGCGACCCGTTGCCGCTGGCCGCCAGATAGCTGCGACGGATAGCGGCGGCCGAAGTTTTCGAGCTGGATCAGCTTCAAAAGCTCGCTGACCTTGTCGTGAATCTGCTGATTGGTAGGCCGCTGGCCCCGCGGGCGGACGCGCAGGCCAAAGGCGATGTTTTCAAACACGCTCATGTGCTTGAAAAGCGCGTAGTGCTGAAACACAAAGCCGACCTGCCGCTGGCCGACTCGCTGGCGGGCCACGTCGATGCCGTCGAAAAGAATTGCCGATCGGTCATCGTCGTCCGGCGTTTCGAGTCCGGCTATGATCCGCAGCAGCGTGGTCTTGCCGGAGCCGGAGGGTCCCAGCAGAGCAACCAGCTCGCCATCGTTTACTTTCATGCTCACGTCGTCGAGCGCCTTGTAGGCGCCAAAGCTCTTGCTGATTCGCTGAACTTCAATGCTCATGGTCAGACCTCTGCCGCTGCCGGCTCAAGGGTTTCGCGAAATTGATTCTGAAGCTTCCACTCGAGGTACGTTTTTGCCGCCAGCGTCACCAGACCCAGCAGGGCCAGGATGGACGCCATGGCGAATGCCGCCGGGGCGTTGAACTCGTTGTAGAGGGCCTCGACGTACAGCGGGACCGTGTTGGTGCGATCGCGATGGCCGGCGACAACCGACACTGCGCCGAATTCCCCCATGGCGCGGGCGTTGCACAAGATCACGCCGTACAGCAGACCCCACTTGATGTTCGGCAGCGTCACCCGCCAGAAGGTCTGCCAGCCGCTGGCCCCCAGGGACAGCGCGGCCTGCTCTTCCTCATTCCCTTGTTCTTGCATCAGCGGGATCAATTCCCGGGCCACGAAGGGAAACGTGACGAACACCGTCGCCAGCACCACACCGGGAATCGCAAAGATGATTTCGATGTCCCAGGCGGCCAGCGTCTTGCCAAACAGCCCCTGCATGCCAAACAGCAGCATGTAGATCAGGCCGGAAATCACCGGCGACACCGCAAACGGCAGGTCGATGAGCGTAATCAGCAGGCTCTTGCCGCGGAAATCGAACTTGGCGATCGCCCAAGACGCCGCCACGCCAAACACCAGGTTCAGCGGCACGGAAATGCCGGCGGCAATCAGCGTCAGCTTGATTGCCTGCCAGGCGGCTGGCTGACGCAGGCTGGTGAGGTACGTTCCCAGGCCGTGCCGTAGCGCCTCGGTAAAAACCACGACCAGCGGCAGCACCAGCAGCACGCCCACGAAGGCAAAGGAAATGCCGATGAGGACGATGCGCAGCCAGAGCGGATCATTGGTCGCGCGGCGGGATTTCGCAGTTGCAGACATGACTAGGCGCCCTCCAGGCGGCCGCGGGCCACCCACCACTGAAGTGCGTTGATCGCCAGCAGGATCGCGAAAGATGCCACCAGCATCACCGAGGCGATGGCCGTCGCCCCGGCATAATCGTACTGGTCGAGCTTGATCATGATCAGCAGCGAGGTGATTTCCGTCTGAAGCTGTTTGTTGCCGGCGATGAAGACCACCGAGCCGTATTCGCCGAGCGCCCGTGCAAAGGCCAGCGCGAAGCCCGTGAGCAGCGCCGGCAAGACCGTCGGCAGGATCACGCGCCAAAAGGTCTGCCAGCGATTGGCCCCCAGGCTGGCCGCCGCCTCTTCCATTTCGGCGTCGAGTTCCTCGAGCGCCGGCTGGAGCGTGCGAACGACGAACGGCAGACCAATGAACGTCAAGGCAATGGTCACGCCGAGCGGCGAGATTGCCGTCTTGATTCCCAGAGGAAACAGGAATTGGCCCAGCCAGCCGGTTTCCGCAAAGATCGCCGTCAGGGCGATGCCGGACACGGCCGTGGGCAGCGCGAACGGCATATCGACCACGGCGTCGAGCAGCTTGCGCCCCGGAAACCGGTAGCGGACGAGGGACCAGGCCACGACGAAACCGAAGGCCGCATTGATCAAGGCGCCCGCCAGCGAAGCGCCGATGGTCAGCCGAAAGGCGGCCAGGACGCGCGGCGCCGTCACCGTATTCCAGAACTCGGCCAGCGGCATGGTTGCCGTGCGGGCCATGAGCACCGACAGCGGGATGAGCACGATCAGGCTGAGGTACAAAACCGTGTAGCCGAGGGTCATTCCAAAGCCGGGGAGCACGCTGTGTTTTTTCAGGGCCAGTCGCATGGTGTCTTCCCTCGGGAAGCGAGTCGAGGCGCCGATTCTTTCGGTTACTTCCCCTGCTGGATCTGGTCGAAGATGCCGCCGTCGTCGAAGTGCTCGTGCTGCGCTCTTGCCCAGCCGCCGAACACGTCGTCGATGTTGAATAGCTCGAGCGTGGCGAATTGGTTTCGCTGCTCGGCGGAGATCGACTCGGCAATCGCCGGGCGGTAGAAGTGCCTGGCCGCAAGCTGCTGGCCTTGCGGCGAGTAGAGGTGCTCCAGATATGCCTTGGCTACTTCGGTCGTGCCGTTTTTCTGGGCGACCTTGTCCACGACAGCGACCGGCGGCTCGGCCAGGATGCTGATGCTCGGCGCGACGATCTCGAAGTCGCTCGACTTGGCTTCTTTCACGGAGAGGAAGGCCTCGTTTTCCCAGGCCAGCAGCACGTCCCCCTGGCGAAGCTGGACGAACGTGTTGGTGGAAGCGCGAGCCCCCGTGTCGAGCCGTGAAACCCGCTTGTAGATTTCTGCGACAAACGCCCGCGCCTTGGCCTGCGCTAACTCGACCTCGGCCTTGGCCGCCGGGTCCTTGAGCTTGGACAGATCGCCCAATTCGCGCTTGAGGGCATAGCCCCAGGCGGCCAGGTAATTCCAGCGGGCGCCGCCGCTGGTCTTGGGATTGGGTGTGACGATCTCCACATCGCCTTTGATCAAGTCTCCCCAGTCCTTGATGTTCTTTGGATTTCCCTTGCGGACCAGGAACACGATCGTCGAAGTGTACGGACTGCTGTTGTGCGGCAGCCGCTGCTGCCAGTTCTTGGGCAGTAACTGAGCCTTGTCGGCAATCGCGTCGATATCGTAGGCCAGGGCCAGCGTGACGACGTCGGCCTTCATGCCGTCGATGACCGCGCGGGCCTGTTTGCCGGAGCCGCCGTGCGACTGCTCGATCGACACGTCCTGTCCCGACTTCTCTTTCCAGTAGGCCGCGAATGAAGCATTGAACTCCTGGTAGAATTCGCGCGTCGGATCGTACGAGACGTTGAGCAGCGCCACCGGCGATTTCGCGCTCCTGGCGCCGGACGATTCGCCGGACGACGAGGCGTTAGTCGCTCCGCCGCAGCCCGCTAGCGAAACCGCCAAAAGTCCCAAAAGCCAGAGCGGAAGGTTGCGAGCGTGCATGGCGAAGCCTCTTTGAATGGATCCAGTGGGCGGTTGATGAGACGGCCCGGGGCGTGGGCGGACCATTGGCAACGAACGTGCCAAGGGCCAAGAACCGCGCTTTTGAAGCGGTTTTGCGGGCAAGTCGCCTGGACCTCGACGGATACCATCAAATATGATGGTTCAGTTACCGTCATTAATGACGGATGTCCGTTATATTTGATAGATCATGCCCACGGAACCCTTTCGCGACGTCCTGCTCGAAGTCTGGCGAGAAGCCTGCCGCCATATCGAAATTCACGAATCGGCCAGCACGATTGCCGACATGCTCGAGCAGCATTTGCCGCTAGCGGCGCTGCTCATCCGCCGGTTCGATCTGGCCCATCAGGCGCTCGACACGGTCGCGATCGGCTTGCCCGCGGGACAGACGCTGCACGCTGCCCCGCGGACCAGCCTGACCGCGGCTCACTTCCGCCGCCTCCTCGCCTGGGCCAAAGCGAAATCAGTCGTGCAGTCGCCGCGCAGCAAACGCAGCGGCATCGCCGCCCTGGTGGTGCCCGAGGAAATCGAGGGGGAGATCGCCGTCGGCCCGCTAGAAGGTCCCGATGGCGCCAGCGGCGTGCTGATCCTGGCATGCCAGCGCGGAAAATCGTTCCGACAGCCACACGTGCAGATGGCAAAGGCGCTGCTCGACCCGTTTTCGGCGGCGCTGGAAAACGACCGGCGACTGCGCGAGCTGGCGGCGCTGCGCGAAGCGGCCGAGGCGGACAAGCGATCCCTGCTTTCGCGGCTGGGACGGCAGGAGATTGGCGACACGATCGTGGGCGCTGAATCAGGGCTGCGGCACGTGATGGAGCGCGCAGAGCTCGTGGCCCAGTCCGACGTCCCGGTGCTGATCCTCGGCGAAACGGGGACCGGCAAGGAGGTCGTGTCCCGCGCCATACACGCCCGCTCCGCTCGGGCCCAGGGAGCGTTCATGCGCGTCAACTGCGGCGCCATTCCGCCGGAGCTAATCGACTCGCACCTCTTCGGTCATGAAAAGGGGAGTTTTACCGGCGCAGGTGACACACGGCACGGCTGGTTCGAGCGGGCCGACGGCGGCACGCTGTTTCTCGACGAAATCGGCGAACTGCCGCTGGCGGCCCAGGTGCGCCTGCTCCGCGTCCTGCAAGACGGCTTCATCGAGCGGGTGGGAGGTCAGCATCCGATTCGCGTGGACGTGCGGATCGTCGCCGCCACGCATCGCGACCTGGCCGCCATGGTCAAGAGCGGCACGTTTCGCGAGGACTTGTGGTATCGCATCAACGTCTTTCCCATCCTGCTGCCGCGGCTGCGCGAGCGCGTCGAGGATGTTCCTGCT
>DASRJP010000155.1:0-6057 GCA_035649415.1 Pirellulaceae bacterium | reverse complement strand
CGCATCCCGAAACCTCAGCACGCGCTTGGGCCACAGCTCCTTGGGGCGGAAATTGACGAACGTCTCCACCATGTCCAGCGGCGCTGGATCGGTTGGCGTGTCGGCCCGCCCCGCCTTGCCGATCACCGATTCCACTTCTGGAAAACCCCGCAGCAGCGCATCGCGAGCCTTCAGGTCGTCGGCCGCCTGCGTGACGCTGGCCCGCGGCACCGTGATCGGCATGTCGAGCGTCATCCCTTCATCAAGTGCTGGCATAAAGTCCACGCCGATCTTGGGAAAGCCCTGAGCCCACAAACCCAGCAGCACCAGCGTCACGAGCGCAAGTAGCTGCCAGTACCAGCGGCGCGTGAAGATCACTGTCAGCGCCGTCGTCAGCGCAAAGACAATCAAAAACGACCACTTCCACGCGATTTCCGAGGCACCCTGGCCGACAATCGCTTGAAGCGGAAACATCCCCGCCGCCAGGATCAGCAGTGCCGCGAACATCCACATCACCAGGTTCCGCCGCGGCAAGGCCCAGGTCAGCAGCGGCTTGTAAATCTCCCTGAAGCTGCGGACGATCCAGTTGTCTTCTTCGCTTTTCAGGCGCCCGCGGATGAACGACGGAATTAGCGCCGGCACGACGGTGATGGAAATCAGCGCCACGCCGAGCAGGGCGAAGCTCTTGGTGAACGCCAGCGGGTGGAAGTATTTCCCTTCGCGGCCGCTGAGCATGAACACGGGGATGAACGACAGCAGCATGATCATCACGGAGAAGAAGATCGGCCGGCCCACCGTGCGGCAGGCGGGGATCACCAGCTCGCGCGTGTCGCCGGTCACCGGCTGGTCGCCAAAGCGCTCCTTGAGATGGTGCGTGGCGTTCTCCGTCATCACGATCGCCTGATCGACCAGAATGCCGATGGAGATCGTGATGCCGGCCAGTGACATGATGTTGGCCTGGATATCGATGATGCCGGTGATCCGCAGGACCCACATCAACAGGAACGAGAAGAGGACAGCCAGCGGCAGCGTGACGCAGATCACGAACACGCTCCGCACGTGCATCAGAATCAGCAGGATGGCGATCGACGCAATCAGCATCTCGTGCCACATCACCTCGGTGAGAGTGTGGATCGCGCCGTGGATCAGCCGCGTGCGGTCGTACGCCGGCACGATCCGCACGCCCTCTGGCAGACCCGGCTGAAGCTCCTGGATCTTCTCCTTGACGTTTTCGGTCACGGCCAGAGGATTCTCACCGTGCCGCATCAGCACGGCGCCGCCGGTGACTTCGTTGCCGTCTTTTTCGTAGACGCTGCGGCGGAACTGCACGCCAAGCTGCACGCTGGCCACGTTTTTCACGTAGATCGGCGTCCCATTGATCTCCTTGATGACCGTGTATTCGATGTCCCGCTGATTCTTGATCCAGCCCATGCCGCGGACGATGTACTCGGCATTGTTCTTCTGAATCACGCCGCCCCCCGCCGGCATGTTGCTCCGCGCCACGGCCGCCGACAGTTCGCCCAGCGTCATGCCGTAGTTCCGCAGGTCCTCGGGCCGCACGTCAATCTGATACTCCAGCGGCATTCCGCCAACGACGGCTACGTCGGCCACGCCGGCCGCCGAGTTGAGCTGGGGGGCGATGTAAAATCTGTTGAGTGCCCAGAGCCGCCCGGCATCGACCGGATGCTGCGGGCTGGTTTCGACGGTGTACCAGAAAATTTGCCCGAGCGCCGTGGCATCGGGGGCCATGTATGGCACGACATCGGCGGGCAGAAATGCCGCTGCCTGTCCGAGCCGCTCGCGGACACGGTCGCGGGCGAAATAGAAATCGATGTTCTCCTCGAAGATGATCGTGATCATCGAGAAGTTGAACTCGGACGACGAGCGGACCGCCTTTACGCCCGCCAGCCCCTGGAGCTTGCGGGACAGCGGGTAGGTCACCTGGTCCTCGATCTCGCGCGGGCTGCGCCCCATCCAGTCGGTAAACACGATCACCTGGTTTTCCGACAGATCGGGAATGGCATCGACCGGCGTCTGCAGCGTGGCGTAGATCGCCACGCCGGTCAGGGCCAGCGCCACAAACAGCACCAGAAATCGGTTACGGATCGAAAACTCGATGATGCGTTCGATCATGGCTGGGCTCCCGCTTTCGGCGAGCCCTTGCCCCGGGACTTGAGCTTCTCGAGCGTCTTGGTCGGGTCGGCCAGTGCGTCGGACTTGCAGCCGGTGCAGCAGACAAAAACGCTCTGTCCATCTACCGACAGCTTGATCGGGACTCCCATCGACCCCAGCCGGCTCTCCTCCAGCACGGCGCAGAATTTCTGTGCCTCGGCCAGCTTGCGGTCCTCGGGGGGCAGCTTTGCCAGAGCCGCCTGAATCTTCGCTTCTTCATCCTCCGGCGTGCTGGGTCGCGCCGTGGTGACGCTCGACCCGCTGCTGGAGCCGCCGCTGCCGCCGAAATAGATCGAACCCGCCGCCGGATTGAGCCGCGTCTCGGCATCGATCAAAAACGACCCGCTCATCACAATTTGCTCGCCCCGCGCCAACCCGCCGAGCAGCGGATAGAACACGACTCCTTCGGGCGAAGTCATTTTCGGCCCGAGCTTCACGAGCACGCCTTCGAACACGCCGGGCGTCGCCTGCCGATAGACGATCTGCTGCGAGCCGGTATTGATGACCGCGCTCTCCGGCACTGCCAGCACCTTCCCTTCCGCCAGCATCGCGGCAGAGCGTTCGTTGTCCTGGAATGCCGCGAGCGATTTGATCTCCTGCGGCGCGACCTGGAGTCTTACGGTTGCCGTGCTGCCCGGGCGGAGCTTGTGCTGCGGGTTCTCGATCTCAAAGCGGACCGTGACCGTCCGCGTCTGCTCATCAATGTGAGGATGGATGAATGACAGCCGGCCGCGGAATTCTTCGTTGGGGAAGGCCCGTGTCGTGGCGATCACTTCCGGTCCGGCGATGTCCATGTCGGTCTTGTGCGCCTGCGCCACCGGCAGGAATTGCAAATCGTCCTCATACACGGCCGCCTGAATCCAGACGCTCGACAGGTCCGCCACGTCATACAGTGGCATTCCTTCTTCGACGTACTGTCCCTCGCGGACGTACTTCTGAATCACATGGCCGCTGATCGGCGAGCGGATTCTCAGGTGCGTATTCGCCTTGCCGGTCGCCAGGATTTCGTCGATCTGGTCGGCGCTGATGCCGAGCAGTTCCAGCCGTGTGCGCGCGTCGCCGAGCAAGCTGGCGTTGTTCGCCTTCCGCGCCGCCAGCAGGTTTTGCATCGTAACCACCAAATCGGGACTGTAGATGGAGGCCAGTACGTCTCCTTCTGCGACCATCTGCCCCGTTTCGTTCACAGTCAGCTCGTCGATACGCCCCTTCATGCGGGCGGAGACGGTCTTCTGGCCCCGCTCATTGAACTCGACCGTCCCGACCGCGGTGATTTCCTTGGCCAGCGCCACGTCGTCCACGGTCCAGGTCTGCACGCCGGCCAGCACCACGCGATACGGGGAGAGCTGCACGCGATTGACCGTGCCCGGCGGCAGTGCGACCTCGTCCGTTTCTCCCTTCTTCCGCTTGGAGAGGGGCATGAAGCAGATCGGGCATTTGTCCTTGGGATTGTCGCGGATGATCGTGGGGTGCATGGGGCAGAAGTACTCGACGCCACTTCCCGCACCGGATGAAGTTGCCGCCGGCCGCGTCCACTTTTCGTAGTACTGAGTGATCAATCCCCACTGCGTGATGACGATTCCAATCACCAGGAGGATCGCCACAAACCGCAGCCGCGCGATGTTTACGAGGATCAGAAAATCGAACCACCACCAGACGCGCCGCCAGAAGCTCATTCCCGGCGGCGGGCGCAAGCCCCCCTCGTCCGCAGTCGGCAATTCGGCGTCGGTAAATTGCGGGTCTACCATGATTCATGCTCCCACGATCGAGCGCCCCAAAACCGGCGCAGGTTGAATCCGTCTTAAAATCTTCCGGCTGACCAAAAGCCACTGGCAACGCAGGCGCAGCCAGGCACTACAAGGCCGCGGCAGAGACCTGCGGCACTAGAACAGATGTTTAGATCGTCAGCCGCGACAAGAGGACCGGCAGATCGGCAGCAAGAGGCCCAACGAGAGTTCCAACGGCCTTGCAATGAGCTGCCGCATCGACCTCCAACTGCGACACTGGCGCCGCCATCGTTGCCCCGTGTGCAGACGCGGCCGAAGCGCCTCCGTCGGTACGACGCACTTCGAGTGCCGACGCGGCCAGCACGCTGCGACAACAGTTCCCCGGCCGATTGTGGACGCTGCTATCGCCTGCCTGGCGACCATGCTCATCGCAGCAGGAATTTCCCGCCACGTGCGCCAGACAGCACGACTTGCCAGATGCCGCAATCGGCCAGATCAGCGGGCACAGCGACTGAATCCGACCATCGGCACAAACGCATGCGGTGCTTGGTCGCCCCGCCAGCGCTGCTAGCGGCACCATCACCCAGATCACAACCGAAGCCAGAGAGCGGCTGAATCGTCGAGAAAGGCGGAGTTTCATGGGGCGCTTATTAGGACGCGACCTCGTATGTCCATTCAATCCTAGGGACAGCCACGATGGAATGTCAATTAAAACCTTGCCGACTGGGCAGACTTGCTCGCACGCCAGTCAAACACCGTGCGACTTTGCCGCAAATGCCGATAAATCCAGGAAGTCCGGTAATCCGGCCAAAAACGCCCCAAAATGCTCGCCATGTCGGCAAACGCCTGGAAAATCCGCGCCTGGACTATCGCCGCGCTGGTTCTGCTGGCCGGTTGCCACTTTGGCGATCCGGGCCCGGGAGTGATTGCAACTGCGCCTCCGCCTCCGCTGGGGGAGTTCGAGCCAGCACCCGTCGAACTAGAACCGGTTCCCAGAAGACGACGCGTCGAGCACCAGCTTCAGAAGGCGGACATCGTTCCCGCCTCACACCAGCAGCCAGCGCCCGCCGCCGTTCCACCAGAGCCACTGCCGTCCCCTTCGGACCGCGCGGGCCAACCGGTCGCTCCGACGATCACCGACTACAACGGCCTGGTGATCGAGGGGAATGAGCTGACGCTCGAGCAACTAGTGGCCGAAGTCGAGAGCCGCAATCCGTCGCTTCAGGCCATGATTGCCGCCTGGCAAGCCGCGGCGGAAAAGTTCCCGCAGGCGGTGGCTCTCGAAGACCCGATGTTCATGGCCATGCTGGCCCCGGCCGCGCTCGGCGCGGACGACGTCGCCGGCGGGCAGCAGCTTCAGGTGACGCAGCGGTTTCCCTGGCCCGGAAAGCGCCGCGCACGTGGACAGGTGGCCCAAAGCGAGGCCGATGCCGCGTTCCACGATGCGGAAGATGCCCGCGTTCAACTGGCGCTGATGACGCAGATGGCGTTTTACGACTATTACCTGGTGCGACAGTTGGTACGGCTCAATGGCGAGAGCACCGAGCTTCTGACGCAACTCCGCGAGTCGGCCCAGGTGCGGTATCAGACGAATCTGGTCACGCAGCAGGATGTGCTGCAGGCTGACGTGGAACTGGCCGACTTGGCGCGGCGGCAACTCGAACTGAAGCGGATGGAGCGCGTCGCCGTCGCGCGAATCAACACGCTCTTGCGGCGGCAACCGGCTGCGCCGCTGCCAGCGCCGGCGGCACTCCCCGAGGTGGCTCCCGCCGATGAGCCGCCATTGCTGATGAGTCAGGCGCTTTTGCAGCGGCAGGACCTGGCGGCACTAGCCCACCGCATCGAGGCCGAACAGGCCTCGCTGAAACTGACCTACAAGCAGTACTACCCCGACGTCGATGTGATCGGCGCGTATAACGCCATGATGCCGGAGAAGGAGATGTGGGGACAGGTCGGGGTGGGGCTCAACATTCCGCTCTATCGCCGCAAGCGGCACGCTGCGGTGAGCGAAGCCGAGTTCCGCCTCAGCCAGCGGGTCGCCGAATACGAGCAGAAGCAACTCGACATTCAGTACGAAGTCCAGCAGGCGTACGAGCGGCTGGAAGAGACGCGGCAGTCGGTCGAACTCTACCACCAGAAGCTGATTCCGGCCGCGCAGCTCAATGTTGAGGCGACGCGGGCT